>NZ_JBEYUA010000003.1:245881-666375 GCF_040643285.1 Spirillospora sp. NPDC047279
GAAGGGCGGAAGGGCGGAAGGGCGGAAGGGCGGAAGGGCGGAAGGGCGGAAGGGCGGAAGGGCGGAAGGGCGGAAGGGCGGAAGGGCGGAAGGGCGGAAGGGCGTGCGCGGTGGGTCAGTTCGGCTCCGCTCAGCCGTCCACCTGCAGCAACCGGCTTAGACTCCGGCTCACCCGTGCCGGGCCGCGCACCCACCGCCGTGGGACGAAAGATCCGCCCGCCCACCGGCCAGGGAATTGTTGGCCAGCTGCGGCCAATCGAAATGTCCGTAATCAGATAATTGCAATCCGTCACCATCGATATAATCAAGACATGCATTCGATCGTCGCGGATCTAGAGACCGCCTCCACCGCGGAATTGGTGGAAGCGGTAGCCGCGATCGCCACCCACCTCGCCCACCGCCCCGCACCCGACTCCGGGTCTGCCTGCATGGAGCTGGCCGAAGACCTGGCGCGCGCGTTCGATCAAGGCGAATTCGCATTGGCCGCGATGATCGCGACGGTGGACCGCACCGGTGAAATGAAGCACTGGGGGCTGCCGTCCACCCAGGCGTGGCTGCGCTGCCGTCTGGGGATGCGGGAAGGCCGCGCGAAAGAACGCGTCACCCTGGCCCGGCAGTTGCCGCGTTTGGAGCGGGTGAGTAAGGACCTGGCTGCCGGTGCCCTGTCGCTCGGCTACGCGGCTACGGTTGCCGACGCCGTGCAGCGGTTGAACGATGAGGACTGCGCGGCCGCCGAGGACATCCTGTTGAACGCCGCCAACGACGGGCTGTCGGCGGGCAAGGTCGCCCGATTGGGCCGCAAGATCCACGATCTGGTCTCTGAGGTCGACGGCACCGAGAAGGCGCCTGAGGACGTCAAGCGCGGGTACGAGCGTTCGTGGTTGACGTTGAGCCGGTCGTTGGATGGTGGGTCGTATGTGAACGGGTGGCTCAATCCCGAAGACGCCGCGATCCTGGACGGCACCCTCGGCCACCTGGCCAAACCAGCCGGGGCCGACGACCGACGAGACCTGGGTGAACGGACGGCAGCCGCCCTCACCACCGTGCTGTCACACGGGCACAACGACACCCGCGTCACCGTCATCGCCAACCTGGAGACGCTGATGGGCGAGGATGCGCCCGGTTGGCTGCGGGACGGCACCCCCATCCCGGCCGAGCAGGTGCGGCGGCTGGCGCTCACCGCCGGCGTCTCACCGCTGCTCCTGGGGCCGGGGAACGTGCCGCTCTACCTGGGCCACACCACCCGCATCGCCAGCCCAGGCCAACGCAGGGTGCTGGAAACCCAGTACGACAGCTGCGCCGTCCACGGCTGCGAAGTCCCCGGCTTCCTCTGCGAAGTCGACCACATCGACGGATGGGCACTGGGACAGAGCCCGACCGACATCGACAAGCTCGCGCTGTGCTGCGGCTGGCACAACAGGTGGAAACACACCCACCCCGACCAGATCAACATCAGCAAGAACCAGCACGGACTGTACGTCTACCGGACGCTGCCGCCTGGCGGGGTGGCGAGATCCAGACGGGACAGATGGCCCACGGGACGATCACCCGACCCAGGCGGCGATAACCCCTGGGATGATCACCACCTCGCGGCCTGAGCAACCACCCGCACACCGCCTTGAGACCCGGCACCAGCCCCCCGCCGGGTCCACAGGCCTGCTCACAGGCGGCGTAGCGCGGCTGCCCCGGGGTCTTGCTGGGCTGCTTGCTGGACGGGACGACAACCAAGGAACCCGCCTAGGTTGGTTGTCTTTGGCAGCGGTTGGTGCCTGACCTGAGTTCGCCCGTAGGTGGGCGTGTCCCGCGTCAAGAATTGGGCTCAGAAACCCGGGTCTGAAAGTTTGGGATGCAGGCTCGGGTCGGTGTAGATCTCGATCGGCCGGTGGCCGCCGAGGCTCTGATGGGGCCGGATGTGGTTGAAGATCTGCCGATAGGTCTCGGCCTCGCGGGCCAGCGCAGGCAGATCGTCGATCTCGATCCGGTACAGGTGTTGGTACTTCAGCGATCCGTACGCGCGCTCGCGGACGCCGTTCTGGCCGGGTGAGCGGCGGCGGGGGCGGATATGCACGAACTCGGTCCGGCCCGCGATGAACCGAGCGAACGCGGCGCCCTTGAACGCGGGCCCGTTGTCGGTGACCAGCTTGATCTTGGCTGGCTCGCCCGTCACCGGGTCGGCCAAGGCCTGTTCCAGCGCGCAGCCCGCCAATCGCTCGGCCTCGGCGATCGCCAGTTGCGCCGCGGCGATGGCATCGGCCCCGGTGCAGGTCGGGGCGATGTGCCAGCCGTGTTCGTACCTGGTGAAGTAGTCGGTCACCCCGGCGATCCGCCAGATCCCGCCCGCGGTGGTCTCGTGCTCGGAGAAGTCCAGCTGCCACACCTGGTTCGGCGCGGTGGGCGGATCGGCGAACGCAGTCTTGCGCACCGCTGCGAGCCGGCGGCGTTCGCCCTGGTAGTCGATCGGCTGGAGCAGGCCACGGCGTCGCATCGCCCGCTCCACACTGGAGGCCGAGGCGGTGTGCCCGTCCGCGGCCATCAGCCAGTGAATCTTGCGGTGGCCCCAGGCCGGCCAGTCCGCGGCGTACTTGGCCGCCGTCGGCTCGATCTCATCCACGACCGGGGCGGGCCATGGTCCCTTGGGCGGCCGTTGGACCGCCTGCTTGGCACGCCACCGGGTGCAGGTGCGGCGCGGGATGCCGGTCAGCCGGCAGAACCTCGAGATCGGCATCGCCGCGTCTTGGCGGATCACCTCGAGGTCCGCGAAGGGGCCAGGCGCCCCTCGGCCGACTTCTTCCACGCCCGCAGCTGCACATGCGCCTCACCCAGCGCCGCGTGCAGATCGGCGATCTCGGCCTCCAACTGCTTCTCCCTGGTCGAGGCACCCGACGACCGGGCCGACGCCAGGCCCTGCTTTCCACCCTCCAGGGACTGGGCCTTCCACTTGGCCACCGAGGTCCCCGACGTCTTGTTCCGCCGGGCCGCCTCCGCGACCGTCATCTCACCAGCCAGGACCGACAACACGATCCGCAGCTTGTCCTCCACCCAGAACTGTGGGGGGCGACTCACGATGCGTCTCCTTCAGGCACAGAAGTCCCAACTAACTCCTGCGCCACTAAGTCTGACGCGCGACAGGCGGTCGAGGCCGGAGGGCGGCTGTGGCGCGCGCTCCGCGGTGCCGTGGCCATGACTGGATTGAGGGGAGCTCTCTCGTGCGGCTTTGGTTCGGCTGGCTGTGAACGGGAGGGACTGTCCGGGGTGTGGGTCAGGTCTCGGCGGCGTGGAGGGCCAGGACGGCGGCGCCGTGCACGGCGGCCTCCGTGCCCAGCTGGGCGGGGACCAGGGGCGGCGGCGGCCGCAGCGGGAGGCGCTGGGCGAGGCGCACGGCGAGAGGGGCGAAGAGGCGGGGGCCCGCTTCGGCGAGGCCGCCGCCGATGACGATGCGGGAGGGGTCGAGCATCATCGTGGCGGTCGCCAGGGCGTCGGCGAGCGTGTCCAGGGCCTCGGTCCACACGCGGGAGGCCAGGACGTCGCCGGACTCGGCGCGGGCGATGACCTCCTCGGCGGGGACGTGCGGTCCGGAAGGGGGAGGGGACTCGGTCCCCCAGATGCCGATGGACGCGCGGACGGGGACGCGCAGGGCGCTGTAGCGGCGTGAGATGGAGGCGGCGGAGGCGTAGGTCTCCAGGCAGCCGCGGGCGCCGCAGGCGCAGGGTTCGCCGTCGGGGCGGACGACGATGTGGCCGATCTCGCCGCTCCAGGAGGTGGCGCCGGGATAGGGCGCGCCGTTGATCATCAGGGCGGCGGCGATGCCGGTGCCGATGGGGACGAAGAGGAAGTCGGAGGTGTCGCGGCCGGCGCCGTGGGCGGCCTCGCCGACGCCGCCGGTGCGGACGTCGTGCGCGACGGCGACCGGGAGCCCCAGGCGGGCGGTGGCGAGGTCGCGGACGGGGACGTTCTCCCAGCCGATGTTGGCGGAACGTACGGCGGTGCCGGTCGCGTCGTCCACGATGCCGGGGAGGGCGAGGCCGGCCGCGAGCGGGGCGCCGCCCTTGAGCGCGGCGCGTGCCTTGAGGTCGGCGGCGAAGTCGAGGATGGAGTCGACCACCACGTCCGGGCCGCGTTCGCGGAGGGTGGGGCGGCGCTCGGTCTCCAGGACGTCGCCGCCGGCGATGATCGCGCCCTTCATGGACGTGCCGCCGACGTCGATCGCGATGACGCTCATTTCACCGACCCCGCGGTCAGGCCGCCGATCAGGTACCGCTCGATGAAGATGAAGAGGATCACGACGGGGACGATCGCGATCAGCGAGGTGGCGAACAGGAACTGCCAGTGCTCCTGGTACTGGGTCACGAACGAGGGGATCGCGACGGTGAGCGGCCGGCGGTTGGGCGAGGCCGTCACGGTGAGGGCGATGATGTACTCGTTCCAGGCCGCGATGAACGTGTAGACGACGGCCGTCACCACGCCGGGCAGCGAGATGGGGAGGGTGACCCGGGTCAGGGCGCTCATCCGGCCCGCGCCGTCCAGGAAGGCCGCCTCCTCGAGCTCCTTGGGGATGCTGGCGAAGTAGCCGTGCAGGATCCACACGCAGAACGGCAGGTTGAACGCCGCGTTCACCAGGATCAGCGCGAGCAGGGTGTCGGTCAGGTCGAGCGCGACCATCTCCCGGTAGATGCCGATCACCAGCGCGGTGGGCGCGAACATCTGGGTGATGAGGACGAGCAGCAGGAAGCCGTTGCGGCCGCGGAACCGGTTGCGCGCGGTGTAGTAGGCGGCGGGCAGCGCGCACAGGAGCGTGACCAGCGTCGCGGCGGCCGAGACGACCAGGGAGACCTGCATGTTCTGCCAGATCGGCTGGGACGACCAGACGTCGATGTAGTTCGACCACTTCCAGTCGGACGGCAGGTAGGTCCCGGGCGATCTGGTGAGCTCGTCCTCGGGCTTGAGCGAGGTGAGGAACATCTGGATGTACGGGACCAGGAAGAACAGCCCGACCAGCCAGCCGAGGCCGGCGAGGATGACAGTGCGGGGCCTCATCGGACCTCCTCCCGCCAGCGTGAGGCGCGCAGGTAGAGCAGCACCATGATGAGCACGAGCGCGAAGTTGACGACCGCCATGGCCGCCGACTCGCCCACGTTCTGGTCATAGAACGCGATCTTGTACATGAACGTCGTGGTGGTGTCGGTGGCGTGGCCGGGGCCGCCGCCGGTCATCGCCCAGATGATCGGGAACGAGTTGAAGACGTTGATCACGTTCACGATCGAGGCGATCAGGATCGCGGGGCGTAGCAGCGGCAGCGTGATCTGGAAGTACGTGCGCCGGCCGGTGGCGCCGTCGACGCGCGCCGCCTCGTACACGTCGTCCGGGATGGTCTGGAGCCCGGCGAGGATGACGAACGAGGTGAACGGCAGGGAGACGAAGACCGCCACCCACATCATCCAGATCATCGCCCACTCGGGGTGCGCCAGCCAGTTGACCGGCTTGTCGATGACGTTGAGGTCGAGCAGGACGCGGTTGACCAGGCCCGAGTAGTTGTCGAGCATCCACTTCCAGATGAGCGCGGTCATCAGCACCGACGCCGCCCACGGCACGATCACCGCCCACCGCACGGCGCGGCGCCCGGGGAAGCGCGCGTTGAGCAGCTGCCCGAGCGCCAGCGACAACACCTGCGTGACGACCACGACGCCGACGACCCAGAAGAGCGTGCGTCCCAGCACCGGCAGCAGGTCGTCCTCGGCGAAGAGGTCCGAGTAGTTCGTGGTCCCGTTCGACCCGAGCGTCACACCCGAAGAGCTGATCTTCAGGGTGGACGTGCGGACCATCTCGACGACCGGCCACAACACCACGACCAGGATCAGCAGGATGGACGGGCCGAGCCAGGGCAGCGGCGCGAGCGCGCGGAGCAGGCGCCGCCCGAACGTGGCACGTGGTGCCGGGGCGGCGACCGCCCCGGCACCACGGGTCTTCAAGTCCTGCAACTCAGCTGCCGCTCTTCTCGGCGGTCGCCTGGATGTCGCCCAGCACCTTCTTCGGGTCCTTGGTCGACACCGCGGAGCCGAGGTCCTGCTTCACGGCGCCGGCGACCGCGCTCCACGCCGGGTTGCCGGTCGGCGCGAACTTCGACGTCGGCAGCGCGTCCACGAACTGCTTGAAGTACGGGTCGGCGCTCAGCGCGTCGCCGGCCGACTTCGTCACCGGCAGGAAGCCCTCCAGCTTGAGGAACTTGGAGGTGTTCTCCGCCTGGTAGAAGTGGTTGAGGAACTTGGTGATGGCGTCCTTGTTCTTGCCGTCGCTCTTCTTGAACGCGGCGAGCACGTCCATCACGCCGAGGGTGTTGTGCTCGGTGCCGCTCTTGCTCGGCAGCGGCGCGACGCCGTACGGCAGGTCCTTGTTGACCTTGTTGATGAACGCCTCACGGGTGAACGGCCCGCCGATGGCCATGCCGATCTTGCCCTGGGCGAACTGGTTGAAGACCGTCTTGCGGTCGGTCGTCTCCGGGTTCGGCTGCGTCAGCCCCGACTTGTTGAGGTCGCGCAGGTACTCCAGCGTCTCGACGTTGGCCGGCTGGTCGATGGTCCACTTGCCGGACGCGTCGACCCAGCCGCCGCCGTTGTTCATCGTCCAGGAGTAGAACTCGGCCTGCGACTCCTCGGGGCCGAGCGGCAGGCCGTACCCGATGGTGCCCTTGGCCTTGATCTTCTGGGCGGCGGTCTTGACCTCCGCCCAGGTCTTCGGCGGCTCGTTGATGCCGGCCTTGCCGAGCAGGTCCTTGTTGTAGAACAGCAGCCGCGCGCTGCTGATGAACGGCAGTCCGTACTGCTCGCCCTGGTACTTGGCCTGCTCGACGAACGTGGGCGTGAAGTCGCTCAGCACCTGCGGGGACACTACCTCGGACGCCTTGTAGATCAGGCCGTCCCGGGCGAAGTCGGAGAACGCGTTGTAGTTGAGGACGTCGGGGACCTGCTTGGTCTGGACGTAGGTCTTGACCTTGGCGTCCATCTGCGTCCAGTCGACCATCTCGAGCTGGACCTTGTAGCCGGAGTTCTTGGCCTCGAAGTCCTTGATGAGGCCGTCCCAGAAACCCTTGGTGTTGTCGTCGTAGATCGCCGCGACGAACTTGATCGTCTTGCCGTCCGAGTCGCCGTCGCCCGACGAGCTTCCCTTGCTGCAGCCGCTCACGCCGAGGGCCAACGTCAGACCCACCGCCATGGCGCCCATGAGGTGCCGCTTCATCTGTCCCCGCCTTCTCCGGCTTCACTACGAGGCGCCCGTGACGCCCTGGTTCGCTTGCCGCCAACCCCCCGGTGCGGCGCGTGGCCGCTTGGCGTGGTCCCTCTGCGGCCGGAAGCCGCCGTTCACCCCCCTTGCGCGCATGAAAAATTGTGCGCGGTGCGAGTGCCCTACGAGCAGAATCGCGCGTGGCCATGAAGATAAGAGGTGGTCCGTACCAGTTCAAGAGGTCCAGTTAGTAGGAGTCTTAACTGTTACCCGTCCCGCCGCCCGGGCCCGTCCGTGCCCCGGCCGCGACCGGCCGTCCGGTCCACACCCCACCCTCGACTGGTATGGCCGAACCCGCTCTGCCCGGCGGGCCCGCGCGCGCCGGATCCGGCCGCTCGATTTTTCTCCAGAAATTTGTGCGGGCGCCCGCGATCCATCACTCTCCGCACACCCTCACCGGCGGGCCGGCGGCGGACCGGCGTCAGATCCAGCCGGCGTCGGTGGCGATGCGGGCGGCGTCGGTGCGGTTGCGGGCGTTGAGTTTGGTGACGACGGCGGTCAGGTAGTTGCGCACGGTGCCCGGGGTGAGGTGGAGGCGTTCGGCGATCTCGGGGGCCTCGGCGCCCTCGGCGGCCAGGCGGAGCACGTCGGTCTCGCGCGGGGTGAGCGGGTTCTCGGTGACGTCCCAGGCGGTGAGCGCGAGGCTGGGGTCGAGGACGCGGCGGCCCTCGGCGACTGCGCGGACGGCGGCGACCAGGTCGTCCGGCGGGGCGGTCTTGAGGAGGAAGCCGCTGACGTGGGCGCCCAGCGCGCGGCGCAGGTGGCCGGGCTTGCCGTGGCCGGTGAGGATGAGGACGCGGCAGGCGGGGAGCGCGGTGTGGAGGTCGGCGGCCGCGGTGAGGCCGTCGAGGCCTGGCATGTCGACGTCGAGGACGGCGACGTCGGGGCCGGTCGCGCGGGCGGTCGCGACGACCTTGTCGCCCGTGCCGACCTGGGCGACCACGGTCAGGTCGGGTTCCAGGTCGAGGAGGGCGGCGAGCGCGCCCCGCACGACATGGTGGTCATCGGCCAGCAGCACCTTGATCACGCCCTATGTCTATCAAGGGCCCGGCATCGCCGGAGACGGGTGGTGTTGTTGGGGATTCGGGAGGAAGCGCGTGACCGCGGCTTGGCACTCCGGCGGGTACGAGACGATCATGATCGAGAAGGCGCTGGGGGCGGGCCGGGTCGCGGCCTGGGTGCTGGCGGGGCTGTTCACCGCGGGGACCGTCGCCCTGCTGCTGATGTTCACGCTCTACGTGCAGCCGAACGGGGCGGCGCGGGCGTGGTGGGCGTTCGCCGTCGCGGCCGCGTTCATCGGCGTCGTGCACTGGCTGGTCGCGCTGGCCACCAGCCGGTTCAGGCCGGGTGCGCTCGGGCTGGCGATGGCCGTCACGGCCGTGGTCTTCTGCACCGCCTCCTGGAGCGCGTTCGGCGGGCTGATGATGTACGGATGAGTGGGTTTCGCTAAAGAACTGACTCCGTTAGAGTGCCGCCCAGGGAGCGCGAGCGACCCAGGGAGGTCCGATGGGCAAGACCGGAGCGGCCGCGGGCGAGTGGCGGCCGAGCGCCTGCATCCTCTGCGAGTGCAACTGCGGGATCGAGATCCTGGTGGGGGCGGACGGCAGGACGTTCGACAAGATCCGCGGTGACAGGGCCCATCCGGCCTCCCAGGGCTACACCTGCAACAAGGCGCTGCGCCTGGACCACTACCAGAACGGCCGGTCGGGGCGGATCACCCGGCCGCTGCGGCGCCGCGCGGACGGCACGTTCGAGGAGATCGGCTGGGACACCGCGATCGCCGAGATCGCGGCGCGCCTCCAGGAGATCGGGGCGACGCACGGCGGGCAGTCGATCTTCTACTACGGCGGTGGCGGCCAGGGGAACCACCTCGGCGGCGCGTACGCCCCGGCGACGATGCACGCGTTCGGCATGCGCTACCGGTCGAGCGCGCTCGCGCAGGAGAAGACCGGCGAGTTCTGGGTGAACGCGCGGATGCTCGGCCTGCCCAACCGGGCGGACGTGGAGCACTGCGAGGTCGCCCTGTTCGTCGGCAAGAACCCCTACCAGTCGCACGGTTTCCCGCGGGCCAGGTCGGTGCTGAAGGAGATCGCCAAGGACCCGGAACGGTCGATGATCGTGATCGATCCGGTCCGGACCGAGACCGCCGAGCTCGCCGACTTCCATCTGAGGGTGCGGCCGGGCA
Source organism: Spirillospora sp. NPDC047279 (assembly GCF_040643285.1). Classification (NCBI taxonomy): domain Bacteria; kingdom Bacillati; phylum Actinomycetota; class Actinomycetes; order Streptosporangiales; family Thermomonosporaceae; genus Spirillospora; species Spirillospora sp. NPDC047279. Next base: position 255,342 of record NZ_JBEYUA010000003.1, read on the forward strand.
CCGACCTCTACCTGCTCACGGCGCTGGCGGCGGTGCTGGTGCAGGAGGGGCTGATCGCGGACGGATGGCTGGCCGAGCACGCCGACGGCGTGGCGGCGGTGACGGCCGTCCTGGCCGCGGTGGACGTCGCGGACTGCTGCGGGATCGCCGACGTGGACGAGGACCTCGTCCGCGCGGCGGCCCGGCGCCTGGCGGCGGCGTCGTCGGTCGCGGTGCTGGAGGATCTCGGCGTCCAGATGAACCGCGACTCCACGGTGGTCAGCTACGTCGAGAAGCTGATCTGGCTGCTGACCGGCAACCTGGGCAAGCGCGGCGCTCAGTACGTGTTCTCCGCGCTGGCGCCGATCGGGCGCGACCGCGGCCATCCGGCGGGCGAGGGGCCGCGCAGCCCGGTGGCCGGCGCGCAGATCATCGGCGGGCTCGTGCCGTGCAACGTGATCGCCGAGGAGATCCTCACCGACCATCCGGACCGGTACCGCGCGATGCTCGTCGAGAGCGCCAACCCGGCGCACTCGCTCGCCGACTCGGCCGCGATGCGGGCGGCGCTGGAGGCGCTGGAGCTGGTGGTGGTCATCGACGTCGCGATGACCGAGACCGCGCGGCTGGCCGACTACGTGCTGCCCGCGCCCACGCAGTACGAGAAGCACGAGGCGACGTTCTTCAACTTCGACTTCCCGCGCAACATCTTCCATCTGCGCCACCCGGTGGTCGACGCGCCGGACGGCGTCCTGCCCGAGCCCGAGATCCACGCCCGGCTGGTCGAGGCCGCGGGCGCGCTCGGCGAGGACGACTACGCGCCGCTCCGGGAGGCGGCCGCCAGGGGGCGGCAGGCGTTCGCGGAGGCGTTCCTGACCACGCTGGCCGAACGGCCCGACCTCGCCCGGCTCGGGGCGGTGCTGCTCTACCGGACCCTCGGCCCGACGTTGCCGGACGGCGCCGCGTCGGCCGCCGCGCTCTGGGCCGCCGCGCACAAGTGCGCCCAGTCCAACCCGGACGGCGTGCGGCGCGCCGGGTACGGCGAGGGGTTCGAGGCGGGCGAACGGCTCTTCGACGCGATCGTGTCGGGCCCGCGCGGCGTGGTCATCACCGACGACGAGTACGACGAGACCTGGCGGCGGCTAGGCGGGCGGCGGATCCGGCTGGACGTCCCTGAGCTGCTGGGCGAGGTCGCCCGGCTCGCCGACCGCCCGCGCCCCGGCCCGCAGGCGGACTGGCCGTTCGTGTTGTCGGCGGGCGAGCGGCGCGCGTTCACCGCCAACACGATCATCCGCGACCCCGGCTGGCGGCGCCGCGACGCCGCGGGCACGCTGCGGATGAACGAGGCGGACGCGGCGCGGCTCGGCGTCGCCGCGGGCGACCGGGTGCGGCTCACGACCAGGCGCGGCAGCACCGAGGTCACCGTCGACCCGACCGACCGGATGCGCCCGGGACACGTCTCGCTGCCCAACGGCTTCGGCCTGTCGGACGGCGAGGGGCAGACGGCCGGCGTGGCGCCGAACGAGCTCACCGCGGCGGAGGACCGCGACGCGTTCGCGGGCACGCCGTGGCACAAGCACGTGCCCGCCAGGGTGGAGGCCCTGCCGGTGGACTCCCTCTCAGCCGCCGGAGCCCGTGGCGGGGTCGGCGGCGCCGCCGGCGAAGCGCGGTAGCTCCCCGGCCTTCTCGCGCAGGCGTTGGGGGAAGCCCGGCCCCAGCTCGGGCCGGACGTGCCGGCGGTCGAGCGGCTCGCGGCACTCGGCGCACACGACCTCGGCGTGCGTCGTGTGCCCGCAGGTCGTGTGCCGCAGCAGGATCGGCGGCCCCTCGTCGCCCGACATCCACTTGTCGCCCCAGCGGACCATGGCGGCCAGCACCGGGAAGAAGTCCTCGCCCTTCTCGGTCAGGCGGTATTCGTAGCGGACCGGCCGTTCCTGGTAGGGGACCTTGTCGAGCAGGCCCTCCTCGACGAGCCGGTTGAGCCGCTGCGTGAGGACGTTGCGCCCGATGCGCAGGCTCGTGACGAAGTCGTCGAAGCGCGTGACCCCGTACGACGCCTCGCGCAGCACCAGCGGCGTCCACCAGTCGCCGAGGAGGTCGACCGTGCGGGCCACCGAGCAGGGCCACTTGTCAAAGGGGGTGCGCTTCACCCCGGCCATGCTAGTCGGTTGCCCTAGCGAACCGACCCCCGCAGAATCGGCCCCTGCCGAACCGCGGGGTCAGTCGAGCTCGCTGCCCTTCTTCCACTTGTCCCAGGACAGCTCCCAGAACGACCAGCCGTTCTGCCAGTCCAGGTCGCGCCGGGTGCCGGTGACGATCACGACGTCGCCGGGCTGGGAGTTCTTGTAGAACTTGACCGCGGCCGCGTCGGGCTGCCGGACGCAGCCGTGGCTGCAGTTCTCCCTGCCCAGGCAGTAGTACTCGCCCGAGGTCTGGTGCAGGTACTCGCCGCTGTTGGAGATCCGGACCGCGTAGTTGATCAGCAGGTCGTAGTAGCCGGGGTCGCCCTTCTTGCGGCCCGGCGAGATCATGCGGGTCGGGTTGTTCTTCTCCATGGTCAGGTGGATGCCGCTGGTGGTGGTGTATTCGAGGGTGGTGCCGTTGCCGCCGCTGACCGGCACCGACTTCTCCTTCTTGCCGTCCACCTTGGTGATCCTGCGGTGCTTCTTGAGGTCGACCGTGGAGATCCGGGACTCACCGATCTCGAACGTGCGGGTGAGGTCCTTCGTCCCGTACACGCCCTTGGACGACCGCACGCCGGCCAGGTGGGCGACGAGCGTGACCTTCTGGTGCGCGGGCCAGTAGGTCTTGGTGCGGTAGACCACCTGCTGATTGCCGATCCACCGCCAGGCGCCCTCGACCGGCTTCTCGGCCTTGACCTCCAGCGCCTTCTCGACCTGCTCCTTGTTGTGGACCTCGCGGTCGAAGTTGAGGATGATCGGCGTCCCGACGCCGTACTCCTTGCCGCGGTTGCCCTCGAGGATCCAGTCCAGCGAGGCCGACAGGGTCTCGTCCGGCTTGAGCGTCCTGAACTTGCTGGTGGCCTGCGCGGCGGCGCCGTCGGCGTTCTTGGCGGTCGCGCTCACCTCGTACGAGGTGCTGGGGGAGAGCGTCCAGGTGGACTTCCACTCGGTCCGCGCGGCGTTGAACGTGCCGGCGACGTCCTTGGACCCGGCCTTGACGCTGACCGCGTCGAGCTTGCCGCCGGCGGCCGTCACCGTGACGCCGGAGTCGGGACGGGCCTTCTTGGTGTCGGACGCGGGGGTGATCGTCACCTTGGCGGGCGCGGCCTTCGAACCGCCGCCACCGCCGCCCCCACCGGAACCGCCCGAGTCGCCCTGGCATGCGGACACCGCGAGGCCACCGGCCAGCAAGAGTCCCAGAACACGAAATCGCCTGTCCACGCGCAACGTTTGCCATCCTGCTGACCGGCCCCGGGGAGACCATGTCCCGAGGGGTGTCGAAAAGAAGCTCCTGATTGGCTTTGATGGCAAGTTACCCGGTTTGGTTCATAGGACTCCAGGGTCAGGTGACATTGCCCTTCAGGTAAACCCACACGCCTTCGTCGTGCCGGACGAAGCGGCTCACCTCGTGCAGCGACCCCGCCTGCCCGCCCTGCCGGAACGCGGCGCGGAACTCGACCGTGCCCCTGGTGTCGGACGGCCCGCCCGCCGCGGTGCCGATGATCTCCAGCCCCTCCCACCGGAGGTCCGGCTCGAAGCCGACCTCGGCGGGCCGGGTCGCCGGGTGCCAGCTCCTGATCAGGTAGTCCGCGTCCTGGACGGTGAACGCGCTGTAGCGCGAGCGCATGAGCCGCTCGGCCGTCTCGGCCCGGACCTCGCCGCGGTGCAGGCGCCCGCAGCAGTCGTCGTAGGAGGCGGGCAGGCCGCAGGGGCAGGAAGAACGTCGGGACATGGCCCCATCCTCGCTCAGGCGACCTTGCGCAGGCGTCCGCTGCCCTGGTCCGAGGCCGTCCGGTACGAGTAGGTCAGCGTCCCGTCCTTCTCGGACCTGAGCGTGATCGTCACGACCGGCGTGCACGCGCCCTGGCCGATGTGCTCCTCCAGGCGCAGGTCGGTCCAGGTCAGCTCGAGCAGCTTGAGCCCGCCGTTGCAGTTCAGCGCGGGGTAGTCGCTGGTGCCGACCGTCTGGCCGGGCCCGCCCCGGGCGATGGTCATGGTCGCGGCGGACGACGACACCCGCGTGCCGCGCCGCCGGTCGACCTTGCCGGTCCAGGTGCCGAGGTACCGCGCGTAGACGTCACCGCTCGCCGGCGGCTCGTTCGCGGACGCCTCGTCGTCGGCCCAGGGGCGCACGATCATGGCGACGATCCCGGCGACGATCAGGACGGCGAGCGCGCCGGCCAGCGCGGAGACCGCCAGGCCCGCCACGCCGGACAACACGGGCCGTCCGGGGCCTCCACGACCCGCCGGATCCCCGGGGCCCATCGCACCCGCCCGGCCCATCGCACCGCCTGGGCCCATCGCACCGGCCGGGCCCGCCGCGCCCGCCGCGTGCGGCCCGTTCGCCGAACGGGCCGCACGCGGACGCCGCTCCGAACGCGGCAGCCGCGCGGTGCGGGGCGCCGTGCCCGGACCGAGCGCGCCCTGAGGGCGGTGCCCGGCCAGCAGCTCCAGCAGCTGGGGGACGGTGGGCCGGTCGGCGGGGTTCTTGGCGAGCGCGGCCGCCACGACCTGCCGCAGCGACGGGTCGAGCCCGTCCAGGCCGGGCGGTTCGTGCACGACCTTGTAGAGCACCTCGGGGACGGTCCGGCCGTCGAACGGGCTGTCGCCCAATCCGGCGAACGCGATGACGCAACCCCAGGAGAAGACGTCGGACGCCGGGCTGATCGCACCGCCCGTCAGCAGCTCCGGCGCCATGTAGGCGGGCGTGCCGACGGCGTGCCCGGTCGTGGTCACGCCCTTCCGCGCGTCCAGCGCGCGGGCGATGCCGAAGTCGATGACCCGGGGCCCCACGGCCGACAGCAGCACGTTCGCCGGCTTGAGGTCGCGGTGCACGATCCCGGCGTCGTGGATGGCCGACAGCGCGGTCGCCACCCCGACGGCGAGCCCGTCCAGGTTGGATCCGCGCAGCGCCCCCGACCGTTCCACCGCCTGGTCGAGCGTCGGCCCGTCGATGAACTCGGTCACGACGAAGATCGGCTCCTCGCCGTCCAGCGACGCGTCCAGCACGGGCGCCGTGCAGAACCGCCGGACGCGCCGGGCCGCCTCCACCTCGCGCACGAACCGTTCGCGGAACACCGGGTCGTCCGCCAGCTCGGGGTTGATGACCTTGACCGCCACCCGGTGGCCGTCGGGGTCCTCGCCGAGGAAGACCGTGCCCATGCCGCCGCGCCCGAGCCGCCCGCTCAGCAGATACCGGCCGAGCTCGACCGGATCGTTCGCCTGCAACATCTCGGTCATGCCCGGCCCATCCCTTGATCGCTGACCGGACGAGCTTACGGCGTCACGGCGCCGTCCCGGCCGCCGATCGGGACGGCGGCCGGGACGGCCGGAGGGCGGCTCGCGGGCCTGCCTGGAGCGGGTCGACACAGAGTGAACGAGGCGGCACGCGGCCGGCGGGGCGGTGGCGAGGTACGGGGTCGAGCGATCAGAGCGGGTAGTTGCCGCGGAAGAGTCCCCGCGGGTCGCGGGTCCGCTTGATGTCGCGCAGCCGGGCCAGCGTCGCGGGGGAGAACGCGCTCGCGGCGTGGTCGCCGGGGCCCAGGAACGTGTACGGCTTGCGGCCGCTGGTGAAGCGCGACACGGAGTTCGCGATCTCGGTCTGCTTCGCCGCGACGGCCGCCGCCCGCTCCGGCCCGGCCGGGATGCCGAACAGGTAGAGCAGGTACGGCTCGGCGATCCGGCCGCTGGCGCCGGCGTTCCCGTCCGGGCGGGCCAGCGCGCCGCCCAGGTGGCGCACCTGGACGCTGAGGAGGGGGTCGATCGGGTTCTCCAGCAACGTCCCGGCCACCTCGTCGTTCAGCTCGGTCAGGAGCTCGGCGCGGGAGAGGCCGGGCGCGGGGTCGGTGGGCTCGGCGGTGATGGTGCCCAGCTCGGCGACCGGCAGCGTGCGGCGCCCGTCGTTCAGCACGCCCTCGACCTTGTCGAACGGGCGGAGCAGCGCGGCGCCCTCCGCCGCGCTCCCGAGGAAGGTGGCGTCCACGGCCACCAGCGGCTCGCCGCCGGGGAACCGCACCAGGTCGAACCACACCGCCAGCTCGTCCGGCGCCGCCGCGGTCACCTCGCGGAAGGCCGCCAGCACCGCGGGCGCCTGGGCGGCGGGCCACATCACGCGGCCGCCGTAGAGCTCCGGTGCCGGGAAGAGCTCGAACTCGACGGCGGTGACGATCGCGAACTCGCCGCTGCCCCCGCGCAGCGCCCAGAACAGGTCCGGGTCGGAACCGGCGGTCACCCGGGCCTTCGCCCCGTCCGCGTCCACGACCTCGAACGCGCGGACGGCGTCCGCCCCGAAGCCCTGGCTGCGGCTGAACCAGCTGAGCCCGCCGCCCACCAGGTAGCCGGTCACGCTGACCACCGGCGAGCTGCCCGCCGGGCCGGCCAGCCCGAGCGGGCCCGCCGCCTCCAGCACGCGGCCCCACCGCACTCCGGCGCCGACGCGGGCGATCCGCTCGTCCGGCCGGATCTCGAACTCGTCCAGCCCGCCGGTGCGCAGCAGGATCGCGCCCTCGACGTCGCCGGTCGCGCCGTGGCCGCTGGGCTGGGCCAGGATCGTCCGGCCGGTCAGCTTGGCGTGCCGCACCGCGGCGGCCACGTCGTCGGCGTCCGCCGCCTCGACGACCAGGTCCACGGGCTGGGTGACCGCGACGTTCCAGGGGCGGGCCGCCCGCTCGAATCCCTCGTCCCCGGAGACCAGCGCCCGGCCCTTGATCGCGTTCTGGATGTTCATGATCTTCCCTCCGTTGTGATGACCTCAGCCTCGCCCGGCCCTGTTGGGATCGGGCTGGGACCGAGCTGAGGTCCGGCGGGGAGGCCCGCCCCGGGCTGGATCGTACGGCCGTCGGCGCAGGTCGGGGCCCTATGCTGAGGACATCCGCGCAGGAACTGGACACGAGGTGGAGATGGCGGCCGGCCTGTCGATCCGGATGTTCGGCCCGCTGGAGGTCACCGACGGCTCGGGGACCCCGGTCGACCTGGGCACCCGCAAGCAGCGCGCCCTGCTCGCGATGCTGGCGATCGAGCCCGGCCGCGTGGTGTCGCTCGACCGCCTGATCCAGGAGCTCTGGGCCGGGGAGCCGCCCGCCGGGGCCACCCGGACGCTCCAGGCCTACATCGCCCATCTGCGCAAGGTACTGGAGCCCGGCCGGGCGCCGCGGACGCCGCCGCGCGTGCTCCTGACCCGCGAACCCGGCTACCTGCTGGCCGTCACCCCCGGGCAGATCGATCTCGAACGTTTCCTGGCGGCGGCCGAGGAGGGGCGCCAGGCCCTCGCCCGGGGCGCCCATGCCGAGGCACTGGAGATCCTGGACCGGGCCCTGGAGTCCTGGCGCGGCGACCCGCTGGGCGAGTTCGCCGACCAGGAGTTCGCGCAGCCCCTGGTCGCCCGGCTGGCCGAGGTGCGCGGGGCCGCCTTGGAGGATCGTCTCGATGCGCGCCTGGCGCTCGGCGGGGCCGCGGCGGCCGTCCCGGACCTGGAGGCCCTGGTCGACGACCACCCCTACCGCGAACGTGCCTGGGCCCTGCTCGTCCTGGCCCTCTACCGCGCCGGGCGCCAGGCCGACGCGCTCGCCGCCCTCCGCCGCGTCCGCGAACGCCTGAACGAGGACCTCGCCCTCCAGCCCGGCCCCGAGCTGCGCCGGCTGGAGCAGGAGGTCTTCGAGCAGTCGCCGTCCCTGGACGCCCCCGCGGCCGGCCCCGCGCGCCCGCCCGTGTCCGCGCACCCGCTCGTGTCGGCGCCACCGCCCGCGTCCGCGGGATCGCTCGCGCCCACGGGGCCGTCCGCACCCGCGTCCGCGGGGCCGCGGGCCCGGGGCGGCGCGGCGGCGCCGTCCGACGGGCTGATCGCTCGGGACGGTCATCTGGAACGGGCGGACGCCCTGCTCGGCGAGGTCCGGCGCGGTCGGGGCGGGGTGCTCCTGGTGACCGGGGAGGCCGGGATCGGGAAGTCCCGGCTGGCCCGCGAGATCGGCGAGCTGGCGGCGTCCCGCGGATTCCGGGTCGCGCGGAGCGGGTGCACGGACGGCACCGCGCCCGCGTTCTGGCCGTGGACCCAGGTGCTGCGCGACGCCGGGGCCGACGGCGGGCTGCTGTCGGGCGAGGCGCGAAGCGCGGGCGACGACCCCGACGCCGCGCTCTACGAGCTCTACGAACGTGTCGTCGCCGAGCTGACCGGCGGCGGGGAGCCGCTGCTGGTCTTCGTGGACGACCTGCACTGGGCGGACGTGTCGTCCCTCCGCCTCCTGGCCTACGTCGCGGAGGCGGCCGTGCGGCGGCCGCTGCTCGTGCTCACCACCCTCAGGCCCGAACCCGGCGACCATCCCGACGAGCTCCGCGACGTGCTCGGCGGGTTGTCCCGGCTGGAGGGCACCGAACGGTTCGACCTCGGGCCGTTCACCGCCGCCGACGTCTCGTCCTACCTGCGTTCGCGCGGCATCGCCGAGGTGCCCGACCTGGTCGGCGACCTGCTGGAACGCACCGGCGGCAACCCCTTCTACCTGGGCGAGGTGCTGCGCCTGCGCGAGAGCGCGCGCGGCGCCGCCGGAGCCGAGGCCGCCGGCGCCGTTCCGCCGGGGGCGCGCGAGGTCATCGAACGCCGGGTCGCGCAACTTCCCGAGGAGACCGGCCGCACGCTGCGCGCCCTCGCCGTGGCGGGCGCCGAGGCCGGCATCGACCTGCTGGAGGCCGTCACCGGGACCACCGCCGAAGAGGTGATGATGGCGCTCGAACCCGCCGTCGCCACCGGGCTCCTGACCGAGCCGCCCACCGGCGCCGACTACCGCTTCTCGCACGGCCTCGTCCGCGAGGCGCTGTACTCGGGCCTGAGCCGCCTGGAACGTTCGCGGCTGCACCTGAGGGTCGGCGAGGCGCTGGAACCCGTCCTGCCGGCGGCGCAGGCCGCGATCCTGGCCCGGCACTTCGGCAGGGCGGCGAAGGTCGGCGGAGCGGCCAAGGCGGTCGAGCACGCCGCCCGCGCGGCCCGCCACGCCACCGGCCAGCTCGCCTACACCGAGGCCGTGGAGTTCTGGGAACTGGCGCTCGCCGCGTCCGCGCCGGGCGCGGACGCCGAACGGGCCCGGCTGCTGACCGGGCTGGGCAACGCCCGGCGTTCCGCGGGCGACGCCACCGGCGCGTCCCGCGACCTGGACGACGCGTTCGAGCTCGCGCGCAGGGCGGACGACCAGGACGCGCTCATCGGCGTCATCACCGCGTTCAGCGGCCCGACCCTGTGGAACTGGCGGCCGTTCGGCGTGGTCAAGGACTCCGTCGTCGCCGCGATCGAGGACCTCCTCGCCCGCCCCCTGGACGACCGCGACCGGGCGGCGCTGCTCGGCGCGCTGGGCGTCGAGCTCTGTTACGGGCCGCGCCGGGCCGAGGGCGAGCGCCATGCCGCCGAGGGCGTGGAACTGGCCCGGAAGATCGGCGACCCCGGGCTGCGCGCCCAGACGCTCAACAACCTGCTGCTCGCCGCGTTCGTCCCCGGCGGGACGGCGACCCAGCGCAGGACCGCGGAGGAGATGGCCGCGCTGTCCGGCGTCCCGCGTTCGACCGAGCTGATCGCCCGGCTGTTCCTGATGTCGTGCCTGCTGCGCGCGGCCGACCTGCCCGGCTGGGACCGCGAGCTGGCCCGCTGCCGCGTGCTGCTGGGCGACCGGCCGCGTCCCGAGCTGGAGTCGATGGTCCGCATCGCCGAGACCGCGCGCGCGACGCTCGACGGGCGGTGGGACGACGCCGAGGCGCTCGTCGGCGCCTTCACCGCGCTGGGCTTCGGGTCGACGCCGTGGGGCGCGCGGTTCCGGATCCACGTCACCGGCTACACGTGCGCGCGCGGCCGGGGCGGCGGCGCCGAGATGGTCGACGACCTGGTGAACGCGGCGGACGTTCCGGACATGGTGCCGCTCCGGCCGCTCGCGGTGCTGGCCGCGGCCGAGGCGGGCCGCGACGACCTCGCCCGTGACCTGGTCGCGCGCTGGGGCACCGAGGTGCCCGACACCTGGATCGCCGACTTCCTGATCCCCGTCTGGGGCCTGGCCGCCGCCCGCCTCGGCGTCCCGGACCCGGCCGAGGCCTACGAACGGATCGCGCCGCGGGCCGGGCAGCTGGTCATCTGCGGGATGGGCACCGCGGGCTGGGGCTCCACCCACCTGGTGCTCGCCGAGCTGGCCGCCCGCCTCGGCCGCCGCGACCAGGCCGTCGCGCACGCCGAGGCCTCCCTGGACGTGCACCGGCGGCTCGGCCTCTCCCACTGGGAGGACCAGAGCCGCCGGCTCCTCGCAAACCTCATCACCCAGGACTGACCACCCGGCGCCGGGAGGTGTCCGTCATCGTGGTCCTTGTCTGGTTCCGTTGAGATCACCGACATGACGGAACGGGGGCGGCGAATGTGACGCGAACGGGACGGTTCGCGAAGATCGCGGTTTGTTAGGGTCGCGTGGACGTGATCTGGAGGCCCCGGTGACCCTGCACGACCTGCTGGAACCCCTGCTCTCACCCGCGTTCACCTTCAGGGGCACGCCCACCTCGTGGGGCGAGGTGCTGGGGTTCGTGACCGGGGTCGTGACGGTCGCGCTCGTGGTGCGGCAGCACATCCTCAACTGGCCGATCGGTATCGCCAACGTCGTGCTGCTGGGGCTGATCTTCTTCGACAGCGGGCTGTACGCCGACGCGAGCCTGCAGATCGTGTACGTCGTGCTCCAGCTGTACGGCTGGTGGGCCTGGCTCTACGGCGGCGTCGACCGTACCGCCGAGGTCGTCCGGCGGACGCGGCGCGCCGAGTGGATCGGCGTCGCGGTCGCCGGCGCCGCCGCCACCGGGATCATGTACTGGGTCCTGGACACCCGGACCGGGTCGAACGTGCCTTTCTGGGACGCGCTCACGACCGCCATCTCGCTCGCCGCCACCTACGGGCAGTGCCGCAAGCTGCTGGAGTCGTGGTGGTTGTGGATCCTGGCCGACCTCATCTACATCCCGCTCTACTCCTACAAGGAGCTCTACCTGACCGCCGCGCTGTACGTGGTGTTCCTCGGGTTGTGCGTCGCCGGGGTCCTCGCCTGGCGCCGGGACCTGGCCGCCCGCGCACCCGCGCCGGTACCGGCATGACGCACGGACTGGTGATCGGCAAGTTCTATCCGCCGCACGCCGGCCACCACCACCTCATCGACACCGCCGCCGCGGCGTGTGACCGGCTGTCGGTGGTCGTCGCCGCGTCGCCGGTGGAGTCGGTGCCGCTCGCCGACCGGGTGGCGTGGTTGCGCGAGACCCATCCGCAACCGCACGTGCACTTCGTGCCGGTGCTGGACGACGTCGAGGTCGACTACGACGACCAGGACGTCTGGCGGCGGCACGTCGAGATCTTCCGGCACGGGCTGCGGCTGCTGTGGGGCGACGAGCCGGGGATCGACGCGGTCTTCAGCTCCGAGGCGTACGGCAAGGAGCTGGCCCGCTGGTTCGGCGCCGTCGCGCACGACGTCGACGAACCCCGCGGCACGTTCCCGGTCAGCGGCACCGCCGTTCGCGCCGACCCGGTCGCGCACTGGCACTTCCTCGCGCCGCCGGTGCGCGCCGCGCTCGCCCGGCGCGTGGTCGTCGTCGGCGCCGAGTCCACCGGCACCACGACCCTCGCCCGCGCGCTCGCCGCGCACTACGCCGGGCTCGGCGGCCCGTACGCCGCGACCCGCTGGGTGCCCGAGTACGGCCGGACCTACTGCGAGGAACGCGTGGGCGGGCTCGGCCCGGGCGCCTGGCTGGACGACATCGAATGGACGCCCGCCGACTTCGCCCTCATCGCCGAACGGCAGCTGGACTGGGAGGACGCCGCCGCGCGGGTCGGCTCGCCGGTGCTGATCTGCGACACCGACGCGTTCGCCACCGCGCTCTGGCGCGAGCGGTACCTGGGCGAGCTCGGCCGGATCCCGGCGCGGGCGCGGCACGACCTGTGGATCCTGACCGACCACGAGGGCGTGCCGTTCGAGCAGGACGGCTGGCGCGACGGCGAGTCCGTCCGGGTCCGCATGGCCGGGCGGTTCCGCGCCGAGCTCGACCGCCGCCGCCTCCCGTACGTCATGGTCACCGGCCCGCACGAGCGGCGGCTGGCGGCGGCGGTCACCGCCGTGGACCGGCTTCTCGCCCGCGGCTGGACCTTCGCCCCGCCGCTCTGACGGCCCCGCCGCGGGCCCGCCGAAGGTGAGCTCGGCCAGCCGTGCCGCCACGTCGCGGCTGTCGACCGGCTCGAAGCGCAGGCCGCCGGGGGAGGGGAGCGCCGGGGACATGCCGATCGGCTACTTCAAGGCCAAGCACGGCGCCGAGCAGGCGATCACCGAGTCCGGTGTCCCGTTCACGACCCTGCGCGCCGCGCAGTTCAACGACCTGCCTCTGAAGATGGTGCGCGCCACGGCCAGGATGCCGGTGATCGCCCGGCCTGTGACCTCGTCACGTGCCCGGCGGGCCGCGCGCCCGGCGAGGAGGCGCGCCCGGCGGGGGCGCCTCCCTTGAATCTGACACCAATGTCAGGGCCGAACATTCGTCGCATGCAGACCGAGACCGCCAAGACCGCGTCCCCGGCCCCGGGCGGGACGGGCCGGCTCCCGCTCCCGGCCCTCCTCGCCCTGGCCACGGCCGTCTTCATCACCAGCCTCACCGAGACCCTGCCCGCCGGCGTGCTGCCCGCGATGAGCGGTGACCTGAACGTCGGCGAGCCCGCCATGGGCCAGGCGGTGACGATCTACGCGATCGGCACCGCGCTCACCGCGATCCCGCTGTCGGCCGCCACCGCCGGCTGGCGGCGCAAGCGGCTGCTGCTGACCGCGATGGCGGCGTTCGCCGCCGCCAACACCGTCACGGCGGCGTCCGGCGACTACGCGCTCACCATGGCGGCGCGCTTCGTCGCCGGGGTCGCCGCGGGCGTCGCGTGGGCGCTGCTGGCCGGGTACGCCCGCCGCCTGGCGCCCGTCCACCTCCAGGGCAAGGCGATCGCGGTCGTCATGACCGGCATCCCGGTCGCGCTGTCGCTCGGCGTGCCCGCGGGCACGTTCCTCGGCGAGCTGATCGGCTGGCGCGCGACGTTCGCCGTCATGACCGTGCTCACCGCCGTCCTGATCGCCTGGATCATCGCCCTGGTGCCCGACCTCCCCGGGCAGCGGCAGGGCGACCGCGCCCCGATCCTGCGCGCCCTCACCGTGCCGGGCGTGGCGCCGGTGTTGTTCGTCACCCTGGTCTTCGTCCTCGCCCACACGATCCTCTACACCTACGTCGCCACGTTCCTCGAACGCACCGGCATGGGCGGCGCCACCGACCTGGTCCTGCTGGTCTTCGGCGCCGCGTCGCTGGTCAGCATCTGGATCGTGGGCGCGCGCATCGACCGGCGCCTCCGCGTCCTGATGATCGCCGGCACGGTGCTGCTCGCGGTGGCCGCCGCGCTGCTGGCGCTCCTGGCGGACGGCCCGGCGCTGGTGTACGCGGCGGCGGCCCTGTGGGGGCTCGGCTGGGGCGGCGTGCCCACCCTGCTGCAGACCGCGGTGGCCGACGCCGGCGGCGACCACGCCGACGGCGCCCAGGCGATGCTCGTCACGCTGTGGAACGTGGCGATGGCGGGCGGCGGTGTCGTCGGCGGCGTCCTGCTCGGGCTCTTCGGCCACACGTCGTTCGCGTGGAGCGTCCTGGTGCTCCTCGTCCCCGTCCTGGCGGTCGTCGTCGCCGCCCGCGCCCACGGCTTCCCCGCCGTCCGCCCCGCAGCCGGTCCCGCGGCCGTGCCCGAATGAGCCGCGTGCCGCGCCGGAGGCGGGGACGTACGTGCCCGGGCCGGGCGCCGTGTCAGTCCTCGTGCTGGTATTCGTCCTCGGGAAGGCCGTAAAGTTCCTGGTCGGACGCCCGGGGCGCCTCGGGGCCGTCGCGCCCGAGGCGGATCATGCGGGAGACGCGGACCGTGCGGTAACACCGTCCCAGCACGTCGAACTCGTGCCCGGCCGTCGCCTCGACCTCCGCCGCGGCCCGCCGCCACTCGGCCACCTCGGCGGGGGCCGGCGGCTCGCCCTGGAAACCCCGCAGCTCGGGCAGCACGTCGCTGAAGTAGCGGGCGAGATGCGCGCGGGCCTGGTCGGGGTCGTGGCCGCCGGTGACGGGCTTGGCGGTGCCGTCCTTGATCTCCAGCACGGTGAACGTGGGCGGCAGCAGGACGACCCCGGCGTGCGTGTGCACGGCGTGCCGGGTCTCGGTCATGACGGCGTCCGCGACCGAGCCGGGGTTGGGGACGAACCCGGCCAGGTTGAGCCTGAGCTGGGTCTCCCACTGCCCGGCGGGCGCGAGCGGGTCGATGAGATGGCCGTGCAGCAGCGGGTCGCCGGCCAGCAGGTCGGCGTCGGTGACGCGCGGCGGCTCCATCACCCCGTTCATGATCAGAGTGAAGCGTTCGACGCGGATGACGCGGTACCGCCGCGCGCCGATCTCCCACTCGTCCTTGGGCAGCGGGTCGCCCTCCGGCGGGTCGAGCCGGTCGCCCGCGGCGCGCAGCGCCCGGACGACGCCGCCGTCCTCCTCGTTCTCGGCCTCCCCGCGCAGCCTGCGCGCCAGGTCGAAGCGGGCGCCCGCCGGGTCGCAGGCGCCGGTGGCCCCGATGCGCCACTCCGGGCCGTCCTGCACCGCGTGGCCGAAGTCGGGCGCCCCGAACGGGATCAGCTTGGGAAACCGCCGGATGCGCTCGCCGATCTCCTCGTCCCGCACCGCCGCCACCGGGTCCAGTTCGGCCACGAGGTTGATGTGGTCGTGCCCAGGCATCAACGGGAAGGCTGCCATACGTCCATCCTGGACACGAAGGGGTTCGTCACGCATGGTATTCGGCCGATCTCCAGATTGCGGCCTGCCGAATGGGCCGTCCGGCCCGGTCACATACCCGGTGGGGCGTCCGTGCCCGGACGGGCCCCGGAGACCGCTCCGGAGCCCGTCCTTCCGCCGGTGCGCGGCCTGGAGGCGATCGGCGCCGCGCACCGGGACTCAGGGCAGCCGGAGTACGAAGTCGAACGTCGCGGCGCGGCCGCCCGGCACGTCCTGGACGTCCATCACCAGCGTCGGGTCGAAGATCGTGTCGGTCTGGTTCCGCGGCTCGTTCGGGAAGTAGAGCTGCGAGGTGAGCACCCGCTGGTACGGGGCCTGCACCTTGACGTGGATGTGGCGGGTCCGGCCGGGATAGAGGCCGGGCACGATCGTGGTCAGCGCGAACCGGCCCGTCGCGTCGGTGTACTGGTGGCCGCGGAACCGGTAGCCGGCGTTGTCGTAGCGGCCGTAGTGGTCGGCCTGCCAGAAGTCCAGCAGGGCCCGGCCCACCGGCCGGCACGACATCGTGTAGACGAAGCCCGTCACCGTCAGCCGCGTCCCCACCGTGCCCGCCGCGATCAGCGACGTGCGCTGCGGGGAGTTGGGCTTGAAGTACGGTCCCTCGGTCTGCGGGCGGGTGGGCTCGTCCCCGTCGTCGCAGGTGGCGGTGGGCGGCAGCGAACGGGCCCGGGCCGGGGCGGCGTCCATGACGGCGGGCAGCGCCAGCGCGCCGAGTCCCACCGCCGTGATGAAGCCCTTCCGGCTCATCTCGTTGTTCGTGTCGGACACGGGACATCCTTCCTTGAACGTGACCCCACCGCGTCCTGTCTATCCCGGTGGCCACCCGCCGCCCTTGGCCTCGCCTGCCGCCCTGTTGGCGTTCCCTGCCGAACTCCGCCGCCCGCGTTGTGCGGGTTCGCGTGTTGACGCGGCCGACCGGCCCGGCAAACCTGGCGGCGAGTGCAAGGGAGCACGCATGCCGACGGAAATCACCACCGCCGACCACCCCGCCGAGGACCAGGCCGAGTACTGGCAGCACGCCATCGCCGAGGCGTTCGGCCCCCTCAACGTCCGTCCGCCCCGCCGGCGCGGATTCTCCGCCCGCCTCGTCGCCCGCACGCTGGGTCCCGTCCACGCCGGCGAGGTCTTCGCCCCGGCCCACGCCGTGCAGCGCACGGCGTCACAACTCTCCGCCGAGTACTACAAGATCGGCCTGATGCTGAGCGGGTCCTGCCTGCTCCGCCAGAACGACCGCACGATGCTCGTCCGGCCGGGCCAGTTCGTCCTCTACGACCTGAGCCGCCCCGTGCAGATCTCGTTCGTCGCGCACCACATCTTCACGGTGCTGGTCCCGCACCGCGCGATCCCGATCCCGCCGGACCGCGTCTCGACCCTGACCGCCACGCCGCTCGACACCCGCACCGGCCGGACGTTCACCGCGGTGCTCACCTCGCTCGCCCGGGACGGCGACGCCGTCGAGGGCCCGCACTCCCATCACCTGGGCGAGGCGATCGTCGACCTCATGACCGCGGCGCTGAGCGAACGCCTGGGCCGGGCGGCCGAGCCGCCGCCGCCCGACGCCCCCGACCTCTTCCGGGCCGTCCAGGCATGGATCGACGAGCACCTCCACCTGGTCGACCTGACCCCGGCCGCGATCGCCCAGGCCCACCACCTGTCGGTGCGGCAGCTCTACCGGATCTTCCAGTCGAGGGGCACCACCGTCGCCCGCTACATCCGCACCCGGCGCCTGGAGCACTGCCGCCGCGACCTGCGCGCCTCCACCCAGCCGATCGGCGCCGTCGCCGCCCGCTGGGGTTTCCCCGACGCCGCCGCGTTCAGCCGCGCCTTCCGCGCCGCCCACGGGACCACCCCCAGCGCCTACCGCGACCGCCACTCCTGACCGGCAGGCCAGGGGGCGAGGCCTGAGCGGGGCCTTGGGGGCGACGCCGGGGAGCCGGCCGGGCAGAGCCGGCTCTCCGGTGGGGCGGGGATCGTCCCTGGGATGCCGCCGCCTCCCGGAAAACGCGACAGGGGCCTCCCGGCTGGGAGGCCCCTGTCGTCCAGCGGTCGATCAGTGGCGATCGAAGTAGTCGGGCTGCGTCTGCGTGTTCAGCTCGCGGAGCCAGACCTTCTTGCCGGCGTCGGTGCGACGGTCCCTGACGTCGACGACGTCAAGGCCCTTCTGGATGTCGCTGGAGAAGATGAAGCCGTTGTAGTAGTACGCCGACCACGTGCCGCCGAGGGCGAACCCGGGCGGAAGCGGTCCGCGCTCGAAGAAGCCGATCTCCTTCGGCTTGCGCGAGTTGGTGAAGTCCCAGATCGAGATGCCGCCCTGGTACCAGGACTGCACCATGATGTCCTTGCCCTTCACCGGGAGCAGCGAGCCGTTGTGCGCCACGCAGTTCTCGGTGTCGGCGTTCGTCCGGGAGATCTTGTAGTAGCTGCGGAAGACGAGCTTGGCCTTCTTGCCCTTGCCCACGATGTCGTAGATCGCGTTCGCGCCCTTGTTCGGGCCGATCGTGGGGTTGCAGGTCGCGGCCGAGCCGCCGCCGAGTTCGTCGGTGAAGACGACCTTGTTCGCCTTCTGGTTGAACGTCGCCGAGTGCCAGAAGGCGAAGTTCGTGGTGTCCCTGATGGTCGTCAGCACCTTCGGGTTCTCCGGGTTGGAGATGTCGAAGAGCGCTCCGTCGCCCATGCAGGCGCCCGCCGCGATGCCCTTGTCCGGGTAGGCCGTGATGTCGTGGCAGCCCGTGGTCGGGACCCAGGTGTCGTCACCCGGAACGGGGTTGTCCGGACGGCCCGGGTTGCCCGGGTTGCCGCCGTCCGGGAACAGCACGGGAGTGGCCACCACCGCGGCGCTCGTCGGCGCCTTCAGCGGAACCTTGACGATGGAGATCTTGTCGAACGGAGGCTGGCAGTCGGGGCCCACGTTCGGGGTTCCGACGAGC
Source organism: Spirillospora sp. NPDC047279 (assembly GCF_040643285.1). Classification (NCBI taxonomy): domain Bacteria; kingdom Bacillati; phylum Actinomycetota; class Actinomycetes; order Streptosporangiales; family Thermomonosporaceae; genus Spirillospora; species Spirillospora sp. NPDC047279. Next base: position 273,247 of record NZ_JBEYUA010000003.1, read on the forward strand.
CAGGTGGGCAGGATGTACGACGAGACGTAGATGTACACCGAGCCGCGCTTGCCGGGCACCAGCGTGTGCGTGTGCGAGCCGCACTGGGTCTCCACGGACTTGATGTACCGCGGGTTGGCCTTGTCGCTGATGTCGAAGACCTTGATGCCCTCCCACGCCGTGGGGTCGGACACCGGCTTCGCCACGCTCTGGCACGAGTCGTCGCTGCGCGACGAGTCGGTCGACAGGAACAGCAGCTTCCCGTTGTCCGCGACGGACACGTCGTTCTGCGACCCCGGGCAGTTCACCATGCTGACGATCTTCGGCGCGCTGGGCTTGCTGATGTCATAGATGGTGAAGCCCAGGTAGTTGCCGGAGATCGCGTACTTGCCGGTGAACGCGATGTCCGTGCCGAACGCGGTCGGCCCGGCGAACGGCCCCGACTTGGGGACGTTGGCCAGATGCTTGACGTTCGAGCTGGTCACGACTTCGTCGGTGCCGGGGATGTCCGCAGACGCGGCCGGCACGGCGAACACGGCTGACAGGACCATGATGAGGCCGGTCAGCGTTCCCAGCAGTGTTCGCCGGGTCGATCTCTGTTCGAGGCTTGAGGCCACGTTCGCTCCTTCTCGTCGCCTATGACGCCCCCCGATGATTCAGTCCAAGGAGTATTGCGTTGGAATGTCCAGGTAAGCCAGACCTGTGACCTCATGCGGCGATCTCGTAGCCGGTACTGGCCGTACCCACCTCCGATGTGCAAAGGAGGCCGCGGGGCCGCAGTCCCGCAGGCAGACGTTCGCTGACCTGGGAGAACGTCAGTGCCGTCGCCTCAGGTTTCCTTACGGTGCCGGACACCCCACGCCTCGGCGTCCAGGTAGGCGGCGCGGGTGGACTCGCCGACCCGCTGGGTGGCCTCGAAGGCCCGCACGGGACCGGAGAGATCCACGCGTTTGGTGTGGCGCAGCTTGTCGAGCATCTCGGGGTCGAGGCCGCTGAGGTAGAGCCGGCCGCCGACGTGGGACAGGCTCTCCGCGTAGTCGGCGATGACGAGGAAGAACGTGGCCCCAAGCGAGGTACGGCCCCTCAAGCGCAGGACCACCGCCGGGGCGTCGCTCCCCGCCGGATCGGGAAGGCGCACGCGCAGGGTCCGGGCTCCGGCGTAGAACAGGCTGCCGTACACGTCGAGCACCGTCACGCCGTGGCCGGGCAGCACCTTCGGCGCGGGCCGCTCCCGCCAGGTCCGGTCGCCTTCGGGCACCAGCTCCACCACCTTCAGGTCCATGGCCTCCTGATTGAGCTGCAGCAGCAGCGAGAGCGCCACGCCGATGCCGACGGCGGCCGCCACCGGGAGGAGGAGCGTGGCGGTGAACGTGGTGACGATCGCGATCTGGGAGGTGGGACCGGTGCGCAGGATCGTGACGAGCTCGGCGGGCCGGAGCGAGCCGGACGCGGCGAAGACGAGCACGGCCGCGAGCGTCGGGACGGCGACCTTCCCCACGACGCCGGAGAGCGCGACGAGGATCAGCAACATCCAGATTCCGCACCACAGCGGGGCCCAGCGGGTGCGGGCGCCGCTCGCGACGGAGAGCGCCGTCTGCCCGACCGACCCGCCGACCGGCTGGCCGCGGAACACCCCGGACGCCAGGTTGCCCACGCCCTGCGCGATGAAGTCCCGGTTGGAGTTCGAGGGCCTGCCGTCCTCGTTCGAGATGGACTCGGCGACACCGGCGCCCTGGACGAGCACGATCACCGCGACCGCCAGCGCTCCGCTCACCAGCTGCAACGAGAGCGCGCCGAGCTCGGGCAGATGCGGCGACGGCAGGCCCCGGGGGATGGTGCCGACGTCCTCCACCAGGGCGACGCCGTCGAATCCGCCCAGCATGACCGTCGCCGTCGGGACGGCCAGCGCCAGCACCGTGCCGGCGATGGCCCAGCGGGTCCGCTTGAGAACGACGAGGATGGCCAGCGCCACCAGCCCCGTGAGCAGGGAGGCGAGGTCGATGCCCGCCGGATGGGTCACGACCTCGAACGCCTTGGCCAGGGCGAAGGGGCCGGTCGCGGGCGAACCGGTGAGAACGGGGATCTGACCGCAGATGATGTTCACCGCGATCCCCGTCAGGAAGCCGATCATCACCGAGTGCGAGACGAACCGCGTGTACCGCCCGAGGCGCAGCACGCCGGCGGCGATCATCACGCCACCGGCGACCACCGTGAGCAGCAACAACGCCGCCGGCCTCGCGGACGGCTCCACGTCCTGCAAGGCCGAGCCCGCGGCCAGCGCGGACGCGCTCGTGGTGCTGACGACCATCAGCCGGGTGCTGGTGGACATGCCGCCGAAGAGCGGTCCGGCGAAGTTCGCGAACAGCCCGTGCGCCGGATTCACGCCCACGAGGACCGACGTGGCCATCCCGTCGGGCACGGCGCTGACGGCGGTCGTCGCCCCCGCCATCGCGTCGGCGCGCGTGTGGCGCCATTCCGGCCGTAGCGAGCGCAGCCATCTGCCGGCCGGCCCCAGCACGCGTCCACCCATCTCAGCGATACGTCCAGCGAATGTGGCTCACTCCGAGCTGCCCGGGCCGGCTACGACACGGGCTGCCCCTCGCGTACCTCGTTGGGCCCGTGCTGCCAGGCGTCGACCCCCGCGCTGGTGGCGTGCTTGGCCTGCAGCAGCTTCTGCCTGGCGAGCTCTCGCGGCGCTACGTCCATCTGCCGGATCTTGCGCCGGGCCCCGGCCAGCAGCGCCGAGCCGCCGAGCACGACGCCGGTCAGGCCGATCAGGGTCCCCGCCCCGATGAGGGCGGTGCTGGTGAGCAGGATTCGCATGTTCACGCGGCTCTCTTCGGCGGCGGTCATGCTGTTCGTCATCACGGTGTCCTTAGCCTCGGGGGCCTGTCGACGGCCACGTGCGGTGTGGCCACCGTCAGTTGCCGCGGAGGAAGAACCATCACCCGCCCAGGGTGACCAGGAGCCCGGCTCCGCGGGGCGGGCATGCTCACCCACCGCGGATGACGACCCGCGGCCGGCGGCCCGGGCACCATCGGACGGATCGGACGGGAGGGCCGCCGCCCGGCGGAGATGAGGGGTCATGAGCATGGCCGCAGTCGCCGTCATCGCAGGGGCGATCTTCCTCTGGGGAGCGTTCTCGGCCAGGCTCCAGCACCTCGACGTGACGGCTGCCATCATGTTCGTCACGACCGGGGCCCTGCTCGCGTCCATCGGAGACCAGCGGCCCACCGCCGAGACGATCAAGGTGATGGCCGAGGTGACCCTCGTCCTGGTCCTGTTCTCGGACGCGGCCCGCGTGCGGATCGCCGACCTCCGGGCCGACCTCGGGCTCTACGTCCGGCTGCTCGGCGTGGGACTCCCGCTGACGATCGCCCTGGGCGCGGGAGCGGCGTACGTGATGTTCCCGGACGGCGGCGTCTGGGCGGCCCTTCTCATCGGTGCCGCCCTGGCCCCGACCGACGCCGCCCTCGGCGCCTCCCTGATGTCCAACCCGGCCGTGCCGGCGCGGATCCGGCGCCTGATCAACGTCGAGAGCGGCCTGAACGACGGCATCGCCACACCGTTCGTCATGCTCGCCATCGCGGGCCTGTCATCGGCCGGGCACGGCGCTCCTCTGGACGCGTTGACCGAGCTGGCGCTGGGCGTCCTCGTCGGCGCCGGTGCCGGCGGCGTGGGCGGCGAGCTGCTCCGCCGCGCCCGCGGCCGTGGCTGGTCGGCCGAGGGGTTCGCGGGACCCGCGGTCCTGGGATTGGCGCTCTGCGCCTACGCGACCGCCGTCGCCGTCGACGGGAACGGTTTCATCGCGGCCTTCGTCGGGGGAGCGGCGTTCGGCAACCTCTCCGGGCGGGAGAACGAGCGGCTCGTGCCGTTCGTGGAGGAGAGCGGCGGCCTGGCCTCGCTCATCGTCTGGCTGATGTTCGGCGCCGTCGCCGTGGTGCCCGCCGTCGAGGACCTCACCTGGCAGGTGCTGGGCTACGCCCTGCTCAGCCTGACCGCGGTACGGATGATCCCGGTCGCCCTGGCGTGCGTGGGCACCGGACTGGGCCGCGCCACCATCGCGTTCACCGGCTGGTTCGGCCCCAGGGGCCTGGCGTCGGTCATCTTCGCCCTGCTGGCCCTGGAAGAGCTCGGCACCGCGGCGGGCCCCGCGCTGACGGTCATCACGATCACGGTGCTCCTCAGCGTCGTGGCGCACGGCGTCACGGCGGGACCGCTGGCGAACCGCTACGGCACCCACCTCGCGGCGAACGTGGCCGCCCCCGAGCACGCGCCCGCCCCCGAACCGAGGCTCCGTGCCCTGACCCGCCGCGGTCGCCCCTGACGGGTGATGGCCGCGCTCCCGGACGAGCGGACTCTGGACCCCGTACGAGGCAGGAAGAACGACCGACAGGAGACCGCCGAATGGACGACTACCCGCTTCTGAACCTCTTCTGGACCATGATGTGGTTCTTCCTCTGGGTCCTCTGGCTCATGTTGCTCTTCCGCGTCTTCGCCGACATCTTCCGCGACGACTCGCTGAGCGGCTGGGTCAAGGCCGGCTGGTCGATCTTCGTGGTCGTCCTGCCGTTCCTCGGCGTGTTCGTGTACCTGATCGTGCGCGGCGGCCAGATGGGCAGCCGGGAGCACGAGTGGTTCCGGCGGCGTGTGGGCGAGACCGGACCCGCCCGCGGTGCCGGACAGGCGGACGAGCTCACGCGGCTCGCCGAGCTCAAGAACAAGGGCGACCTCACGAGCGAGGAGTACGAACGCGCCAAGGCCAAGGTGCTGGCCGCCTGAGGGGGCACCTCGCGGGCGGGGAGCCTGGCTCCCCGGGCTTAGGGGTGGCCGTCCGACGTGGATCACCCACCACGGATGATGGTCCCCATAGGCCGTACGGGCGGCATCCTCAGCGCCCGGGGCGAGGGGAGGGGCTGCGCCGACCATGGAACTCAGTTCGTTCGCCCTGCTGTTCGCCCTTGCCCTGGGCCTTGCGCTGAGACCCTTGTCCCTCCTCGCCGCCGTGCTCTTCGCCGCGGCCAAGGGCGGAATGATCAAGCTGACGGCCTTCGTGGCCGGCTGGATGGCGGCGCTCACCGCGGTCGGTGCCGCCGGAGCCCTCCTCCTTCCCGAAGCGTCGACGGAGAGGACATCGGCCGCACACCCGGGCGCTGACGTGGCCCTGGGCGTGCTGCTCGCCGCGTTCCTGATCTGGCGCTGGCGAAAGAGCGGCGCGACGACGGCCACGACTCCCCGCTGGGTCGCACGGATCGACACGATGCCGCCGATCGTGGCCCTGGGCCTCGGCGTCCTCATGCCCAGCTACCTCCTGGCCGCCGCCGCGGTCAACCAACTGCTCCAAGCGGGCCTGACCGGCTGGGCCCTCGCGTCCACGATCGCCGCCTTCGTCGTGGTGGCGTCCTTCGGCGTGGCGTTGCCCCTGCTCATCGCCCTGGCCAAGCCCGACCGGGCACCCGACATCCACCAACGATGGCAAGAGTGGTTGCTGACGAACCTCCGCCTGGTGGCCTACTCGACGACCGCCCTCCTCGCCGCCCTCCTCGTAGCCAAGGGCACGCTCGGCCTCCTGCTCAGCTGAGCTGAGGGCCGGCCATCGGAATGGCCGCCGTCCACGGCGGCGCGGTGGTCGCGTGCTCCGTCCCGATGGTGGGGGATCGGCGTAACGGGAGGCGGCGAAAGCGGCCCAGAAGGCGGTCCCGGGAGCCATGGGTCAGGACCATCCCCGATCAAAGGCTCCGGACGTGGCCACAGGGCCTCGCCCGGAGCGGGTGAGGACGTTCACCACGGCAACGTGTTGTGATGCCGTCCGTGACCGACGATCCGGTTGTGCCCGCTCACCGCCAGGAGGAGCGGGATCTGCGGGTGACGCGCATCGCCTTGGGCGCTGCGGGGAACGTCGTGGGCATCCTCGAGAGCGCGGTGCGGATCGCGCTCGGGGCCTCCCCGAAGGCGGAGCCGCATACCGCGTTGCGGTTCGTGCCCGACGTCGTCATCGGTCTCGGCATGGACACCCGCCGCCGATCGGCCCGGCTCCGTGGCGTGATCCGTGACCGCGTCACGTCGAGCCGGGGAGCGGACGTGCTCCGCCTTCCGGTCTCCGGTCCGGTGGCGGGCGCCCGCCGCCGGCTGGAGTCCTGGAGTGCGCAGGGCCGGGCCGAGCGGCTCCGCGGTGAGCGAGAGGCCGCCGTGGCCGGCCGCGCGCTCCTGCAGGCCGCGGTCGGCGCGGTTCTCGACAGGATGGACTTGGACGCCGTCGTCGCCCGAGTCGATCCCAACCAGGTCGCCGAGCGACTCGACATCGACGCCGTGGTGGAGCGCCTCGATCTGAAGACGATCGTCGACCAGGTGCTCCGCGAGATCGACGTTCCCGCGATCGTGCGGGAGTCGAGCGAGACCATGACCCAGGAGACGATCGACGCGTTCCGCGCGCAGAGCATGCGCGCCGACGGTCTCGTCGACCGCATCACCGGCCGCCGGCGGGGCGACCCCGGCGCCCCGCGGCGCTAGCGGTGGCCAACGACCCGCTCGGCCTCCAGGGACATCGCGCGGGCCTGGTATCTCGGGGCGCGGCCGCCGTCATCGACGCCTTCGCCGTGTCGGCGGTGTGCGTCCTGGCGCTGGTCTGCGCCGGGGTGGCCCGGTACCTCGTCCTCGGTGGGCCGTTCACCCTCCCGAGTCCTCCGCGCGGCCTTGCCTCGGCCGCCGCCGGCGGCATCGCGATCGGCTATCTCACCTGGGGCTGGGTGAGCACCGGGCGCACGCCCGGAGACCAGATGATGGGTCTGAGAGTGCTGGCCAGGTCAGGCGGGCGGCTCGGGCTCGCCCGCGCGCTCCTGCGCGTGGCTCTGTGCACGTTCTTCCCCGCGGGCCTCCTGTGGGTCGCCGTGAGCCGCCACCGGGCCTCCCTGCACGACCTCGTCGTGCACAGCATCGTGATCTATGACTGGTGCAGGGGCGATGCGCGCCCTGGTTACGGCCCCTGATCCGGTCTCGCATTCGATCACGAACGGGGCGGGCAGCGGCCCGGCCAGCCGGTACCGCCCTCCGACGGTCCGTTGAGGCTCCGACTGCACGCCCAACGCCCGTACCCCTGTCAGCCGGTTGATCACGGTGGTCGAGACAGAGAGTAGGAGCCCGCCCACCCGCGCGCAACGCGCATGGTTCGCTCCTTCGGCCCGATGTGCCCGGAGTCTCGACTACACACTGTCATGACAGAAATGCGTGGCGTAAACTAGGCATCGGTTGAGCGCTGGACCGTCACCCGAGCCCCTCCGCCGGAGGCCGGACGAAGGGGCCCGTAATGACCGTTCCGGAGCTACGGACGCAGGTACGCGAAGCCGTGGGCGAGGCCCTGGAGGAATCGGCCTTCTACTCCGCGCGCGGCGTCCGCCCGCCCGCCCAGCGCGTGGACGCCCCCAAGGTCGGCCCGATGGTGGCACGCCTGTCCGCCGCGGCCCGGAGCGAGCTGCTGACCTTCGACGACCCGTCGGGCTGCCTCGACCAGGGCGTCCCCGAACGTATGCTCGTGCACGCGGCCGGCTGCGTACGCCGGAGCGTCGCCCAGATCCCGACCGTCCGCCAGATCACCTCTCCGCAGGGCCTGGCCAGGGACGCCGAGCTCGGCACCATCCAGTGGAACGGCGGCGGCAAGGCGCGTCTGATCCCCCAGATCCCCCTCCGCCTGGCCGTCCTGGACCGTACGGTCGCCCTGGTCCCGCTCGACATGGACGTCTTCTACAACGGCATGCTCATCGTCCGGGACCCCGTGGTCGTCAACGCCCTCGCCACCGTCCACGCGCACTGGTGGTCCACCGGAGCCGACCCCTCCGCCGACCGCGACCCCCACGAGCTGCCGGCCCACCTGGCCCCCGTCCTGGCCGCCCTCAACGAAGGCCTCACCGACCAGGCCGCCGCCGCCCGCCTCAACCTGTCCTCCCGCACCTACACCCGCCGAGTCAGCGAGCTCCTCACCCTCCTGGGCACCACAAGCCGCTTCCAAGCCGGCATCCGCGCCACCCACCGCGGCTGGCTCTGACGAATTCATCCGCAGCCACGGGACCGGCCCTCAACCGCAGTCGCCGACGGCGCCGCGACGGGTCATCACGCCAGGAGCCTCCTGGCCAGAGCCAGGGCCGCCTCGGGCTCACCATTCCGGCGAGGGCGGCCGTGCCCCTGGTGCAGGGGGGCGCGTTCTCGCGAAGCACGTTCGAACACCATGGCGCCGGTCTCGGCTTCGAGAGCGGGCGCGTAACCAGCCGCCCTGAGCGCCTCAAGCGTCGCGGCCACCGGCTTTGTACTGATCAGAACCGTGGGGGCGATGCGGCGCAGTGCGAGCTTGCGCAGCGAGCGGTGCCCCGCGATCTCCTGGAGGAGCGTCTCGTCGTCCGAACGCAGGCAGCAGGCGGACCGTACGACCTTGATCTGGCCGTGCCGCCGGGCGGTGTCCGTGACGAGGTACTCCAGGGCTTGGGGGAGCGGAGCGAGCGCGGCGTCGGTGAGCGCGGCGATGATCTCCGCGGCATCGCGGCCGGCGTCCAGGGCGCGACGGACCGAGGCCGGGGTGAACCGCCAGACGACCGCGTGGCCATCGGACTCCCGGTCGGCGGTCGCCGTCAGCAGGTCGGCCAGTTCCGTGGTCGGAACGCCTGGCACCACCGCCGTCAGATCGCCCGGGAAATGCGCCTTCTCCTGAGGAGCGGGCAACAGGGCGTCCAACGTCGTCACGAGGTCGCCGGAGCCGATCAGCGCGAGCCCCGGGCCGGTGAGCGCGCCGTGCGCGGACAAGCCCAGCAACTCGGCTTCGGTCAGGTTGTGCTCGGGCCGGTAGTCCGGTTCGGCGGGGTCGGTGGAGAGCAGGCCGGGGCACTGCCAATGCAGTGCGGCCAGGGTCGGTTCGGGCAGGGTTCCCTCGTCCAGGACCAGACCGGTGCCGTCAGGCAGATCCGCCAGCAGCTTCAAGAGAGCGGCGCGAAGCGTCGCGGCCCCATGCTCGTACCGCTCGTAGTGGAGAGGGACCGGAGTCTGCTCGAACGGGGACCACGTGAGAGTCTCGGAGAACCGCATCCAGGCTCGCACGATCGGCGCCATGCGCTGCGCAGGCGGGAGTTGGAGCCAGTCGTCGTAGCGCTTGGTGGGCAGGAGCCGGGCCTCCTGCTTCGTGGCACGCACCGCGATCAGTTCGGCCGCCGCGGCGAGCTCGATCCAGAACCGGGCGATGATCTCGTCCACGCCCGCAGCCGAGGCCAACCGCCGTGTCTCGCGTACCGCGACTCCACCGGACTTGCGCATCGTCGCCGGTCGCATGTCCAACGCCTTGAGCAGGCGCTCAAGCGTATTCGCCGCCGCGGAGACCGCCGCTTGAGCCTCCTCCCGTACTCGCTCCGGCGATGCGGGCTTGGTCACGGGCATCGGCGGCATCGGATTGAACGGGTAGTCCGATCCCAGAGCACGCGAAACCTCAAGGGGCACCTCCGCCAGCTCGTCCCCGGCGGGGACGAGCAGGCCGCGCGCGGCGAGCCAGTCCGTGGCGGGATCTCCGGAACCGTCTTCCCGGAACCCGTACCTGCCCGCACGCGCGACAAAACAGAAAGTCCGCAACTTGGCCCGCGCCTCCACCAGCCGATCAAGCAGTTCCCGCGCGTCGGCGGGCGCACTCGCGACCAGGGCGCGGACCCGGCCCTGGTCGGTGAGAAACGCCACGACCTCCCGCTGAACACCGCTGCGAGCCGCCTCGGGCCGGGCGGCGGAAGGAAGGCCCAGACCTCCCGCGATGAACAAGATCTCCGGCTTGTTGTACGAGGCCGTCAAGGCCCGATGGACCGTGCGGGCGGCGGGCACGGACCGTCCGGCCTGCTGGGCGAGGGCGGCAGGAACGCCCACATACCCCTGCCTGGCCGGAAGCAGCAGCAGCCGAGAGCGCAGCGACTCGACGACGGCCAGCGCAGCGGCCCGCCGTTCCCCGCTCTCGGCACCGAGGCCACTCAGCAGTTCCTTCTCGGGAACGTCGACCACAAGAACGTCGCCGTCCACGTTCGCCATCGAGGCGGCGGCGAGAACGACCTCCAGCTCCGGGAGCGACAGATCGTCAATAGAGGCGAGATTGTGCGGAGCCAGGAGCTTTCCGGCCAGAGAGTGCAGCGTGCGGGGTTCCGGCCCATACCCGAGGGTGTACGGACGAGCCTCGATCAGCCGGGCGAGCTCCTCAGGAGTCCGTTCGCCCAGCCACGCCACCACGGGGTCCAGTGCATCCACGCCGAACGACACTATCCACCGAGGCGCACCCGCCGAGATCAGAACAGAATGTCCGGCCGAGAAAGAGCATCATCGACCCGCCGCCACCAGGTTTGTGTGGTGCCCCCTGCAGGATTCGAACCTGCGCACACGGCTCCGGAGGCCGTTGCTCTATCCCCTGAGCTAAGGGGGCATTGCGCTGGGTCGTTCGGCGCGAGATGAAGGCTACCAGGGTTCGGGAGGTTGCGCGCACCTCGGCGTTCACCGTGCGTTGCTCTGTGGAGTCGACTAACTTCGAGGCCGTGACCGAGCCACTGGGACGCGTGCTGGTCGTCGACGATGACGAGGTGATCCGGCAGCTCATCGCCGTCAATCTGCAGCTCGAGGGGTTCGAGGTGGTGACCGCGGTGGATGGGCAGGACTGCCTCGAGAAGGTGCGGGACGTCCGGCCGGACGTGATCACGCTGGACGTGATGATGCCGCGGCTGGACGGGTGGGTGACCGCGGTGCGGCTCCGGGAGGATCCCGAGACCGAGCACGTGAAGGTCGTCATGATCACCGCGCGGGCGCAGGAGCATGACGTGCGGCGGGGGCATGAGATCGGGGTGGACGCTTATGTCACCAAGCCGTTCGATCCCAACCAGCTGATCCAGACGGTGCGGAAGCTGGCAACGTCCAAATAGTGGTCGGATAGTCTCGCCAGCGTGACCCCAGCCGATGTGAACGGTGCTGTCGCGCGTGCCGTAGGCGTGCGCGAGGTGCCGTTGAGCTGCCTGGGGGCCGGGCTCTACGGGAGTCCGGTCGCGCTGAGGATGGGGCTGGACCCGGAGGGTGTCGCGGAGCGCGTCCGGGCCGAGCCCGGTGTCGCGGGGGTCGAGGTCTCCGGGGGATTCATCCGGGTGCGGGTGGACGTGGGTGATGTGGTGCGGGGGGTTCTTGAGGCGGGCGAGGCCTATGGGCGCGTGGTGGTGCCGCCAGGTGGGTGGGCTGATCGGCCTCGGACCTTTGATAACCCGGGTTTCCGGGTCCGGTACGCGTACGCGCGGGCCGTCGCGGTGGAGCGGTGGGCGCGGGAGTACGGGGTGGGGGAGACCCCCTCGGAGGCTTTGAACGATCTTGAGTTGGCGGTCGTGGCCCGTCTGGGGGAGCTGCCCGGGAGGGCCGCGCAGGCGGAGCGGGAACGGCGGCCGAGGGCGCTGGTCATGTGCCTGGAACGGCTGGCCGACGCCTACCACGACGTTCATGAGAGGTGTCCCGCGTTGCCGGTGGGCGACGAGCGGGTGAGTGCGGTGCACGAGGGGCGGGTCGCCTTGGCGCGGGCCGTGCGGACTGCACTGGGCAATGGCTTGAAGATGATCGGTGAGACCCCTAGAGAGCGGATATGAGCAGAGTTCACCCGGCAGGTCCCCGGCACGCGGACGTGTTGACCGAAGACCACCCGATGCCGCCGGCGGAGGACCTCAACGCCCTGGACGCGGCCATCTGGCCGCGGGGGGCCAAGAGGGAGGGGGGTGTCATGACCGTGGGCGGCGTCGACGTGAGGGAGCTCGCGGAGACCTATGGGACGCCGCTCTACGTGTACGACGAGGACGACGTGCGGTCCCGGGCCCGGGAGTACGCGGCCGCCTTCGACGACGGGGACGTTCACTACGCGGGCAAGGCCTTTCTCTGTACGGCCGTGGCGAAGTGGCTGAACGAGGAGGGGCTGGGGCTCGACGTCTGCAGCGGGGGAGAGCTCGCCGTGGCGCTGGCCGCGGGCTTCCCGGTGGAGAAGATCACGCTGCACGGCAACAACAAGTCCTCGTGGGAGTTGCAGCGGGCCCTGGAGGCAGGGGTCGGCCGGATCGTGCTCGACTCGTTCGAGGAGATCGCCCGGCTGGGGTACCTGGCCAAGGAGCGCGGGGCCCGGCCGAAGGTCATGATCCGGGTGACGACGGGCGTGGAGGCGCACACCCACGAGTTCATCGCGACGGCGCACGACGACCAGAAGTTCGGGTTCTCGCGCAACTCGGGGGCGGCGCTGGAGGCCGTGCGGCGGGTGCTGGAGCTCGACCAGCTGGAGCTGGTGGGCCTGCACAGCCACATCGGGTCGCAGATCTTCGAGACGGACGGCTTCGAGGTCGCGGCGCACCGGCTGGCGGAGCTGCTGGTCGCGATCCGGGACGAGCATGGGATCGAGCTGCCCGAGCTCGACCTGGGGGGCGGGTACGGCATCGCCTACGTGCCCGGCGACGAGCCGCATGACCCGAAGGCGATCGCCGACGGGCTGCGGTCGATCGTGGCGCGCGAGTGCAAGGCGTACGAGCTGGCCATGCCGCGGCTGACGATCGAGCCGGGGCGGGCGATCACCGGGCCGGGCGGCGTGACGGTCTACGAGGTGGGCACCGTCAAGGACGTCGAGGGCCTGCGGACGTACGTCTCGGTCAACGGCGGGATGAGCGACAACCTGCGGACCGCCCTCTACGGCGCCGAGTACACGTGCGTGCTCGCCAGCCGGACCTCCGAGGCCGGCCCGATGCTCAGCAGGCTTGTCGGCAAGCACTGCGAAAGCGGGGATATCGTCGTGCGGGACCTCTGGTTGCCCGAAGATCTTGCGCCCGGGGACCTGGTGGCGGTCGCGGCGACCGGTGCGTACTGTCGATCGATGGCCAGTAACTACAACTACGTCCCGAAGCCGGCCGTGGTGGCGGTGAAGGACGGCAGGTCGCGGATCATCGTCCGCCGGGAGACCGACGACGATCTGCTGCGGCTCGATGCGGAGGTAGGAGCGTGAAACGGGCGTTGCGGGTGGCGTTGCTCGGTTGCGGCGTCGTCGGCACCGAGGTCGTCCGGCTGCTGAGCGAGCAGGCCGACGACCTCGCCGCGCGCGTGGGGGCTCCGCTGGAGGTGGCCGGGATCGCGGTGCGGCGGCTGGGCCGCCCGCGCGAGGGCATCGACCAGGCGTTGCTGACCACGGACGCGCAGGGCCTGGTCACCCGGGACGACGTCGACATCGTCATCGAGGTGATCGGCGGGATCGAGCCCGCGCGCACGCTGATCCTGGAGGCGATGAAGGCCGGCAAGTCGGTGATCAGCGCCAACAAGGCCCTGCTCGCGGAGGACGGCGAGACGCTCTTCGCCGCCGCCCGGGAGTACGGGGCCGATCTCTACTACGAGGCGTCGGTGGCGGGGGCCATCCCGCTGCTGCGGCCGCTGCGCGAGTCGCTGGTCGGCGACCACGTGCACCGGGTGCTGGGCATCGTCAACGGCACGACCAACTACATCCTCGACCAGATGGACACGCACGGTGCCGGGTTCAACGAGGCGCTGGAGGAGGCCCAGGCGCTCGGGTACGCCGAGGCGGACCCGACGGCGGACGTGGAGGGCTTCGACGCGGCGGCCAAGGCGGCCATCCTGGCGCAGCTGGCGTTCCACACCCGCGTCACGGCGGCGGACGTGCACCGCGAGGGCATCACCGAGGTGACGGCCGCGGACGTGGCCGGCGCGCAGGCGATGGACAGCGTGGTCAAGCTGCTGGCCATCTGCGAGCGCGTGCCCTCGGCGGACGGGCGCAACGGCCGGGGCGTCTCGGTGCGCGTGCACCCGGCGATGATCCCGCGCTCGCATCCGCTGGCGAGCGTCCGCGAGGCCTACAACGCGGTGTTCGTGGAGGCCGAGTCGGCCGGGTCGCTGATGTTCTACGGGGCCGGCGCGGGCGGCGCGCCCACGGCGTCCGCGGTGCTGGGCGACCTGGTGGCGGTGGCGCGCAACCTGGTCGCCGGGACGTCAGGGCCGGTCGAGGTGACGTACGCGAAGTTGCCGGTGCTGCCCATGGGCGACACGGTGACGCGCTACTACATCCAGCTGGACGTGGCCGACCGCCCCGGCGTGCTGGCCACCGTGGCGGAGGAGTTCGCCCGGCGCGACGTGTCGATCCGGTCCGTGCGCCAGGAGGGCATGGGCGAGGACGCCCAGCTCGTGGTGGTGACGCACCGCGCCCCCGACGCCGCGCTGTCGGCGACCGTCGAACGGCTGCGCAACCAGGAGATGGTCCGCGAGGTCGCCAGCGTGATGCGCGTCGAGGGCGACGAGTAGCGACCGGTGACACGGCGGCCCGGAGGCGGCGTCTCAGGGGCTGAGATCACCGGCGCCGAGGACGAAATCGCCCCGGACGCCCCGGTAGACTCCGGCCAACATCGCAGGTCATCGAGGAGACGACTGTGAACGCGACCGCACACCACGCCTGGCGTGGACTGATCGAGGAGTACCGCGACCGGCTCCCGGTGACGGACCAGACCCCCGTGGTCACCCTGCTCGAGGGCGGTACGCCGCTCGTGCCCGCCCATCGGCTGTCCCAGCTGACCGGCTGCGAGGTCTACCTCAAGGTCGAGGGCGCCAACCCGACCGGGTCCTTCAAGGACCGCGGCATGACGATGGCGATCAGCAAGGCCGCCGAGGACGGCGCCAAGGCCGTCATCTGCGCGTCGACCGGCAACACCTCGGCGTCGGCCGCCGCCTACGCGGTACGCGCCGGGATGACGTGCGCCGTCCTCGTGCCGCAGGGCAAGATCGCGATGGGCAAGCTCGCCCAGGCGCTGGTGCACGGCGCCCGGCTGCTCCAGGTGGACGGCAACTTCGACGACTGCCTCGAGCTCGCCCGCAAGTTGTCGGTCGACTACCCGGTGGCCCTGGTCAACTCGGTCAACAAGTACCGCCTGCTGGGCCAGAAGACCGCCGCGTTCGAGATCGTCGACGCGCTCGGCGACGCGCCCGACGTGCACTGCCTGCCGGTCGGCAACGCCGGCAACATCTCGGCCTACTGGATGGGCTACAAGGAGTACGCGGCGGACGCGGTGTCGTCCCGCACGCCCCGCATGCTCGGCTTCCAGGCCAGCGGCGCGGCCCCGTTCGTCAAGGGCGAGCCGGTGCTCAAGCCGCAGACCATCGCCACCGCGATCCGGATCGGCAACCCCGCCTCCTGGGACCTCGCGGTCGCCGCGCGGGACGAGTCCGGCGGCGCCATCGACTCGGTCACCGACCGGCAGATCCTGAAGGCCTACCGGCTGCTGGCCTCCGAGGAGGGCGTGTTCGTCGAGCCCGCCTCCGCGGCGAGCGTGGCCGGCCTGCTCCAGGCGCACGAGCAGGGCGGCGTCCGGCCGGGCTCCACGGTCGTCTGCACGGTGACCGGTAACGGCCTCAAAGACCCCGACTGGGCGATCGCGGGCGCGCCCGCGCCGACCACGGTCAAGGTGGACGCGCCCGCCGCGGCGTCCGCGCTGGGCCTCACATGACCCCTTCGCACGACCGGCCGGAGGCGCCCGGCTGGCCGGAGGCGCCCGTCCTGGTGCGGGCCCCGGCCACCAGCGCCAACCTCGGCCCCGGGTTCGACACGCTGGGCCTCGCGCTGACCTTGTACGACGACGTCGAGGTCGCGGTGACCGCGGCCGGCGAGGTGTCGATCGAGGTCGAGGGCGAGGGCACCGAGGTCGCCGACCGCGGCGAACGGCATCTGATCGTCAAGACGCTGCGCCGCACGTTCGAGGTGATCGACGGGTCGCTGGCCGGGACCGGCCGCACGCCCGCCGGGCAACCCGCGGGCGTCCGCCTGCGATGTACGAACCGCATCCCGCACAGCCGTGGCCTGGGCTCCTCCTCGGCCGCGATCCTCGCCGGCATCACCGCCGCCCGTGCCCTGCACCCGCACGGCAAGCTGCTGGACGACGAGGCGGCGCTGCGGCTCGCCACCGGCATCGAGGGCCATCCCGACAACGTCGCGCCGTGCCTCGCGGGCGGTCTGACCGTTGCGTGGACCACCCCCGCCGGGCCTAAGCTCGTACGACTCGACCTGGAACGCCAGGTCGTGGCCCTCGTACCGGATCAGCGCCTCGCCACCGAGCAGGCGCGCGGACTGTTGCCGGAGACCGTGCCCCACAAGGACGCGGCCGCCAACGCGGGCCGGGCCGCGCTGCTGATCGCCGCGCTGACCGGAGACCTGCCGCAGGACGTGTTGCTGGACGCCACCGAGGACCGGCTGCATCAGGACTACCGGGCGCCCGCCATGCCCGAATCCGCTGCGCTGGTCGCCCGGTTGCGCGCGAACGGGGTGCCGGCGGTGATTTCCGGGGCAGGTCCTACTGTCCTGGCCTTCACAACCGCATCACAAGTTGATTCGATGGGCGCGGAAGTGGGTAATGGGTGGCACATACACCCGCTGAACGTCGCCCCCCACGGCGCCTGCGTTCAGCGTGACGGTTCGTAGGTTCGTACGTACACATCCGTTGCCGCGATGTGCCGCGCGAGCGGGGGTTGGTGGAGTGCTCCGGCCAGGTGCAATGATCCAGCTAGGTAAAATGCGAAGACATCGACCTCTGGGGAATAGCAGTGTGCCCTGGTGA
This sequence comes from Spirillospora sp. NPDC047279, assembly GCF_040643285.1. Taxonomy (NCBI): domain Bacteria; kingdom Bacillati; phylum Actinomycetota; class Actinomycetes; order Streptosporangiales; family Thermomonosporaceae; genus Spirillospora; species Spirillospora sp. NPDC047279. The sequence goes on from NZ_JBEYUA010000003.1 coordinate 289,833, forward strand.
TGTTAGGCTGAATGCCGCACCAGATGCCCCGCTCGGGGCTGTGTGCTCGTCAGCCACGCGTCACCTGTTCGGCCCCTCGGTCGTGTCGGTCCCGCGTACCAGGCTCCCCGACACCGTGACATCCCGTTGTCAGGCATTCCAGCGAAACTTCGGACGTGGCGGTGCAGGGGACACGCACGAGCCGTTCGTCCCGACCACCATCTGGCTGTGCCCAGAAATCGCAGATCGCGGCCCCATCGTGATTAGCGGAGCCCGACCCGGCGCCCCCGCCGGGCCGCATTACCGGGTTGCCTGGCCGACCGCCGGCCTACGCCCGCTCCCTGGGAAGGACCCTTAGTGAGCGAATCCAGCGAACTCCTTACGGACGCATCCAGCACGGCACCTGCCGCCGAGGCCGCGGAGGCCGGTGGCGCCCAGGCTGCCACTCCCCGGCGTCGCCGGACGGGCACCGGCCTGTCGGCCATGGTGCTGCCCGAGCTCAAGGCGCTCGCGTCCAGCCTCGGCATCACCGGCACCACCGGGATGCGCAAGAGCCAGCTCATTGCCGCCATCCAGGAGAAGCAGGGTGGCCCGGCGGCGAGCCAGGGCTCGGCCGGAGGCGAGCAGGGAGCCGCTGCCACCGTGACGAAGACCGAGCGCCCGCGCCGTACCCGTACGGCCGCCGCAAAGCGTGACGCCGCGGAGGACCAGGTGACCATCGCCGACGCCGCACCGGCCATCGAGAAGGCCGACAAGGTGGAGAAGGCCGACAAGGTGGAGAAGGCCGACAAGACCGAACGCGCCGACACCGGCAAGGGCGGCAAGAGCGGCGGCGAGAAGGCCGAGCGCGGCGAGCGCGGAGACCGCCAGACCGACCGCGGCGAGGGCCGTGACCGGGGCGAGCGCGGTTCCCGTGACGAGCGCGGTGAGCGCGGTGAGCGCGGTGAGCGCGGCGGCAAGTCCGACGGCTCCGACGACGGCGAGGGCGGCGGGCGCGAGGGCGGCCGTGACGGCGGCCGGCAGCGCAACCGCAACGGGCGCGAGCGCGGCGAGGGCGGCCGTGACCGCGGCGAGCGTGGTGAGCGCGGCGACCGCGGTGAGGGGCGCGGCGAGCGTGGTGACCGCGGCGACCGCGGCGAGCGTGGCGACCGCGGCGAGCGGGGCGACCGCGGCGAGCGGGGCGACCGGGGCGACCGGGGCGACCAGCAGGGCGGCAGGCAGCGCGGCCAGGGCGGCGGCGGCCAGGGTGGCGGCGGTCAGAACGACGATGACGACGGCGGCGGCAGGGGCCGGCGCGGGCGCCGGTTCCGCGAGCGCAACCGCGGCCGCGGCCAGGGCCGTGACCGTTACGAGGAGCCGGTGATCAGTGAGGACGACGTCCTCATCCCGGTCGCGGGCATCCTCGACATCCTCGACAACTACGCGTTCGTGCGTACCACGGGCTACCTGCCCGGCCCGAACGACGTCTACGTCTCGCTGGCCCAGGTCCGCAAGAACGGCCTGCGCAAGGGCGACGTGATCACCGGCGCGGTGCGCCAGGCCCGCGAGGGCGAGCGGCGCGAGAAGTTCAACGCGCTGGTCCGCCTCGACACCGTCAACGGCATGGAGCCCGACCAGGCCAAGGCCCGCGTCGACTTCTCCAAGCTGACCCCGCTGTACCCGCAGGAGCGGCTGCGGCTGGAGTCCGACCCGGGCATCCTGACCACGCGGATCATCGACCTGGTGTCGCCGATCGGCAAGGGCCAGCGCGGCCTGATCGTCTCGCCGCCCAAGGCCGGCAAGACGATGGTGCTCCAGGCGATCGCCAACGCGATCACCAAGAACAACCCCGAGTGCCACCTGATGGTCGTCCTGGTGGACGAGCGTCCGGAAGAGGTCACCGACATGCAGCGGTCGGTGAAGGGCGAGGTCATCCACTCGACGTTCGACCGTCCGGCCGAAGACCACACCACGGTCGCCGAGCTGGCGATCGAGCGGGCCAAGCGCCTGGTGGAGCTGGGTCACGACGTGGTCGTGCTGCTCGACTCGATCACCCGTCTGGGCCGTGCCTACAACCTGGCGGCGCCCGCGTCGGGCCGCATCCTGTCCGGTGGTGTCGACTCGACCGCGCTCTACCCGCCCAAGCGGTTCTTCGGCGCGGCGCGCAACATCGAGAACGGCGGCTCGCTGACCATCCTCGCCACCGCCCTGGTGGAGACCGGATCCCGTATGGACGAGGTCATCTTCGAGGAGTTCAAGGGCACCGGCAACATGGAGCTCAAGCTCAACCGGCAGCTCGCCGACAAGCGGATCTTCCCCGCGGTGGACGTCGACGCGTCCGGCACCCGTAAGGAAGAGATCCTCATGGCGCCGGAGGAGCTGCGGGTCGTCTGGCAGCTGCGCCGCGTCCTGCACGCGCTCGACACCCAGCAGGCGCTGGAGCTCCTCCTCGAGAAGATGAAGGAGACCAAGTCCAACGCCGAGTTCCTGCTCCAGGTCCAGAAGACCACGGTCTCCGACGACCGCTGAAGCACGTTCTAAGGTACGACCGGCGCCCGGGAGGAACCCTCCCGGGCGCCGTCGCCTTTTCCGGACCAGCGATCTCAGCCAGGCCACAGGGGCAACGAGGTAGGGCTAGCCCCACCTCGTTCCGGGCGGTGGACCGGATGGGCCGCGGGCGTCCCGTGGACGAGGCTTGGGGACGTACGGTGGACTCGGGCACGGAGGGACGTTGTGGGCGAGCTGATGAGTGCCGCCTCGGGCGGGCGGGGCGCGACGACCGCCGCGGGCCCGAGGGGACGGCGCGCGGCGAACGTGGCACAAGGATCATGGCGGCCGCTGGACATGGCGCGGTCGTCGCTGACGTGGCGGAGCGCTGTCTACCTGGCCGTGAGCTTCGGTTTCGGGCTGGCCTGGTTCGTCACCCTGACGGTGGGCGTGGCGCTGTCGGTCAGCCTGCTGATCATCTGGGTGGGCGTGCCGCTGGGCCTGCTGCTCATGATCGCGTGGCGCGGCGGGGCGATGCTCGAACGGCTGCTGGCCAAGGCCGCGTTCGGCGTCGAGATCCCGACGCCCTACCGGCGGATGCCGGCGGGGCGCAACCCGTTCGGCAAGTTGCGGGTGCTGGCCGCCGACCCCGCCACCTGGAAGGACTTCCTCTACCTGGCGCTGCTCTTCCCGGTCTCGCTGGCCGAGTTCGTGATCTCGGTGACGTTGTGGTCGGCGACCGGGATGTTCCTCATCCTGCCGATCCTGGTGATGTTCCAGGGCGGCTACGAGATCAACTTCGGGGTCTTCGCCTACTGGGCGGGCAATCCGGTGACCGCGCTGCCCTGGACGGTCGTCGGGCTCGGCCTGCTCACGCTGGCCATGTACGTGACGCGGGTGATGGCGATCGGGCACGCGCTGCTGTCGCGGTGGCTGCTCGGTCCCAGCCGGTCCCAGATCGAGAACCGCGAGCTGCGGCAGCGCACCGAGCACCTCCAGGCCAGCCGTGCCCGCGGGGTGGACGCGGTCGAGGCCGAACGCCGCCGGATCGAGCGTGATCTGCACGACGGCGCCCAGCAGCGCCTGCTGGCCGTGGCGATGGACATCGGCCGGGCCCGCGCCAAGCTCGAGGAGGACCCCGAGGGCGCCCGCACGCTGATCGAGCAGGCCCACGCGGGCACCAAGGAGGCGATCTCCGAGCTGCGCGACCTGGCCCGCGGCATCTATCCCGCGATCCTCACCGACCGCGGCCTGGACCCGGCGTTGTCGGGGCTGGCCGGCCGCGCCCCGGTGCCGGTCGAGGTGGACGTCGACCTGCCCGAACGGCCCCCCGCGGCGGTCGAGAGCATCGCCTACTTCATCGTGGCCGAGTCGCTGGCCAACATCGCCAAGTACGCCCGCGCCACCCGCGCCTCGGTGCGGGTCGTCCGTGAGGACAACTGGGTGGTCGTCGAAGTGATCGACAACGGGGTGGGCGGCGCGATGGCGCTGCCCGACGGCGGCCTCGCGGGGCTCGCCGACCGCGCGGCGACGATCGACGGCATGCTCATCGTCGACAGCCCGCCCGGCGGCCCCACGATCATCCGGGCCGACCTGCCCTGCACCTGGTAGCCGCACCTGGTAGGCGCACCTGGTAGCAGGAGCCGGGAGCACGACCGTCCGGCAGGCCCCGTCCCGGCGTGGGACGGGGCCCGCTGGCTCTCAAGGGTGATCAAGGCTCGTCCGGCAGGGGGAGGACCCGCACTCGCCGGCCTCGGAATAATGGGGGCATGCGGGTGGTGATCGCCGAAGACTCGGTGTTGTTGCGTGAAGGGCTCATCCGGCTGCTCGCCGACGCCGGGATCGAGACCGTGGCCGCGGTCGGGGACGGGCCGAGCCTGCTGGGGGTGGTCGAGGAGCACGCTCCGGACCTGGCGATCGTCGACGTGCGCATGCCCCCGTCGCACACCGACGAGGGCCTCAGGGCGGCGCTGGCCGTGCGGGAGAGCCGTCCCGGCACGCCGATCCTGGTCCTGTCGCAGTACGTGGAGGAGAGGTACGCCACCGACCTGATCGGCGGCGGCGCCGAGGGCGTGGGCTATCTGCTCAAGGAACGGGTGTCGGATCTCGAGGAGTTCATCGACGCGGTGCGGCGCATCGCCGACGGCGGCACGGTGATCGACCCCGAGGTGATCGGCCAGCTGCTCGGGCGGCGGCGGGCGGGCGACCCGCTGGCGACCCTCACGCCGCGCGAGCGCGAGGTCCTCGGGCTCATGGCCGAGGGACGCTCGAACGCGGCGATCGCGCGCGGGCTGGTGGTCTCCGACGGGGCGGTGGAGAAGCACATCTCCAACATCTTCGCCAAGCTGACCCTGCCGCCCACCGGCGATGATCATCGCCGGGTGATGGCCGTCCTGACCTACCTGCGGGCGGGATGACCCGGACAAGATCGGGAATGCCCGGTGACCTCGGCACGTTCGGGTATCTGGCACACTTGGAGTGCAACCGCTGCGGTACCGGTTCACGCTTCCCACATCTCCCCCTCCTCATCGGGGTGAGCAGGGAACGCCCGGCGACCGCCCATCGGCGAGGAGAACCCATGAAGCCCGAGATCCACCCGAACTACATCGTCACGACCGTGACGTGTACGTGCGGCAACACCTTCGAGACGCGCAGCACCGCGGAGAACGGCGTGATCCACGCCGACGTGTGCTCCAACTGCCACCCGTTCTACACGGGCAAGCAGAAGATCCTCGACACCGGTGGCCGCGTGGCGCGCTTCGAGCAGCGCTTCGGCAAGAAGGCCGGCAAGAAGTAAGACCTCCGCTTTGCGGCGTTCGAGGCCGGCCCGGAGACCCGCGTCTCCGGGCCGCTCGAAGTCGGACCCCGGCACACCGCCGGGACCGTCCAGCGAACAGCGGAGCAGGGAAAAGACGTGAATCTCGACGATCTGATCAGCGAATACGCCGACATCGAGGGCCGGCTCGCCGACCCCGCCGTGCACGCCGACCAGGCTCTGGCGCGCCGGCTGGGCAAGCGTTATGCCGAGCTCCGGCCGGTCGTCGAGACGTACCGGGAGCTCCGCGGCACCGAGGACGACCTCACCGCCGCCCGCGAGCTCGCCGGGGAGGACGAGGCGTTCGCCGCCGAGGCCACCGAGCTGGAGAAGCGCAAGGACGACCTCGAGGAACGGCTGCGCAGGCTGCTGATCCCGCGCGACCCGTCCGACGGCAAGGACGTGATCCTCGAGATCAAGGCGGGGGAGGGCGGCGAGGAGTCGGCGCTCTTCGCCGGCGACCTGCTGCGCATGTACCTCCGCTTCGCCGAGCGCATCGGCTGGAAGACCGAGGTCATCGACGCGCACCACTCCGACCTGGGCGGCTACAAGGACGTCACGGTCGCGGTGAAGGCCAAGGCCTCCCTCGAAGAGGGCGTCTGGACGCGCCTGAAGTACGAGGGCGGCGTGCACCGCGTCCAGCGCGTTCCGGCGACCGAGTCGCAGGGCCGCATCCACACCAGCGCCGTCGGCGTCCTCGTCACGCCCGAGGCCGAGGAGGTCGACGTCCAGATCGACCCCAACGACCTGCGCATCGACGTCTACCGGTCGTCGGGCCCCGGTGGTCAGAGCGTCAACACCACCGACTCCGCGGTGCGGATCACGCACGTGCCGTCCGGCGTCGTCGTCTCGTGCCAGAACGAGAAGAGCCAGCTCCAGAACAAGGAGCAGGCGCTGCGCATCCTGCGGTCCCGCCTGCTGGCGATGGCGCAGGAGGAGGCCGAGGCCGCCGCCTCCGCCGAGCGCAAGAGCCAGGTCCGCACGGTGGACCGCTCCGAGCGTGTGCGCACCTACAACTACCCGGAAAACCGGATCTCCGACCACCGGGTCGGCTACAAGGCCTACAACCTCGACCAGGTCCTGGACGGCGACCTGCACAACGTGACGCAGGCACTGGTGGACGCCGACATGGAACGGCGCCTTGCGGAGGCCCAGGAGGCCCAGCAGCCGTCATGAACCTGCTGCTCGACGAGATCGCCAGGGCCACGGCGCGGCTGGCCGACGCCGGCGCCGCGTCGCCCCGCGCCGACGCCGAGGAGCTGGCGGCCGCCGTGCATGCCGTCAAGCGGGCCGAGCTGCACACCGTCTCGGACGGCGCGTTCGACGCGCGCTTCTGGGAGTACGTGGCGCGGCGCGAGGCGGGCGAGCCGCTCCAGCACATCACCGGCCGGGCGTTCTTCCGCTACCTGGAGCTCAAGGTCGGGCCGGGCGTCTTCGTCCCGCGGCCCGAGACCGAGGTGATGGTCGGCTGGGCGCTCGACATCCTGCGCGACATGGACGTCCAGGACCCGCTGGTCGTCGATCTCGGCACCGGCTCGGCCGCGATCGCGCTGTCGATCGCCCAGGAGTCGCCGCGGGCCCGCGTCCACGCCGTCGAGAAGGACCCGACCGCGTACGTGCACGCCACCCGCAACATCGAGGACCTCGACGAGCGCGGCCAGGTCCGGCTCCATCTGGACGACTTCGCGGCGGCGCTGCCCGAGCTGAACGGCACCGTCGACCTGGTCGTCAGCAACCCGCCGTACATCCCGATGAGCGAGTGGGAGTACGTGCCGCGCGACGTCCGCGACCACGACCCGGCCGACGCGTTGTGGGGCGGCGGCGACGACGGCCTGGACGCGATCCGCGTGGTCGAGGAGACCGCCCGCCGCCTGCTCCGCCCCGGCGGCCATGTGGCGGTCGAGCACAGCGATCTGCAGGGCAACGCGGTCTACTGGGTGTTCGCCGAGGAGAACGGCTGGCGCGACGTGCGCAACCGCCGTGACCTGACCAACCGGGACCGTTTCGTCACCGCCCGGCTGAGCGCGGACTGACCGCACGGACCGACCCCCTGACCCGCCCGACGTGTCCCGTGGAAGGATGACCATCGTGAGCCGACGTTACGACTGCTCCGAGCCGATGGAGCGCACCCGCGGGATCGCCGAGTCCGTGTCCGCCGTACGGCGCGGCGAGATCATCGTGCTTCCCACGGACACCGTCTACGGCGTCGGGGCGGACGCCTTCACCCCGGCCGCCGTCAGCGCGCTGCTCGACGCCAAGGGGCGCGGCCGAGACATGCCGCCGCCCGTCCTGGTGGGCTCCGTGCGCGCCGCCACCGCCCTCATCGAGGATCTCGGCACCTACGGCCAGGATCTGATCGACGAGTTCTGGCCGGGCGCCCTGACCCTGGTCTGCCGCGCCAACCAGAACCTCCTCTGGGACCTCGGCGAGACCAAGGGCACGGTCGCCGTCCGCATGCCCATGCACGAGGTCGCCGTCGAGCTGCTCAAGGAGACCGGCCCGCTCGCGGTGAGCAGCGCCAACGCCACCGGCAAGCCCGCCGCCCGCACGGCCGCCGAGGCCGAGGAGATGCTGGGCGACTCCGTCTCGGTCTACCTCGACAACGGCCCCTCCGGCCATGCCGAGGCCTCCACGATCGTCGACCTGACCGGCGCCATCCCGCGCCTGCTCCGCGCCGGCGCCATCTCCGAAGACAAGATCCGCGCCGTGGTCGGCGTGCTGCTCACCGATGACGACGACGAGACGGGCGACGACCCCCTCGACGTCCCGGCCGACGAGCAGGCCGAGCCCGAGAGGCCCTCCCTCACCAAGGACGCACCCGCGGGGGACGGCACCCCGTCCCTGACGAAGGACGTGCCCGCCGGGGACGGCACCCCGTCCCTGACCAAGGACGTGCCCGCCGGGGACGAGACTCCGTCCCTGACCAAGGACGCGCCCGTCGGCGACGGCACCTCGTCTCTGGCCAAGGACGCGCCCGCGGGGGACGGCACCCCGTCCCTGGCCAAGGAGGCGCCCGCCGAGGCCGGCACTCCGTCGCTCACCAAGGACGACGCCCCGTCCCCGGCCCCGTCCCCGGCCAGCGGCGCGGCCGCGGGGGACGACGCCCCGTCGCTCGCCGAGGACGACGCGAAGCCCGCCGACGAGGCCGGGCCCGCCCTTCGTAAGGACGACGGCTCCTAAAACATGTCTCGAAGTCGGCCGCCCTGCTCCGCGACGCCCAGGCACGCACCTCGCGGAGTTGTCGTCGGTCTCCAGCCGACACCGGGCTGCCTCCCTCCTCCGCCCCCACGAGGCACGCACCTGGACGCCGCTCGCCACGGACGCCGACCTCGAGACACGTCCTAGGTCCATCCGCCCGCGCGAGAATTCTTTGGATTTCCGCGCGTTCCGGAGCAGCAGACGGGGGCACTCGAGCATCTCCTTTGCGTACGGAGGTTCACGAGACCTGAGTGCTGCGGAGGAAACGAATGGCGACGGGTCGTCAGGGTGACGGGGACGCACTGGAGCTGATGCCGTCCGTGCGTTGCCGGGTCGGCGGGGTCGAGGTGCCGCTGACCGAGGGAATGTGCGCGCTGGTCGTCATGGTCGCGCTGGAGAACGGCGGGGTCTCCCGCCGCGTCCTCCAGGCTCGCCTGTGGCCCGGGCTGGACGCGGGCGACGCCGCCAAGCGGCTGCGGCAGCTGTTGTGGCGGGTCAAGCGCGAGACCGGCGACCGGCTGCTGGACACGTCCGGCGGGTCCGTGCGGCTGGCCGCGGACGTCTCGGTCGACCTCAGGACCGCCGAACGCCGGGCGCGCCGGGTCGTCAGCGGTGAGCCGCCCGAGCGGGCGGACCCGGCGGAGTGGTCGTTCCTCGGCCGGGCGTTGCTGGCGGACTGGCTGGACGAGGGCGCCTGGGAGGCCCAGGACCGCTGGAACCGGCTGCGGCTGCTCGCGCTGGAACGGCTGGCGGAGCAGGCGCTGCGGGCGGGCGACCATCCAGGCGCGATCGAGTTCGCGAGCACCGCGGTGGGCGTCGACGAGCTCAACGAGGTGCCGCACCGGGTGATGGCCGCGGCGTACCTCGCGCGCGGCGACCTGGCGAGCGCCTGGCGCGTCTTCACCCGGTTCCAGCAGCTCCTCGGACGTGAGATGGGGCTGGAGCCGAGCCCTGCCTTCCGGGACCTGGTCGGGCACGGCGGCGTCGCGTGGAGTGCGTAGCGCTCGTGTTCAGCGCGGAGTGGTGTTCGTCCCAGACCGGTGGGCAGGGGTGGATATGACGCGACTCGGTACGTGGTGCGCCCTATGATCCCCCCGTGGTCCTTGAGAGCCCGACGGCCTCCCGCGCGCCGCACGCGCGGGCGGGGAGCCCGGGGTGACGCCCGGAGTCGTCGCGGCCTCCGCCCTGACCTCCCTCTACCGCGAGCAGCGGGGCGGGCTCATCAGGTTGGCCGTGCTCCTGGTCGGTGACGAGGCGACGGCCGAGGACGTGGTCCAGGACGTCTTCCTGCGGCTCCAGGACAGGGCGCCGCGGCTGGACGACGAGGGCAAGCTGCTGGCCTACGTACGCGCGGCGGTGCTGAACGGCTGCCGGATGACCCTGCGCCGGCGGAAGCGGATGTGGCAGCGGACCGAGCCGCACCAGCCGCCGGTCTGGTCGGCCGAGTCGGCCGCGATGCTCAGTGAGGACCGGCGCGAGGTGATGCTGGCCCTGCAACGCCTTCCCCGCCGGCAACGCGAGGCGCTCGTGCTTCGTTTCTATCTCGAGCTGTCCGACGACGAGGTCTCGGAGGTCATGGGCATCCGTCCCGGGACCGTGCGGTCGACCATGGCCCGGGCGCTCGCCGCGCTGGCCCGCGAGCTGGGAGAGGAGGTCCGGCCGTGACGATCGAGGACCGGCTCCGCGACGCGTTGCGGGCCACCGCCGGGACGGTGGACGACCGCCCGGAGCGCCCGCTGCCGGAGCGGAGCCCGCAGGCGTCGCCGGTGCGCCGCCGCCTGGTGCCGCTGGGGGCGGTGGCGGGGGTGCTGGCCCTGCTGGCCGGGTTCGTCGCCGCCCAGCGTTTCCTGGACGACCCGGCGCCGCGCCTCCAGTGGACACCGGCCATGCCCCGGTTCGTCTTCGCCAGCACGCACGGGAACGGGGGCAGCGACGATCCGGACGGCGGCGGGCCGTACGGCCTGGAGGTCCGCGAGTCCGCGACCGGGCGGCTGGTCGACCGGTTCGAGGCGTCGCCGGGCGTGGAGTTCGGCCAGGTGGCCGCCCTCCGCGACAACCGCACGTTCTTCGTCACCTCCGAGCCCGTCACGCGGCGGCCGTGCCGGACGACGGTCCAGCGGGTGTCGGTCTCCGGCGGGGGCAGGATCATCGCGATGGAGCCGGTCGCGGGCGGTCCCGTCGCCGGCACCGTGCCGGGCGCCGGCGGCCTCGCCGTCACCCCGGACGGCGCCCGGATGGCGCTCGCCGTCGAGAAGTGCGACGAGGCCGAGCGCATCGAGGCCGCGGCCGGGAACGCGCGCATCGTGACGGCCGATCTGGCCACGGGCGCGCGCCGTGAATGGCCTGACTCGGGGCTCGGTGATGGCGCCTCCAACCTTTCTTTGACCGAGCAGGGGGACCGGCTCTTCTTCTCCCGCCGGGTGCAGAACAAGAATCCCCTTGAGGGTGACGGCGGGTCCGAAGAATTGCGCGTGATGAATGTTTCCGCCCCTTCCGGTTCGTTGCTGGGAAGGGACGCGGCCGGCGTCGCCGTCGCGAGGGCGCCCCGGACCTTCGCGGCGGTCCTGGCGAGCCCGGACGGCCGTTCGGTCATCACGGCCGAGGCCGAGTTCAAGGCCGGGGTGTTGCCGTCGGAGGACGCCGGGAGCCCGGGCGCGTCTCCGGGGCCGCAGCAGAACGTTCCGCCGCAGGAGGGGTTCTACCTGCTGGAACTCTCGGCGCAGGGGGGTCGCGTGTTGCGCCGGATCGCGGTGCGTCCGGTCGAGGGGCCCGATCTGGTGGTGTTCAAGAACGACGCCTCCGGCCGCTACCTCCTCACCAGCGGCGGGATCGTCGACCTGCGCGAGGACGGCCGGCTGCGGCCTCTCAAGGGCCTCGACGACGTGATCGACGTCGACTGGTGACGCGCCGGATCAGAAGATCTTCTGCCACTGTCCGCACTCGGTCGTGTACTTCTTCTTCGGCGTCAGCCCGCATTCGCGGACATAGGCGTGGCCGGTGTAGTCGGAGACGAAGAAGTGGTCCCGGTAGGCCTCCTTGTAAGGGAGGTCCGCGGGAACTCCCTCGGCCTTGAAGAAATACACCTTGCTGGTGTGGCGGCGGCTTCCCTCGGTCGTTCTGAATTGCAGCGCCGCCGCGGAGCCGTTCGTCTTGAGGTCCTGCAGCCAGCCCCTGAAGGTGACCTTCGCGGAGGTGCGGGCGTAGGTGCCGCCGGCCTTGACGTTGGTGAAGCTGGCCTTGGTCGACCAGCCGCGCGCGGCGGCGGCTTCCGCCGGGGTGAGCGGCGAGATGACGGCCAGCGTGGTGAACGAGGCGACGGTCGCGGCGGTGAGGGAGCGGCGCATGAAACGTTCCTTCGGGGCGGGGGCCGACGAACCATCCGAACCTAACACCCGTGCATGACGAGGGCCCGGCTCCTGGGGAGGGGCCGGGCCCGGGTGTCGTCATTCCCGGCGCCGGGAGGCGCCGGCAGCGCGTCAGTAGAGCTTCTTGCCCTTGCCGTAGACGAACTTGCCGGTCTTCTTGCTCCGGCCGCACTCCTGCACCCACAGGTGGTGGGTGTAGTAGGAGGTCACCTTGAAGCTGATGGTGCCCTTGCCGTCGAAGGCGTAGCGGGTGCCGTTCGAGTTCACGCCGACGATGTAGTGGCGCGACCAGTACTGCAGGTCCCGGTTGCCCGAACGCTCGGTGAAGAGGAAGCGGACGCAGGCGGTCCAGTTGTTCTTCTTGGTGTCCTGCAGCTTGCCGGTCACGACGGCCTTGGAGCTGTTGCGCGCCCAGTTGCCCCAGGCGTTGATGTAGCTGTACGAGTTGTACGGCTTCCACGCGGGGTACGCGGCGACGGCGGCCTTGTTGGGGGCGGCCACGGCGGCGGCCTGGGTGGGGGCAGCCTGGGCCGGGGAGCCGACGACGGCCCCGCCCGTCATCAGGACGCCGGCGGACAGCGCTACGGCAGCAAAACGCCGCATAAATCCCTCCATGCACTCAAATCTCGGAGATAAGCCAGGTCAACCTAGCAGCGCCGACAAGATCATTTTTATCGGGAGCTTACGGCGGGGGCCGGGTCGCAAAACGGTGTGAACCAAACGGGGTGCGGCGGCGTCCAAGAAGATCTGGCCTTGACGCGGTTGGGGGGCCAAAACGGCCCATACGGCCCGAAAAAACGGACTAAGAGTGACGAACGTCCAGGCGAAGCCGCTGTTCCAGAATAAAAGTGAAGTTCATCACTCCGACGCCCGGCGTTTGACCGGAATCGGCTACGGCGAGCGGCTACGGCGTGGCCCGGCCATCGCCGGGGCGCACCAGCCCGACGTCGTACGCGAAGATCGTGGCCTGTACGCGGTCACGCAGGTCCAGCTTGCCGAGGATCGCGTTGACGTGGGTCTTCACGGTCGCGGTGCTGATGCCCAGGGCGGTGCCGACCTCGGGGTTGCTCAGCCCGCGCGCCACCTGCACGAGGACGTCGCGCTCGCGCTGGGTGAGGGGCTCCAGGCGGTCGTCGGCGCGGGCGGACGGCGACACCGAGCCGGTGACGAACGCGTCGATCAGGCGCCGGGTCACGGCGGGGGCGAGCAGCGCCTCGCCGGCGGCCACCGTGCGGATGGCGTCCACCAGCTCCTGCGGGTCGCAGTCCTTCAGCAGGAAGCCGGACGCGCCCGCGCGCAGCGCGCCGAAGACGTACTCGTCGCGGTGGAACGTGGTGAGCACCAGGATGCGGGCGGCGGTGCGCCCGGCGGTCAGCTCCCGGGTCGCGGCCAGGCCGTCCATGCCGGGCATGCGGATGTCCATGAGCACGACGTCGGGATCCGTCTCGCGGACGGCGCGCAGGGCGTCGGCGCCGTCGCCGGCCTGCCCGACCACCTCGAGGTCGGCCTCGCCGTCGATGATCGCGGTGAACCCCGCGCGGACCACATGCTGGTCGTCGACCACCAGCACCCGGATGCTCACCGCTGCTCCTCCTTCGCGCCGCCGTCCACTCGGCCGTCCACTCGGCCGTCCACGGTGTGATCTTCCATCGCGTCCAGCAGTTCACGCATGTCGACCAGCGCGGCCCGCGCCTGCCCGGTCACGACGTCGAGCGCCGCGCGCCCGTCGGCGGCCGTACCGGCCAGGCCCGCCTCGGCGGCGCGCACCAGCCGGGCGGTGTGATCGAGGACGGTCCCGCGCAGCCCCATCGCGATGCGGTGCCGTTCGGCCAGGACCGCCTCGCCGGTGCGGGCCGCCATCGTCTCCAGCGCGGTGAGCTCCCAGTGCCGGCCGCGCCGCGCGACCGTCCGCCCCCAGGCCCAGAACGGCAGCAGCACCAGCGTCGCCAGCAGCGCGGAGATGACCACGCCGTACGCCAGCGCGAGCCCCAGCTCGCCGGGCGGCATCGGATCGGACTCGTACTCCAGCCGGACGATCACCAGGGACAACGTCACCCACGGGCCCGCCATGATCAGCGCCGCGGGCCAGCTCCGCCGGCCGGGGCGCGCGTACGCGGCGACCGAGTAGACCGCGATGGCCTGGGCCGGGACGCTGACGGCGAACACCTCCAGAAGGATCTGGTCCCCCAACCCGGACAACACCCACAACGTGTCGAACACGACCAGCCCGGTCAGCGCGGCATAGGGGGTGCGGCGCCGCCACCACAGCGGCAGCGCGCGCAGCAGCAGCCCCAGCGCGACGACCACCAGCACGCCGAACGGGCGCCCGGACATCAGGTTGTCGGGAGGGGAGAAGGCCAGCAGCGCGGGCAGCGCGCAGCAGAAGGCGATCGTCACCGCGTCCAGGACCTCCGGCCACCCCGCCCCGCGTCCCGCCGCCGAGGTCGGCACGGACGCGCGGACCGCCCAGCCGCAGGCCTCCGGGCCCGCGTCGAGCGTGCCGCCGAGCGCCGTGGCGCGCTCGCGCATCCCGGCGATCCCGCGTCCCGTCCCGAGCGCGGGCGCGGCCCCGCCGTCGTCCGGCGCCCCGTTGACGACCTCGACCTCGACCGCCCCCGGCACGTACTCGATCAGCACGGCGACGGGCGCGCCCGACGCGTACCGCATCGCGTTGGTCAGCGACTCCTGGACGATCCGGTAGACGGCGGTGACCACCTCGGGCGGCAGCCCGCGCGCCCGCCCGGCCACGTCCAGCGAGACCGGCACGCCGAGCCTGGTCAGCCCGTGGCACAGCGGCGGCAGCAGCGAGTCGAGCCCGCCGCCGTCGGTGTCCGGGCCCACCACGTCGACCAGCCGGCCCAGGGCCTCGAGCACGTCGCGGCCCGTCTCGGCCGCGGTGCGCAGGGCCTCGCCGGTCAGCCCCGGGTCGTCGATCCGGGACGCGGCGCCGCTGTGCACGACCACCGCGCTGAGATGGTGACCCGCGACGTCGTGCAGGTCGCGGGCGAGGCGTTCGCGTTCGGACTCGGCGGCCGCGGTGCGCTCCCGGTCGGCCTCGGCCAGCCGCTCGGCCAGCTCGCGCCGCCGGGCCTTCTTCTGCCTGCGCAGCTGCCCGAGCGCCGCCACCGCGACGTACCAGGCGAGCTCCATCACCTCGTTCCAGACGAGGTCGGGCAGGTTCTCGCGCATCGGCGCGAACACGGCGAAGGCGGCGGCGAACGCCGCCAGGCAGCCGATGACCGCGTGGCGCCGGTCGCGGTGGACGGCCAGCGAGTAGAGCGCGATGCCGTCGGAGATCCCGCTCAGGCCCGTGTCGGCCTTCTGCCCGATCAGCACGCCCGCGCCGCTGAGGACCACGGTGACCGCGAGCACCACGACGGGGAACCGCCGCCGCCAGAGCAGCGCCACGCACGAGAGCAGGACGGTCGCGGTGATGGCCTGCCATTGGCCCTGGCTCATGGGGTCGTCGTCGCCGCTGTGCTGGACCAGCCAGGTGAGGCCGAGCTGGACGACGGCGGCGATCGCGGGCACGGCCATGTCGGCGACGGTCGGCCAGCGGTCCGCCCCCGCGCGCGTGTTCTCCGGCCCGTCGGCCGAGCTCGCCCCCATGAAACCGACCTTATGGTGCTTTCGGCCGCCGGATCATCGTCGTCGGCTCATCCGGGCAGGCACGGGGTGGTTCCGTCCAGGGTGAGGGTCGGCTTCCTGCCGCCCTTCAGCCGCACGGTGAACGTGACCTCCGGGGCGTCGCGGATCATGGTGAACGTGCGGCTCCGGCCCTTGCCGCGCGGCGGCCGGGTCAGCCGGTAGCCGCGGTCGCCGATCAGGCCGAGGGTCACGCCGGTGGCCTGGTCGACCAGCACCACCGGGGACGGCCCGGGGCGCAGCGGCAGCTCGGCGCGCAGGGTGCGCCTGGACCGCCCGCCCTCGTCGCACGAGGCGGTGCGGTCGGTGAGCGTGCGGGGCCGCGCGCCCGGACCGCCGAGGCGCCGCGCGCCGTCCGCCAGGACGTGGTCGGCGTCGGCCTCGAGGCGGTCGGCGGATTCGGAGAGCGCGGGCCCCCGGGCGCAACCGGTGATCAGCGCGGCTCCGACGATTCCCCCGAGGAGACCGCGCCCGACAGTGGACACGCGCGTAGCCTAGGCCGAAGAATGCCGCTCTACTTCGCAGGGTAATCACTTCGTTACGCGATGGGCGTGACGACGGTGGAAATATGCCAGAGGTGCGTGACCGGATCCGGGGACCTGCGGTCGCCGCGGCGATGTCGCTGGTGATCGCCGTGTTCGTGCTGCCCGGCGCGTCCTCCGCGCGGGCGGCGGCGCCCGGGCCGCCACCGGCGGTGGAGAGCATCCCGGT
Source organism: Spirillospora sp. NPDC047279 (assembly GCF_040643285.1). Taxonomy (NCBI): domain Bacteria; kingdom Bacillati; phylum Actinomycetota; class Actinomycetes; order Streptosporangiales; family Thermomonosporaceae; genus Spirillospora; species Spirillospora sp. NPDC047279. The sequence continues at coordinate 306,012 of NZ_JBEYUA010000003.1, forward strand.
CTACGACGTGGTGCTGACGATCCGGCCGGACGGCACCGTGCACGTCCGCGAGACGATCACCTACGACTTCGACCTGGCCGGCGAGCACGGCATCGTCCGGCACGTCTCGTACCGCAAGAAGAACCGGCTCTTCGACATCCGCGGCGTGCGGACGAGCTCGTCGACCGGCGCGCCCGCCCGGTCCGAGACGGTCAAGCTGCTGCACGACGTGCAGATCACCGTCGGCGACGCCGGCCGCAAGGTGCGCGGCCGCCAGGCGTACGTGATCGAGTACGACGTGGCCTGGGCGTTCACCCCCTATGACGACCGCGACGAGCTGCAGTGGGACGCGCTCGGCGGCGACTGGGACGTCCCGATCGGCGAGGCGGCCGTCCGGGTGGAGGCGCCCGTCCCGCTGCGGCGCGTCGGCTGCCAGGCGGGCACCGCCAAGTCGTTCACCAGCTGCCTGCGCGACCGGGACGGCCCCTACGCGATCGACTTCACCCAGCGCGGGCTGCGGCCCCGCGAGACCATGACGGTCAAGGTCAAGCTGCCCAAGGGCGCGATCGACGTGCCGCCGCCGCGGTACGCCCGCCCGCACTGGCAGGGGTCGTGGGCCGGCACCGCGGCGCTCGCCGGCGCCCTGGGGGCGGTGATCCTGCTGGCCGCGGTCCGTCCTCCCAGGCTGCGGTACGTGGGGGAGGCGCTGGCCGTGACGGGAGTGCTGCTCGCCGCCGCGGATCTCGCGGATGACATTCTGATACGGGGATTCTGGGCGTTCTCGCTGGGCGACGCCTCGCTGACCGGCGTCGCCCTGGTGATCATCGGGGCCGCGGTGGCGCGCGCCGATCGATTTCGGGCAAGGGAACACGCAGCGGTCAGCCGATCAGGAGATTAGAGTTGGTCGGAACGCCGCCAGGATGAACGGATCGTCCTCGGCGTGCTTCTGATTCAGAGGCGGCCCCGGAGGCCGCTTCGAGGCGGCGAGGTTCGAGAGGGAGGGGCGGGGCGTGCGCGAGTACCTGCTCACCATCCTCGTCGCCGCTCTCGTGACCTACCTGCTGACGCCCGCCGTCCGCAGCTTCGCGGTGTGGTTCGGCGCCCAGGCGGCGCCGCGCGACCGCGACGTGCACGTGATCCCGACGCCCCGGCTGGGCGGGCTGGCGATGTTCGGCGGGCTCGCCGCCGCGCTGGTGCTGGCGCACGGCCTGCCGGTGATGGGCAAGGTGCTGGAGAACGCCGACATCGGCACCGGCAAGGCGCTGCTGCTGTCCGGCGGGCTGATCGTCCTGGTCGGCATCGCGGACGACCGGTGGGGCGTCGACGCGCTCACCAAGTTCGCCGGCCAGGTCGCCGCCGCGGGCATCTTCGTCATGCAGGGCATCCAGCTCTACCAGCTCCCGCTGCCCACGGGCGAGGCGCTGTCGCTGCCCCCGGCGTACGGCGTGCCGCTGACCGTCCTGGTCGTGGTCGCCACGATCAACGCGGTCAACTTCATCGACGGCCTCGACGGCCTGGCCGCCGGCGTGGTCGGCATCGCCGCGATGGCGCTCTTCTCCTATGCCTACCTGCTCTCGTTCACCAACGGGCTGACCACCCTGACCGGCTCCACGCTCACGGCGGCGGTGCTGGTCGGCGTCTGCGCGGGGTTCCTGCCGCACAACTTCAACCCGGCGCGGATCTTCATGGGCGACACCGGGTCGATGCTCATCGGCCTGCTGCTCAGCGCCGCGACGATCATGCTCACCGGCACGTTCGACCCGGCCGTCATCGGCGCCTACGCGCAGATGCCGCTGTGGGTGCCGATCCTGCTGGTGCCGGCGGTCGCGGCGGTCCCGTTCATCGACATGCTGCTGGCCGTCTGGCGCCGCACCAACCAGGGCCGCTCGCCCTTCGCGCCCGACAAGCAACATCTTCATCACAGATTGCTGGAGCTCGGCCACTCCCACCGCCGCGCGGTCCTGATCATGTACTTCTGGGTCGCGCTGATCGCGTCCAGCCTGGTCGGCCTCTCCACCACCAACTCGGTCCCGCTGGTGGCGTCGGTGACCATCGTGGTCGCCCTCGCCGGGGTGGTCGTCATGATCGCCGCCCCGCGCATGGTGCGCCGCCGCAGGCCGCGGCACGCGGGCGGCCCGGCCGTCGAGGCCCGTCCCCGCCAGCCCGTCTAGCAGCCGGTCCGTGCCCGAGCGGCGCGTCCACCCGCCGTGCGCTTTCCGCAGAACCATGCGATGACCTGGGCTACAGTCCGTGTGGGGAAAGTTACCAGCGCGAACGCGGACGCGTTACCTCTAGGGTAATTGTGGGCGTTCTGGACGCTTGTGATACCTTTCACGAACAAGAGACGACACTGAAGTCATCGAGCCGGAGCCCACAATGCAGCCTTCCGACGCCCGGATTCTCCGCGGCGCCGCGATCCCGTCCGTCCTCGCGGGTGCCGCCGCCATCGTGGTCGGCTTCCTGGTCGGCGGAGCCAAGGGGGCGCTGGGTGCCGCCATCGCCACTCTCGTGGTGATCGCGTTCTTCAGCATCAGTGTGGTGGCCGTCAGCTACGCGTCGAAGATCTCCGCGCAGGCGATGTTCGCCGCCGCCGTCTTCAGCTATATTTTCAAGATCATCGGGATGTTCGCCCTGATCTCGGTGTTCGAAGGCGTGACCGCCTGGAACAACAAGGTCTTCGCCTGGACGGTGATCGCGCTGACCCTGGTCTGGATCGGCGCGGAGATCCGCCACACCCTCACGACCAAGACGCTCTACATCGACGAGCCCGCCGAGCCGGTCACGACCGGCGCCGGCGAGCAGGCGGGCACCGACGGCCAGGCCCGCGCCGACGAGCACGTCGAGGCCCCTCAGGCCGGCGCCGACCGGAGTCCGTGATGACTCCCTTGGTCGTGTTGGCGCAAAAGGACTACTCCAATATGACCACCAGGGGGGTGGCCTGCTATGGTCCGTCCTGCGATGAGCGAGGAGGGGCACCGGCCCGATCCGGGGTCCGACGAGTCGGACCACCGCAACTTCGCCAATGCCGCCTGGTCGATCCCCAGCTACGTGCTGAGCGGAATGGCCGTCTACGGCGGTCTCGGCTGGTTGCTGGATCGCTGGCTGGGCACTTCGGCGCTGTTCCCCATCGGAATCCTGGTGGGCCTCGGTCTCGCGCTCTACCTGGTCTATCACCGCTACGGACGCTGACCGCGCCGCCCGCGGAGAAGACCACCATCGTCTTTGGACTCAAGTCGCGCCCCTCGGGCACGCACAAGCAAGCACCGACGGAACAGTCGGTCACCGACGAAGGGACTGCCGCGTGAGCGCGCCGCACCTCCTCGCCTCCGAGGGAGAGACGTTCCAGGACCACGTCCCGGGGCTGAACATCTTCGACTGGGGCCCCCTGTTCCCGAGCGGTCCCGCGTGGCTCGACTGGTTCACCAAGCCGGTCCTCATCATCATGCTGTCCGCGCTCGTGGTCGTCCTCTTCTCGTGGCGGGCCTTCCACGCGCCCAAGCTGGTGCCCAAGGGCGTGCAGAACGTCGGAGAGGTCGCCTACCTCTTCGTCCGGGACCAGGTGGCCCGGCCGATGATCGGCGCGGACGGGGACCGGTGGATGCCGTTCCTGTTCTCCACCTTCTTCTTCGTCCTCTTCCTGAACCTGTCGGGCGTGATCCCGGTGCTCCAGCTGCCGGCCACGTCGCACATGGCGATGCCGATCGTGCTGGCCCTCGTGGTCTACGTGATGATGTTGTTCCTCAGCATCAAGCACCAGGGGCTCGTCGGCTACTTCAAGAACATGATGTTCCCGCCCGGGCTGCCGAAGGCGATCTACGTCATCCTGGCGCCGATCGAGCTGCTCTCGAACATCATCCTCCGGCCGTTCACGCACTCCGTGCGGCTCTTCGCCAACATGTTCGCCGGTCACCTGCTGCTCGCCTTCTTCGCCAGCGTCGCATGGTGGTTCCTGGCCGAGAAGCTCACCGTCCTGGGCGCGGGCATCGGCATCGTCGGATTCCTGATGTCGATCATCATGACCGCGTTCGAGATCTTCGTGCAGAGCCTGCAGGCGTTCATCTTCACCCTGCTGGCCGCCTCCTACATCGGCGGAGCTCTGCACCCCGAGCACTGACCGACCTTCAACCCCAACCGCAAAGCTCCGGTGGCTCCTACCAACCCACCGGCCGAGTGAGAAGGAAATCAGAATGGGCAACCTTGCCGAAGTCACCGGCGACCTTGGTTCCATCGCTTACGGTCTCGCCGCCATCGGCCCGGGCGTCGGCGTGGGCATCATCTTCGGTCAGGGCGTGCAGGCCATCGCGCGCCAGCCGGAGCTCACCAATGTCATCCGTCAGAACATGCTGCTGGGCTTCGCGCTGACCGAGGCGCTCGCCCTCATCGGTTTCGTTGTGGGCTTCGTCCACAGCTGACCCTCCTGGCACTTTCCTGACAGGAAGGCGGAACCCTCATGTACAACCTGCTGGCCACCGGCTCGGTGGCGCAGGAGGAAAGCGACTACCAGCCGCTGCTGCCGGAGATCGGCGAACTGGTCGTCGGCACCATCGCCTTCGCGATCGTGCTGATCCTGGTCGGCAAGTTCCTGGTGCCCAAGATCCAGGCGACGCTCGCCGAGCGTTCCAACGAGATCGAGGGCGGCCTCAAGCGGGCCGAGGAGGCCCAGGCCGAGGCCCAGGCCACGCTCGACGAATACAAGGCCAAGCTGGCCGAGGCCCGGCACGAGGCGTCCCGGCTCCGCGAGGAGGCTCGCGAGCAGGGTGCGCAGATCGTCGCCGAGATGCGCGAGCAGGCCCAGGCCGAGGCGCGCCGCATCGTCGAGGCGGCCCAGTCGCAGATCGAGGCCGAGCGGCAGCAGGCGTTGCAGCAGCTCCGCGCCGAGGTCGGCACGCTGTCGGTCGAGCTGGCCGGCCGCGTCGTGGGCGAGTCCCTCGAGGACGACGCCCGGCAGAGCCGCGTGGTCGACCGGTTCCTCGAGGAGCTCGAGGGCCGGGCTCGGTCGCAGGAGCAGATCACCTCATGACCATCACGGGAGCGGTGAGCAGGGCGTCGCTGGCGGAGGCCAGGGAGCGGCTCGAGGCCGTCATCTCCTCGGCCGATCTGGACGCGCTCGGCGGCGACCTGTTCGCGGTGCTCAACCTGATCGACCGCGAGCACGGCCTGCGCCGGGCGATCTCCGACCCGTCCCGGAGCGGCGCCGACAAGGCCGGCCTCGTGCAGGGGCTGCTCGAGGGCAAGGTCTCGCCGGCCGCTCTCGGGCTGGTCGCCGACGTCGTCCGGCTGCGCTGGTCGAAGCCCGCGGAGCTGTCCGACGCGATCGAGGTGCTCGCGGTGAGCGCCGAGTCCGCGCGGGCCGAGGCGCAGGGGCGGCTGGACGACCTGGAGGACGAGCTCTTCCGGTTCTCCCGGGTCGTCGAGCGCGAGCCGGAGCTGCGCGGGGCCCTCGCCGGCCCCGGGCTGCCGGTCGACCGCAAGGAGGGCCTGGTGACCACGCTCCTGGAGGGCAAGGTCACGCCGTCCGCGCTGACGCTGGTCGCCGAGCTGGTACTGCGTCCGCGAGGACGTAGCCTGGAGAGCGGGCTGGCCGACTACGGCAAGCTCGTCGCCCAGCGCCGGGAGCGCCTGGTGGCGCTCGTGCGCACCTCGGTCGAGCTCACGGAGGCCCAGCGCACCCGGCTGGCCGCGGTCCTGGCCGCGGCCTACGGCCACGAAGTACACCTGAACATCGAGCTCGACCCCACCACGATCGGCGGTCTGTCGATCCAGATCGGGGACGAGATCATCGACGGCACGATCGCCGGACGGCTGGACGACGTCCGCCGGCGGCTCGCCGGCTAGCGGACCCCTAAGGGAGCAAGAGAGGAATCATGGCGGAGCTGACGATCCGTCCGGATGAGATCCGGAACGCGCTGGAGCGCTTCGTCCAGTCGTACGAGCCCGAGGCAGCCGCGCGCGAAGAGGTCGGCACCGTTGTCGATTCCGGCGACGGTATCGCCCACGTGGAGGGTCTGCCCTCGGCGATGGCCAACGAGATCCTCGAATTCGAGGACGGTACCCGTGGCCTGGCTCTGAACCTGGACGTCCGCGAGATCGGTGCCGTTGTCCTGGGGGACTTCAGCACGATCGAGGAGGGCCAGAAGGTCCGCCGCACCGGCGAGGTGCTCTCGGCCCCCGTCGGCGACGGTTTCCTGGGCCGCGTCGTCGACGCGCTGGGCAACCCCATCGACGGCAAGGGCGCGATCGAGTCGACCGAGCGGCGTGCGCTGGAGCTTCAGGCGCCGACCGTCGTCCAGCGCCAGTCGGTGGGCGAGCCGCTGCAGACCGGCATCAAGGCCATCGACTCGATGACGCCGATCGGCCGTGGCCAGCGGCAGCTGATCATCGGTGACCGGCAGACCGGCAAGACCACGGTCTGCATCGACACCATCATCAACCAGAAGGAGAACTGGCTCTCCGGCGACGAGAAGAAGCAGGTCCGCTGCATCTACGTCGCCATCGGCCAGAAGGGCTCCACGATCGCCAACGTGCGCCGCACCCTCGAAGAGGCCGGTGCGCTGGAGTACACCACGATCGTCGCCGCGCCCGCCTCCGAGCCCGCGGGCTACAAGTACATCGCCCCCTACACCGGGTCCGCGATCGGCCAGCACTGGATGTACCAGGGCAAGCACGTCCTGATCGTCTTCGACGACCTGTCGAAGCAGGCCGAGGCCTACCGCGCCGTGTCGCTGCTCCTGCGTCGCCCGCCGGGCCGTGAGGCCTACCCGGGTGACGTCTTCTACCTGCACTCGCGGCTCCTGGAGCGTTGCGCGAAGCTCTCCGACGACCTGGGCGCCGGCTCGATGACGGGTCTGCCGATCATCGAGACCAAGGGCAACGACGTCTCGGCGTTCATCCCGACCAACGTCATCTCCATCACCGACGGCCAGTGCTTCCTGGAGACCGACCTGTTCAACCAGGGCGTCCGGCCGGCCATCAACGTCGGTATCTCCGTCTCCCGAGTCGGTGGTTCCGCGCAGATCAAGGCCATGAAGCAGGTCGCCGGCACGCTCCGCCTGGCGCTCTCGCAGTTCCGTGACCTGGAGGCGTTCGCCGCCTTCGCGTCCGACCTGGACGCGGCCTCCCGCGCCCAGCTGGACCGCGGTGCCCGCCTGGTCGAGCTGCTCAAGCAGCCGCAGTTCTCGCCGTTCCCCGTCGAGAAGCAGGTCGTCTCGGTGTGGGCCGGCACGACCGGTGAGCTCGACGACGTCCCGGTCGAGGACGTCCGCCGCTTCGAGACCGACTTCCTCGAGTACGTCGTGCGCAACCACGACGGCCTGCTGACCTCCATCCGGGAGACCGGCAAGCTCTCCGACGACGGCCTGACGACCCTCAAGGACGCCATCACGGAGTTCAAGAAGGGCTTCGAGACGAGCGCCGGCGACCTCCTCGGCGAGGACGACCCGAGCATCGCGGCCAAGGGTGACGAGGACGTCGAGCAGGAGAAGATCACCCGCGTCACGAAGAAGGACTGATCGGCGATGCCCGCACAGCTTCGCCAACTCCGGCAGCAGATCAGGTCGGTGAAGTCGACTGCGAAGATCACCCGGGCCCAGGAGATGATCGCGACCTCGCGCATCGTCAAGGCCCAGAACGCGGTGGCGGCGTCCAAGCCGTACACCGACCAGATCACGCAGGCGATCACCGCCCTGGTCAGCCACAACGTCAGCATCGACCACCCGTTGCTCAAGGAGCAGCCGGAGGACTCCCGGTCCGCCGTGCTGATCGTCACGAGCGACCGCGGATTCTGCGGCGGCTACAACGCCAACGTGATCCGTGAGGCCGAAGGACTGATCAAGGGGCTGCGGGAGCAGGGCAAGCAGCCGCTCCCTTACATCGTCGGCAACAAGGCGCTGACCTGGTACCGGTTCCGTGGCCGTGACATCGAGGCCGACTGGACCGGTTTCAGCGACCGGCCCCAGTTCGCCGACGCCGAGCGGATCGGCCGCCGCCTGGCGGCCGACTTCCTCAAGACGGACGCCGAGGGCGGCGTCGGTGAGATCCACGTGGTCTACACCGAGTTCGTCTCGATGCTGACGCAGCAGGTGCAGGTCCGCCGGCTGCTGCCGCTCGACATCGAGGAGACGAGCTCCGGCCAGGTGCCGCCGGCGTACGATTTCGAGCCGTCCGCCGAGGCCGCGCTCGACCTGCTGCTGCCGAACTACATCGAGAGCCGCATCTTCCACATGCTGCTCCAGTCGGCCGCTTCCGAGCACGCCTCGCGGCGCCGCGCGATGAAGTCGGCCACCGACAATGCCAACGAACTGATCGGGGTCTACACGCGCCAGATGAACCAGGCGCGGCAGGCGGCGATCACCCAGGAAATCAGCGAGATCGTCGGTGGCGCTGACGCGCTCGCCGATTCTGGCGGGGAGTAAGAATGACTGCACAGGTAGAAACGGCGACCGCCACCGGGCGTGTCGTCCGGATCATCGGCCCGGTCGTCGACGTGGAGTTCCCCGCCGACGCCATCCCGGGCATCTACAACGCGCTGCACGCCAACGTCAGCCTCGGCGGCGAGGACAAGACCCTGACGTTCGAGGTCGCGCAGGACCTCGGCGACAACCTGGTCCGCGCCATCTCCATGCAGCCGACCGACGGCCTGGTGCGCGGCGCGGCCGTCAGCGACACCGGCGGCCCGATCTCGGTGCCGGTCGGCGACGTGACCAAGGGCCACGTGTGGAACGCCCTGGGCGAGACCCTGGACGTGCCCACCGCCTCCCTCGAGGTCAGCGAGCGCTGGGGCATCCACCGCAAGGCCCCGGCCTTCGACCAGCTCGAGTCGAAGACCGAGATGCTGGAGACCGGCATCAAGGTCATCGACCTGCTGTCCCCGTACGTCAAGGGCGGCAAGATCGGCCTGTTCGGCGGCGCGGGCGTGGGCAAGACCGTCCTCATCCAGGAGATGATCCGGCGCGTCGCCCGCAACTTCGGCGGCACCTCGGTGTTCGCCGGCGTCGGCGAGCGCACCCGTGAGGGCAACGACCTCTGGGTGGAGATGGACGAGGCGGACGTCCTCAAGGACACCGCCCTGGTCTTCGGCCAGATGGACGAGCCCCCGGGCACCCGTCTCCGCGTCGCGCTGTCCGGCCTGACCATGGCCGAGTACTTCCGTGACGTGCAGCAGCAGGACGTGATGTTGTTCATCGACAACATCTTCCGTTTCACCCAGGCCGGTTCCGAGGTGTCGACCCTGCTGGGCCGCATGCCCTCGGCCGTGGGCTACCAGCCCACCCTGGCCGACGAGATGGGCGTGCTCCAGGAGCGCATCACCTCGACCCGCGGTCACTCGATCACCTCGATGCAGGCGATCTACGTTCCCGCGGACGACATCACCGACCCGGCGCCGCACACCGTGTTCGCCCACCTCGACGCGACCACGACGCTCTCGCGGTCCATCTCCGAGAAGGGCATCTTCCCGGCGGTGGACCCGCTCGACTCGACTTCGCGGATCATGGACCCGCAGATCCTCGGGGCCGAGCACTACGGCGTCGCCCAGGAGGTGAAGCGGATCCTGCAGAAGTACAAGGAACTGCAGGACATCATCGCGATCCTCGGTATCGACGAGCTCTCCGAAGAGGACAAGGTCACCGTCAACCGGGCGCGGCGCATCGAGCGTTTCCTGTCGCACCCGATGTACGTGGCCGAGCAGTTCACCGGCCAGCCCGGTGTGACCGTTCCCAAGGACGAGACGATCGCCTCCTTCAAGGCGATCGCCGAGGGCAAGTACGACCACATCCCGGAGCAGGCGTTCTTCATGTGCGGCGGCATCGAGGATGTCGAGAAGAAGGCCAAGGAGCTGGAGAAGTAGTCCGCTCCGACGGGGTCCCGGGCGCAGGTCCGCGTCGCGGACCGCCCGGACCCCGCCGGATCCGCTCCAGTATTCGGAGGATTGACACGTGGCAACCCTGAAGGTCGGCCTGGTCTCACCGGAGCGTGAGGTCTGGGCCGGCGAGGCCAAGATGGTGGTCGCCCAGACCATCGAGGGCCAGCTCGGCATCATGCCGGGCCACGCCCCCGTGCTGGGTGTCCTCCTCGACGGTAGTGTGGTCAAGATCGAACCGGCCGACGGCGGTGAGATGATCTCCGCCATGGTCGGCAGCGGCTTCTTCTCGATCGCCGACGACGAGGTGTCGGTCCTGGCCGAACAGGCCGTGCTGGGCAGCGAGGTCGACGTGTCGGCCGCCCGGCAGGACCTGCAGTCCGCGCAGTCGGCGGCCGAGGAGGACTCCACGGCCGAACGGCGGGCCCGGGCGCGGTTGCGCGCCGCCGGGCACGAGGCTTAGCCGAGAACGGGCAGGGGGACTTGGGCGGGCACCTGGCACTTGATGTGGGCGGGGTGCTCGCCGCCGTCGTTCTGCTGGTGGCACTCCTGTTCGTCGGCATGACCGTACGACGCTGGCTGTTCGTCCGCGGTGGCGGCGCGGTGGAGTGCAGCCTGCGCGTCCTCTCCCAGAACGGGGAGACGCGCGCCCCCGGCGCCTGGCGGCTCGGCATCGGCCGCTACAAAGGCGACGTGCTCAACTGGCACCGTGTGTTCGGCTTCCGCCGCAGGCCCCGGCAGGTGATTCACCGCCGGGGCCTCGTCGTGTCCGGGCGCCGCAGGCCCGAGGGCGAGGAGGCCGCCGGCCTGCTCCCGGACGTTACCGTCATCGAGGTGCGGGACGGCGACCTGACCGCGGAGCTGGCGATGAGCCCCTCCGCGCTGACCGGCTTCCTGTCGTGGCTGGAGGCCGCGCCCCCCGGCTTCCCGGTCGACATCCCGCAACACGAACCGTGACCGTGGCCTGACCGGGAGTCGGCGCCTTACCTCCTTGTTACAACTGAGACTCAACTGTCATAGCGACCGCTCTTGTGGCGGCGTGACTCTTGTGACGAAATTGCAAGATCACGCATAAACCCCCCGCCATTCCCCCAAACAGGAGCGGATATTGCGTAAGTTCGCTATGGGAGCCGCTGCGATCCTTGCGGTCTCCCTGGTCACCGCGCCGACCGCCGAGGCGGCCGCGAAACCGGACCTCGCCAAGCTGGTCACGGTCAACGCGATGAAGCGGCACCTGGTCAACCTCAAGACGATCTCCGACTACAACGGCGGCAACCGCAAGTCGGGTCTCGCGGGGTACGACATCTCGGTGAAGTACGTCGTCAACGAGCTCAAGAAGGCCGGCCTCGAGCCGAAGACCCAGACCGTCCCGTTCTGGGTCTTCAAGCAGGACGGTCCGGGCGCCTTCGAGCAGGTCGCGCCGGCCCAGCAGGCCTACAAGGCCGACGAGGAGTACGGCACCTGGGAGTACTCCGGCAGCGGCGACGTGACGGCCAACGTCTTCCCGGTCGACCTGGGCGGCGACCAGGGCCCCGCCGGTCACAGCGGTTGCGAGGCCGCCGACTTCGAGGGCATCCAGAAGGGCGACATCGCCCTGATCCGCCGCGGCACCTGCGCGTTCGTCGACAAGGTCAACCTGGCCGTCGCCGCGGGCGCCGGCGCTGTGATCATCTACCAGCGCCAGGGCCCGGACGTGCCGGTGGACACCCCGGCGGTGTTCGGCCTGGACAAGCCCGCTCCCATCCCGGTCATCGGCACCACGTACAAGATCGGCACCGAGCTGCGCACCCCGGCCGAGGCCAAGACGCTGCAGGTCCGCGTCAAGACCGAGGTCACCAACACGCCGAAGCCGGTCCAGAACGTGATCGCCGAGAGCACGTGGGGCGACCCGAACAACGTGGTCGTCGTCGGCGCGCACCTGGACAGCGTCGCCGAGGGCCCGGGCATCAACGACAACGGCTCCGGTTCGGCCGCCATCCTGACCATGGCGCAGAACATCGACAAGCTGGGCAAGAAGAACCTCAAGAACAAGGTCCGCTTCGCCTGGTGGGCCGCCGAGGAGTCCGGCCTGGTCGGCGCCTACCACTACGTCGGCAGCCTGACGCCGGCGCAGCGGGACAAGATCGCGCTGAACCTCAACTTCGACATGCTCGGCTCGGTCAACTTCGCGCGGTTCGTCTACGACGGCGACGACTCGATGGGCTCGGGCACCAACCCGCCCGCCGGTTCGGGCGCCATCGAGAAGACCTTCGTGGACTACTTCGGCAAGCTCGGCCTGAAGTCCGAGCCGACCGCCTTCGACGGCCGCTCGGACTACGGGCCGTTCATCGAGGTCGGCATCCCGGCCGGCGGCCTCTTCAGCGGCGCCGAGGGCATCAAGACCGCCGAGCAGGTCGCCTGGTACGGCGGTGAGGCCGGCAAGGCCTACGACCCCTGCTACCACGCCGCGTGCGACACCATGAAGAACATCGACTGGACGGGTCTCGACCAGATGGCCGACGCGGCCGCGTTCGCGACCCAGAAGTTCGCCTTCAGCACGCTGCCGGTGAACGGCCAGGCCCGGATCGCCGCCAAGGCGGCGGCCACCCGGTCGTTCGACTGGAAGGGCGGCCGCCTGGTCCGCTGACCGGGCCCGCCCGCTGCCTGAAGAGCAGGTCGGACGGCGTGCCGCCCTCCCGGATCATCCCGGGGGAGCGGCACGCCGTTCGTGCTGGAGGGGCCCGTTCAGGCGGTCCGTTCAGGCGGTCCGTTCAGGCAGGGCGGACGTCGACGCTGCCGTCGCCGGTCCGCACCTTGATCTTGCGGGGCGCGGCGTCGTCGCGGCGCACCGCGGCGTCGACGTCGAGGGAGCCGGTGTCGGCCTTGAGGCTGATGGCGTACGGCTCGCCGGTGGGGACGGCCAGCTCGACCGAGCCGGTGTCGGTGGTGGCGTCCACCGAGCCGGGCGGGGCGGTGAACCTGACGTTGATCGTCCCGTCGCCGGTATGGGCGGTGAGCCGGTCGACGTTGAGGCCGTCGCCCTTGATGGAGCCGGTGTCGGTGCGCAGCTCGGCGTTCGCCGCGCGGCCGTTGAGCCTGATCGAGCCGTCGCCCGTCCTGGCGAACAGGGACGAGGCCTCCAGGCCGGTGGCCGTGATCGAGCCGGTGTCGGTGCTCAGCCGGACCGCGCCGCGCAGCCCGCTCACCTTGAGGGCGCCGTCGTCGTTGTGCAGGTCGAGCGAGGTGCCGCGCGGCACCTCGACGCGGTAGGCCACGCCGCAGCTGCTGAACCCGATCACGTTGCCCTCGCACTTGGCGCCCAGCGTGAGCGTCCCGCCCGCGACGCCGTGCGACGGCTTGGGCTTGCGGTGCTCGCTCGTCCAGGTCAGGCGCTCGGCCACCTTGACGACGGCGGCGTCCGTGCCGACCACCTCGACCTTGCCGACGTCGGAGGTCACCTTGATCGAGGTGACCTTCTGGGTGATCTGGTACGACCGGTTCTCGTGCTTCTCGCCGGCGTCGAGATCGACGGAGCAGCCGCTCAGCGCAAGCGCCGACACCGCCGCTCCGGCCAGGGCCATCGTGCCCGTCAGCGTCTTCACGTCCGTCTCCCGCCACCTCGCCCGGTCTCCCCGTACGGTTCTCAGCTTCGCTCGCGGGCGCCGGGCCGAGCCAGGAGGCGGACGGGAATCTTCTTGGTGGGGTTATCCCTACCGTTCGCCGCCCGGCTTCCAGAGGACGTCGCCGTGACCGGCGTTGGCGACCCGGCACAGGATGAACAGCAGATCGGACAGGCGGTTGAGGTAACGCGCGGTGGCCGGGTTGACGCCGCCCTCGTCCGGCGCGGTGCCGTGGGCCTCGATCGCCGCCCAGGCGGAACGTTCGGCCCGCCGGGTGACCGTGCGCGCCACGTGGAGCAGGGCGGCCCCGGGGGCGCCGCCGGGGAGGATGAAGCTGCGCAGGGGCTCCAGACCGGCGTTGTGCTCGTCGCAGGCGGCCTCCAGGAAGTCGACGTAGGAGCCGTCGACCCGCAGCGGCGGATAGGCGGGCTCGGCCATGTGCGGGGCGCACAGGTCGGCGCCGACGTCGAACATGTCGTTCTGGACGCGGGTCAGCAGCGTGACCAGGGCCTCGGGCAGGGAGCCGAGGGCGAGCGCGGCGCCGATGGCGGCGTTGGCCTCCTCGACGTCGGCGTAGGCGGCCAGGCGCGGATCGTTCTTGCCGACGCGGGAGGCGTCGCCGAGGGCGGTCGTGCCGTCGTCGCCGGTACGGGTGTAGATACGGGACAGTACGACCGGGGTCTCCCTGTTCTTCGCCATGAACGCCACCCTACGACGGACCCGATCAGAACTATGTTCGGTAGGGTCTTGCATACTTTTCGGTGGGCGGTGCGAAAACCCGGAGGCAGTCGTGTACGACTACATCATCGTGGGGGCGGGCAGCGCGGGCTGCGTGCTGGCGGCCCGGCTGAGCGAGGACCCGGGCACCAAGGTGCTGCTGCTGGAGGCGGGCCCGCCGGACGAGGCGCCGGAGATCCACATCCCGGCCGCGGTGGCCTCGCTGATCAAGGGGCCGTTCGACTGGAACTACGACACTGTGCCCCAGGAGCACGCCCGGGGCCGCACCGTCTACTGGCCGCGCGGGCGCACGCTGGGCGGCAGCTCCTCCACCAACGCGATGATCTACATTCGCGGGCACCGGTACGACTACGACACCTGGCGCGACGCCCACGGCTGTGACGGCTGGGGCTTCGACCAGCTCCTGCCCTACTTCCGGCGGGCCGAGGACCAGCAGCGCGGCGAGACCGACCTGCACGGAATCGGCGGCCCGCTCCGCGTCGAGGACCTGCGCTACAAGCACCCGCTGAGCCGGGCGTGGGTGCAGTCGGCCAAGGCGTACGGCCTGGCGGCCAACAACGACTTCAACGGGCCCGAGCAGGACGGCGTCGGCTTCTACCAGGTCACCCACAAGCGCGGCAAGCGCTGGTCGACGGCCGTCGGCTACCTGCGCCCGGCGCTGGACCGGCCCAACCTGACCGTGGTCACCGACGCCCTCGTCACCCGCGTGCTGATCGAGAACGGCCGGGCGGCCGGTGTCGCCTACGAGGCCCGCGGCGAGTCGGTCGAGGCGCGCGCCGAAGCCGAGGTCGTCCTGTCCGGCGGCGCGATCAACAGCCCGCAGCTGCTCATGCTCTCCGGCGTCGGCCCCGCCGACCACCTGCGCGAGCACGGCATCGACGTGGTCGCCGACTCGCCGGTGGGCCGGGGCCTCCAGGACCACCCGTTCGTGAACGTCATGTTCGCCACGCCCCGGCACAAGGCGCTGTGGGAGCTCGCCAACGCGCGCGCCTTCGCCCTCTGGCAGGCGCTGGGCCGCGGCCCGTACGCGTCCAACGTGGCCGAGGCGGGCGGCTTCGTCCGCACCACCGAGGGCCTGCCGGCCCCCGACCTCCAGTACCACGTGCTGCCCACGCCGTTCGTCAACCAGGGGCTCGTCGAGTCGACCGAGCGCGCGGTGTCGGTCTTCGTCACCGCCGTGGCCGTCGGCAGCCGGGGCGCCCTGACGCTGCGTTCGGCCAGCCCGCACGCCAAGCCGCTGATCGACCCGGCCTACCTGGCAGACAAGGCGGATCTCGACATCCTCGTCGCGGGGGTGCGCCAGGCCCGAGAGATCGCCGCCACCGGGCCGCTGGCCGCGCTGGCCGGCGGCGAGTGGGCGCCCGGCGAGCAGGTCGACGACGACGCCGCGATCGAGGACTTCGTCCGCCGGGAGTGCGCCACGCTCTTCCACCCGACGAGCACCTGCGCGATGGGCGGCGACGACGCGGTCTGCGACCCGGAGCTGCGGGTGCGCGGCGTGGAGGGCCTGCGGGTGGTCGACGCCTCCGTCATGCCGACCGTCCCGCGCGGCAACACCAACGCGCCGACGATCGCGATCGCCGAACGCGCCGCCGACCTCATCCGCGGCCGCGCCCCCCTCGCCTGACGAGGGAGGGCCCGCCGAGCCGGGTCACGACGAGGCCCCCGCCGCGCGAGGCGACGGGGGCTTCTTCGGAGTGCGGCAGCCGGGCGGCGGCTTCTCCGGGCGCCGGTCGTGCGACATCGTGTTCTCCTCGGTTCCCGTCCGGCCGACCCGTTCGGCCCGACATCGCAAGGTTCGCGCTAAGGCCGCGCCCTCCACATGGGGACGACGCCCTATCCCTCGTCCGAGACGCCTCAGATCGGCGTCGCGGCGGCCTTAGCATGGTGATCTTTCGGTGCCGGTGCGACGAGCGGGGGAGAAGTGACGAGGGGTACGGAGAGGGACGCGGAGAGGGATCCGACCGGGGAGAGCTGGTGGCGGAGCGCGGTCATCTACCAGGTGTACGTGCGCAGCTTCGCCGACTCCGACGGTGACGGCGTCGGGGACCTGCCGGGGATCCGCGAGCGGCTGCCCTATCTCGCCGAGCTCGGCGTGGACGCGCTGTGGCTCACCCCGTTCTACCCGTCCCCGATGGCCGACTTCGGGTACGACGTGGCCGACCACCGCGACGTGGACCCGCTGTTCGGGACGCTGGAGGACGCCCGCGCCCTGATCAAGGAGGCGCACGCCCACGACCTGCGGATCATCGTGGACGCGGTGCCCAACCACACCTCGGACCGGCACCCGTGGTTCCAGGCCGCGCTGGCCGATCCGGCGGCGCCGGAACGTGCCCGCTACATCTTCCGCGAGGGCCGCGGCGACGGGCCGCCCAACGACTGGGAGTCGGTCTTCGACGGCCCCGCGTGGACGCGCGTGCCGGACGGGTCGTGGTACCTGCACCTGTTCGACCCCGCGCAGCCGGACCTCGACTGGGAGAACCCGGAGGTCCGGGAGGAGTTCGAGGACGTCCTGCGCTTCTGGCTGGACCTCGGCGTGGACGGCTTCCGCGTCGACGTGGCGCACGGCATGGTCAAGGCTCCCGGGCTGCCCGACGTGGGCTTCACCGCGCAGAGTGAGAAGCGCCGGCACGAGGACGCCGTGCTGCCCTACTTCGACCAGGACGGCGTGCACGAGATCCATCGCGGCTTCCGCCGCGTCCTGGACTCCTACGAGGGCGACCGGGTCGCCGTGGCCGAGGCGCAGGCCCCGACGCTCGAACGCCTCGCCGCCTACACCCGTCCCGACGAGTTGCACCAGGCGTTCAACTTCCACTACCTCAAGGCGCCCTGGTCCGCGGCCGCGCTGCGCGACGTCGTCGAGAACTCCACGACCCCGGCGACGTGGGTGCTCTCCAACCACGACGTGCGGCGCCACGTCACGCGGTACGGCGGCGGCGAGACGGGCCTCAGGCGTGCTCGCGCCGCCGCCCTCCTCACGCTCGCGCTCCCGGGCTCGGCGTACGTCTACCAGGGAGAGGAGCTCGGCCTGCCCGAGGCGGACCTCCCCGAGGAGGTCCAGCGGGACCCGAGGCGCAAGCGCGGCGACGGCAGGGACGGGTGCCGCGTCCCGATGCCCTGGGAGGGCACCGAGCCGCCGTTCGGCTTCACGAGCGGGCGGAGCTGGCTGCCGCAGCCGCCCGGGTGGCGTGACCTCACGGTCGAGGCCGAGTCCGCCGACCCGGGATCGGTCCTCAACCTGTACCGGCAGGCACTCCGCATCAGGCGCGCCCACCCCGCCCTGGACCTGGAGTGGTTGCAGGGGCCGCCCGGCACGTTGGTCTTCGCGCGCGGAACCCTGGGGTGCGCGGTCAACCTCGGCGACCGCACCGCCCGCATCGCCGCGTACGGCCCACTCCTGCTGAGCAGCGAGCCGATCGATCGCGAGGGCGACTGCCTGGTGCTGCCGCCCGACACGGCCGCCTGGTGGCACCGCCACTGACCCCGCGCCGGGAGGCCCCCGTACAACGGAAAGACCCCCGTCCGTGTGGACGGGGGTCTCTCGGGTCTCATCTCGGTGCGACGACCGGGTGGTTCCCGGTCACCGGTGGCCACCGGCCGTCACCGCTTGCGGGCCTTGGCGGCCCTCCGGTCGGCCTTGGCCTCGGCGCGCAGCCGGCGTACGCGGTCGGCGACGATCGCTCGGGAAAAGTCGGGGTGCAACATGGCGTTCTCCTCGGTCCTGCCGGTCCGACCCGTTCGGCCCGACAGACTCAAGGTTCGCGCTAAGGCCCTGCCTCCCACATGGGGACTAAGCCCTATCTATGCCGCCTAGGACGGCCTAGATCGTCTAAGCCGTCCTAGGGGCGCCCTAGGCCGCCTGCGAAGGCGGGTGGCCGCGCCGGAGCCGGCGCTCGACGGCGCCGGCGCGGCCATGGAGGTGCCCGTGTGTCCCCTCCTTGTCCGACACCAGACATGGTGGAGTACGCAGCGTTGCATCAAGGTTGCAAACAGCGACTGTCAGCGCTTGTAGTGCTTGGCGTGAAGCATGGTGACCATCTGCAGGATGCGCGCCATCTCCTTCTCCGTACGGGAGAACGAGGTGAGGTTGCCCGGGATGGCGAAGCGCTGGCGGGTGATCGCCTTGGGCCGGGTGAACTCGCGCAGGCCGTCGGCGCCGTGGATGCGGCCGAAGCCCGACTCGCCGACGCCGCCGAAGGGCAGCGCGGCGACCTGGGCGAACGCGGCGAACGCGTTGATGGAGGTCATGCCCGAGCGCATGCGGCGGGCGATGTCCATCGCGCGGGCCTTGTTGCCGGAGAAGATCGTGCCGGCCAGGCCGTAGCTGGTCCGGTTGGCCTTCTCGAGGGCCTCCTCGAGGTCCTTGACCCGGTGGACGGTGATGGTCGGGCCGAAGGTCTCCTCGCAGACGGCGGAGGAGTCGTCCGGCACGTCGGTCAGCACGACCGGCTCGACGTAGGGCTTGCGGACCGACTCGGCGCCGCCGACGACGGCCTTGCCGCCCTTGGCCAGGGCGTCCTGGATGTGGCGCTCGATGATCTCGAGCTGGCCGGGCATCGTGATCGGGCCGTACGCGGCCTCGCGGTCGAAGCCGGGGCGCAGGTCCTTGGCCTTGGCGGTCAGCTCGCCGAGGAACGCGTCGTAGGCGCTGTCGACGACGTAGATGCGCTCGACGCCGATGCAGGTCTGCCCGGCGTTGGACATCGCGCCCCAGAGCGCGGCGTCGGCGGCGGCGGCCAGGTCGGCGTCGGCGTCGACGATGCAGGCGTCCTTGCCGCCGCACTCGGCCACGATCGGGGTGAGGTTCGCGGCGCAGGCGGCCATGACCTTCTTGGCGGTGCGGGCCGAGCCGGTGAACGCGACCTTGCCCACCCCCGGGTGGGAGGCGAGGGCGCCGCCGGTCGCGCCGAGGCCGGTGACGACCTGGAAGACCGGGCGCTCGGGCACCACGGCGGCGAAGAGCTCGGCCAGCAGCACGCCGATGCCGGGGGTGTACTCCGACGGCTTGAAGACCACCGCGTTGCCGGCGGCGAGCGCGTAGGCGATCGAGCCCATCGGGGTGAAGATCGGGTAGTTCCACGGCCCGATGACGCCGACCACGCCGAGCGGCTGGTACTCCAGCACGCACTTCTGGTTGATCGCGACCATGCCCGGGAAGACGTTGCGCGGGCCGAGGACCTTCTGGGCGTTGCGGGCGGCCCAGTCGATGTGCGTGATCGCCATGATCGTTTCGAGCTGGGCGTCCTGGACCGGCTTGCCGGTCTCCTGGTGGATGAGCTCGGCGACGCGGTTGAGGTTGCGGGTGAGCGAGCCCTTGAAGTTGAGCAGCCGCAGCCGCCGTTCCTTCCAGCCGAGCGCCTGCCACCACTCGGCGGCGTCGCGCGCCCGCTCGACGGCCGTGCCGACCGCCTGCTCGTCGTGGACCGGATGCTCGGCCACCACCTCGCCGGTCGCCGGGTTGAGCGAGGCGAAGCTGCTGCTGCTCTTCTCCGTGGCCACGGACATGAGGACCTCCCGGAAAGGGACCGATTCGGCGAGCTCAGTAAGTACTCGCTTGCATGAGATACCGCTTAGTAAACCACCTTAGGCCGGAGGTCGTGGCGACGAGACTCAGGCGTCCGGGATCCAGCTCCCGTGGAACCCTGCCGGAACGCGGCGCGGCAGGTGGACGGTGGCGGTGAACGAGAGGTCGGACGCGTCGAGGACGAGGAGTTCCGACCCGTGCCCGTCCCGGTCGGAGATGATCGAGAGCAGCCATCCCTCGTCCTCGCCGCCCCCGCCGCCGTCGCCGTCCGGGACGAAGACGGCCTCGCCGGGCGTCACGTCGGGGCCGAACTCCAGCGCTCGCGACGTCCCGGAACGTACGTCGTACTTCACGATCGCGCCCTCCGCCACCGTGTAGAGGAAGCGGTGGTCGCGGCCGGTGCGCGACTCGTCGTGCGTCGGGAACTCCACGCCCCGGTCGTCGAGCGGCTCTTCGGAGGCCCTCCCGGACGCCGGGTCGAGCGTCCAGCGGTGCAGCGCCGCCCGGCCGGCGCCGGCGACGGCCCGCACCGAGCCGCCGGGGGGCCGGTTGGATCCGCCGACCTCGTACCAGGCCGCGGTGAAGCCGTCCGGGGAGTAGCGGGCGCCGTCGACGACCACCCGGCCCCGGGCGTCCTCGTAGGCGTTGCCGACATGGAAGACGTAGCAGGGGTCCACCTCGAACCAGCGGACCGCGCCGTCACCGTGGCGCGGCATGACGCCGATCCGCGCCCCGTACGCGTCGTCCCAGCGGTACGGCATGCCGCCGCCCGCCAGCTCCAGGTCGAACACGACCGGCAGGTCGAGCCAGACCACGTGGTGCTCGGTGATCGCGAAGTCGTGCATCATCGTCGGCCCGGGCACCACGATCTCCCGGCTCTCGACCAGCCGCCCGTCCGCCGACAGGCGGTAATAGGTGAGGTAGGGCGGGGTGAAGCCGTAGCCGAAGAACAGCAGCTCCCCGGTGACCGGGTCCTCCTTCGGGTGGGCGGTCATCCCACCGCTCAGGGCCCCGCCGAAGTCGCAGGCCCCGACCGTCTCCAGCTCGGGCGTCAGCTCGTAGGGGAACCCCACCTCGATCAGCGCGAGGATCCGGTCCGCGTGCGCGATGACGTGCGTGTTGGCCCGGGCCGCGGCGCGGTCGATCACGAAGTCGCCGTCGACGAACGGGGCGTCGTCGGTGAACGCCCGGGTGCGCACCCACCGGTTGCGGTACCACTCGGCGCGGCCGTCGCGCAGGCGCACCCCGTGGATCATGCCGTGGCCGGTGAACCAGTGGCCGGAGTCCTGGCCGGGCAGCGGGTTGGGGCCGTTGCGGAAGTAACGCCCGTTCAGCGCGGGCGGCAGCGTGCCAGTGATCTCCAGGCCGACGGCGTCGATCTCGTCGGGCACCGGGGCCATGTGGCCGCGCAGCCAGGCGGGGCGGGAGGTGGTAGCGGTCTCTTCGTCCATCTGCCGCCCATTTTGGGCTAGTCGGACCAGAAGCGGAAGAGGCCCAGGCCGACCTGGATGGCCATCTCGCTCACGCCGAGCGCGTCGGTGACGTTGTGCACGACGTTGAAGAACGCCTCGTTGATCGGCTTGACCCACAACAACGCGATCAGGGCGAGGAAGATGTAGCCGCCGTACTGGTTGGCCTGGTCGACCCACCGCCGCGGCAGGTAGGGCTCCAGGATCCCGAACCCGTCCAGGCCCGGGATCGGCAGCAGGTTGAGGATCGCGGCGGTCACCTGAAGGTAGATCAGGAACGCCATCGCGAACCAGAAGACGCCGTGCTCGGCCGAGGCGAAGTTGCGGTAGACCGCCACCAGCATCACCGCGAAGATCACGTTGGACAGCGGCCCCGCGGCCGAGATCAGGCTGTGCCGGATCCGGCCCGGGATCACGTGCCGGTCGATCCAGACCGCGCCGCCGGGCAGGCCGATGCCGCCCAGCAGGATGAACAGCACCGGGATCAGGAAGCTCAGCGTGACGTCGCCGTACTTCATCGGGTTGAGCGTGAGGTAGCCGCGCGTCGCGACGCTGTGGTCGCCCGACTTGTAGGCCAGGTAGGCGTGCCCGAACTCGTGCAGGCACAACGACAACACCCAGGCCGCCAGGACGAAGCCGAACACCGAGACGCGCGAGAGGCTGAACTTGGTCTCGATGGTGCCGCCGTACCGCCACGTCATCAGGCCGAACACGATGGTCGCCGCCACGATGGCGAGGAACACCGGGCTGGGGGAGACCGCCGAGCGTCCCCTCATCTGGTGTACCGAACCCATTGCTCGTCCCTCTCGTTACCTGGCGGCCCGACCGGCCTCGATCATGACGCTACCGGGTCGCGGGCATGCCTCGTGTCAGGGCCCGGCGATGACGGGCACCACGTACGTCCGCAGGAAGTGGCGGGTGCCCTCGTCCGGCCGCTCCCGGTCCATCACGATCAGCGATGTGATGATCCTGAAGAGGAACTCCACCGTGCCCTCGACCTCGATGTCCGCCCGCAGCCGCCGTTCCCGCTGGGCCAGGTCGAAGTAGGGCCGGACGTAGTCGCAGCAGAGGTCGAGCACGTGCTCGGCCGCCCCCGCCACGGCCGCCTGCATGTGCCCGGCCGCCTCCGGCACCAGGAACTGCGCCACCGTCGGCTCGGCGCTGACGAACGCCACCGCGTCCAGCGTGCCCTCGACGATCGCGTCGGGCACCGACTTCGCGTGCCGGAGCCGCTCGCTCAGCCGGTCGAGGAACCGGCCGAGGTCGCGCAGCACCACGGCCAGGATCAGCTCGTCGCGGCCCCCGGTGACGCTGCGGTAGACCGTCGCCCGGGAGAGCCCGGCGGCGGCCGCGATGTCCTCGACCGTGGTCTTGGCCACGCCGAACCGGCCGAAGCACTCCTCGGCCGCGTCGATGATCCGTTCCCGTGTGGTGTCGGTGGTCGCCGGGGGCATGCCCTGAAGATTACTCAGTCGAGCGCGTAGTCGAGCGTCCAGGAGTGCCCGCCGCCCGGCGTCACCTCGATCGTGCCCCGGCCCCGGATGCCGGCCAGCTCGCCGGTGCCGGACGTCGCCACGATCTCCCACCGCAGCCACTGGCCGTTCTCGTCGCCGCCCGCGCTGTGCTGGAGCACGAACGTGCCCTCGCGGCCGTGCAGGATGGCGCGCACCGTCTCCAGCCCCACGTAGGCGGCCGGGCCCGCCGGGGTCTCCACCGTCAGCAGCTCGGCGGTGCTGCCGCCCACCATGTCGCCGTGGAAGGTCTTGCGGACCTGGACCCGGGTGAGCGCGATGCCGCCGCCGTCCTCGTACGGCTTCGCCGCGTCCCAGAGGTCGATGTCGAAGGTGCCACCGGCATGCAGGCTCATGAACGTCATGATGCCGGAGAACGCCCCGGCGAGGCGGTCAGAAGAGCGTGCCCTCGTGCTCGATTCCGCGCAGGGCGTCATAGTCGAGCGTCACGCAGCCGATGCCGCGGTCGGTCGCCAGCACCCTGGCCTGGGGCTTGATCTCCTGCGCGGCGAAGATGCCGCGGACCGGCGCCAGGTGCGGGTCGCGGTTGAGCAGCTCCAGGTAGCGGGTGAGCTGCTCGACGCCGTCGATCTCGCCGCGCCGCTTGATCTCGACCGCGACCGTGGCGTTGCCCTCGTCCCGGCACAGGATGTCGACCGGGCCGATCGCGGTCGGGTACTCCCGGCGGATCAGCGTCCAGCCGTCGCCCAGCGTGGTGATGTGCTCGGCGAGGAGCTCCTGGAGGTGCGCCTCCACACCGTCCTTCTGCAGCCCCGGGTCGAGCCCGAGCTCGTGGCTGGAGTCGTGCTGGATCTCGTGGATGGTGAGGATCAGCCGCTCGCCCGACTTGCTGTGCGTGACCGTCCAGCGGGCGATCGCGCCGTTCTCGTCGAACGGCTCCTCGCGCAGCGAGCACGGCGGGTTCATCCAGTTGAGCGGTTTGAACGCGCGGTCGTCGGCATGGATGCTGACCGATCCGTCGGACTTGATCAGGATGAGCCGGAGGGCCATCGGCAGATGGGCCGTGAGCCGGCCGGCATAGTCGACACTGCAACGGGCGATAACGAGACGCACGGTCCACCACCATAGTGAGCCCGCGGGGTGCCCGCCGCCCACCCGCCGTACTCCGCCAGAATGAGCCGTGTGACCGAGATCCGCACCGCGCGCCGGGCCGACGACGCCGTCCTGGCCGACCTCGACCGGCGCACCTGGTCGCCGGTCCACGCCGTCCTCCCCGAACCGCCCGAGGGGCGGCACTTCTTCGACGTCGCGCACACGCCCGAGCAGCACCTGGTCGCCGAACGCGACGGCCGGGTGGTCGGCTACATCAGGATCGTCCAGCCGGTCCCCGGACCCTGCGGCGATCATGTGCGCCAGATCCAGGGGCTCGCCGTCGACGCCGCCGCGCGCGGCCACGGGGTCGGCCGGGCGCTGGTCGAGGCGGCGTGCGCGGAGGCCGCGCGGCAGGGCGCCCGCCGGGTCACGCTCCGGGTGCTCGGCTGGAACGCCGCCGCCCAGCGCCTCTACGCCGCCGCGGGCTTCGCGGTCGAGGGGGTGCTCCGGGACGAGTTCCGCATCGACGGGCAGTACGTGGACGACGTGCTGATGGCCCGCACGCTGGCAGGTCAGAGCCCGGCGTAGGCACGGAACGCGGCGCGGTCCCGGGGAAGCCCCCAGGCCTCGACGATCTCGGTGAAGTTGACCCAGTGCCAGGTCTTCTCGTCGAGCCCGGCCAGCGCCATGACGGTCTCCCGCTGCGGGCCGGTCAGCTCGGCGAAGGCGGGGGCCGGCGCCGCGCCCGGCTCGCCGAACGTCATCCGCAGCGCCGCCGCCGTGATCGGGAACGCGGAGATCTCGGAGGTCCGGGCGAGGCCCTCCAGCACGGCCGAGACGGCCTCCGGCGCCGGGTCCCGCATGGCCGCCAGGGCCTCGGACGCGTACCCGCGCAGGTCGCTCTCGTGGAACGCGACCTGGAGGCCGTCGTCCTGCTCCGGGGGAGCGGCGGCCGCCGAGGCCAGCACGCCGACCACGCCGGGATCGGTGTGGCCGAGCCGGGCGAGCGCGATGGCGGCGCCCCAGCGCGGGAGCGGGTCGTCGCCCGCAAGCCGTTCCCTGAGCAGCGGGACGGCGTCGCCGTCGCCGAGCAGACCCAGCGCCACCATGGCGTTCGCGGCGACCGGGGCGACCGTCTCGGCCTCCGCCAGCGCGCGGAGCGCCGGGACCGAGACCGCGGCCTCCTCGGGGAACCAGGCGAGCGCGTATGCCCCGCCCGCGCGCAGCCCGGGGTCGTCCCGGCCGAGCAGGTCGAGGAAGACCGGCGTACCGGCCCGCACCGCGTCGTAGGAGGCCAGCGCGCCCTCGGCGAACCACAGGTCCTCGCGGAAGCCGTTCGGCGACCGGCTCCACTCGCGGCTGCGCCGTTCGGCCTCGTCGGGCGCCGCCGCGACCCAGGCGTCGAACTCGCGGTCCTTCTCGGCGGGGTCGGCGGCGCGCATCCGGCGCAGTTCGCCGCGCCAGCCCTCGATGTCGACCGGGTCCGGGAGGTGGGACTCGTCGAAGCCGATCGCGAGGGCCACGAGAAGGTAAGGGAGGTCGGCGCGCTCGGGCGTCGCCGGGTCGGCCAGCAGCGCGAGCAGGAAGGGCACCGCGTGCGCGGCCGCCTCGTAGCGGGTGCCCTGGTGGAAGATGTTGCCGTAGAGCGCCCCGAGGGCCTCCTGCCGCTCGTCGTCCGAGCCGAGCAGCCCGCGCAGCCGGCCGGGCACATCCGCCGCCGGGCCGTAGGCGTGCCGCAGTTTCGCCCAGTCGACGTCGTCCAGCCCCGCGAGCGGATCGTCCATGACGAACGATCATTCCAGGCATCGCCGATGTAAGGGTGGCTGTCAAGGCCTGGAATTCCGGAGGGGCCCGACCTAGCGTCACGAGTGGTGCGTGTTCGTCACAGCTCGTGAAAGGACTCGGCAATGTCCCTTGACGTGACTCCGGAACTCCTCGAAACGGCGCAACGGGGCGAGATCGACGACGCGGCGTTCGTCGACTGCATCCGTACCTCGCTCCCGTACGCCTGGGAGATGATCAGCGGGCTCGTCGCCCGGCTGCAGGTGGACGGCGGCGACTTCGCCGACAACCACACCCCGCCCCCGGACGAGCAGGCGCGCGGCCAGCTGCTGCGCGTCCTGGCCAGCGACTCCATGCGCGGGACGCTGGAGCGCTACTTCGGCGTGAAGCTGGCGTTCCAGAACTGCCACCGGGTCGCGGTGTTCCCGGCCGATGACTCGGCGGCCTACCGGCGGTTCGTGACGCCGCGGGAGCAGATCCTCAACCAGTCGCCCGAACTGCGGGACTGCTGAACGCGCGGTGCCGGAGGGGCGCCCGCCCGGACGGCCCTCCGGCACCTCTCACGTCCACGGCTCATTCGGCCCGCTCGGGCTCGTCGTCCGGCAGCGAACGGGTGTATTCGTCGATGAGCTCCCTGATGGAGTCCAGAAGATCCTTGTAGTCGTCCGTCGGTGCGAGATCACTGTCAGGCATGAGAAAGACCATACGTCCCGTTGCGTGATCCCACGGCTACTTTCAGCGATTCCCTGAGGTGGGCGTCGTGGCCGCGCGGATCCTGGGGACGACCTCGTCTCCCAGGCGGGCGATGTTCTCCAGCGTCGCCTCCCGCGAGCCCGCCGCCTCGGCGTGCAGGACGAGGTGCCGCACGCCGGTCCGTTCGGCCGTCTCCAGCAGCGCGCTCGCGCAGTCGTCGGGCGACCCGACCGGGTGCCCGAGGTCGCACAGGTGCCGCGCGTAGGCCACCGGGTCACGCTCCGGCCGGGGACGGTCGTCCACCGGGACGTACCCGTCGAGGCCCGGGCCGAGCCAGCGGGGCATCTCGCGCAGCAGCATCGCCACGGCCTCCTCGCGCGAGCCGGCCACCTGCGCCAGGTGAGCGGAGACGTGCGCGGCCGGGTCGCCGCCGTGCCGGGCCACCGCGGCCGCCTTGCCGGCGTTCCCCACGTGCATGCCGAGCAGCATCGGCAGGCCGCGCGCGGCGGCGATCCGCTCGGTCCCGGGAGAGGTGCAGGCGACCGTGACGGGCGGCGGCTCCGCCGTACGCGGAACGACGGGGACCTCGCGGAAGCCGAAGTGCTCGCCCGACCACCCGAGCCGCTCGGGACCGCGCAGCCAGGCGAGCAGGAGGTCGAGGGACTCGGCGAAGGCGTCCTCGTACCGGGCCAGGCCCGTTCCGAAGACCTCCAGATCGCGCCATGGCCCGCCGCGCCCGACGCCCAGGCGCAGCCGGCCGCCCGAGACCGCCGCCAGCAGGGCGGCCTGCTCGGCCAGCGCCACCGGGTGCTGGGTGGACAGGACGCTGACGGCGGTGCCGACGTGGATCCGGGTGGTCCTGCCGAGGAGGTGCCCGGCGAGGGTGATCGCGGAGGGGCAGACGCCGTACGTCATGAAGTGGTGTTCGGCGATCCACACGTCGTCGAATCCGGCCCGTTCGGCGGCCAGCGCCGCGTCGGCCGTACGGAGGAGGGCGGCGGTGTCGGACTCGCCGGGGAAGCGGGTCGCGAGAAGGAAGATTCCGAGGCGCACGCAGGACCTGGTACCCGCGATCGGGGCGCCGGTCGCGGTTCTGGGAGACTGCCAGGCATGAGTGGTGGTTCGTTCAGCAAGGTCGGAGTCGTCGGACTCGGCACGATGGGAGCGGGGATCGCCGAGGTCCTCGCCCGGGGCGGCCTGGCGGTCGTCGGCATCGAGATCAACCAGGAGGCGCTGGATCGCGGCCGGGGTCACCTGGAGGGCTCGACGGGCCGGGCGGTCAAGCGCGGCCGGCTCACCGCGGAGGCGCAGCGCGAGATCCTCGACCGGATCGTGCTGTCCACCGACTTCGCCGACCTCGGCGACTGCGACCTGGTGATCGAGGCGGTGCCGGAACGCCTCGACCTCAAGCGGCGGGTGTTCGAGCGCCTCGACGAGGTCTGCCGGGCGGACGCGGTGCTCGCGACCAACACCTCGTCCCTGTCGGTCACCGACATCGCGGTCACCACCGGCCGGCCCGCCAAGATCGTCGGGGTGCACTTCTTCAACCCCGCCCCGGTCATGAAGCTGGTCGAGGTCATCGGCACGGTCCTCACCGAGGACGGCGCGGTCGCCCGGGTGGCCGACCTGGTCGAGGGCCTGGGCAAGACGCCGGTGACCGTAGGCGACCGGGCCGGGTTCGTGGCCAACCGGCTGCTGTTCGGCTACCTCAACCAGGCCGCGACGATGCTCGGCTCGGGGCACGCGACCCGCGACGACATCGACACCGCGATGAAGGTCGGCGGCGGCCTCCCGATGGGCCCGTTCACCCTGATGGACCTCATCGGCCTCGACACCTGCCTGGAGGTGCTGGAGGCCGTCTACCGCGAGTCGCGCGACCGCCGGCACGCGCCCGCGCCGGTGCTGCGCGAGCTGGTCACGGCCGGCCTGCTGGGCCGCAAGACCGGCCGCGGCTTCTACTCCTACGACACGTCCGCGCCCGAGGCGGAGGCGGCGGACGCCGAGGCGTCGCGGCCCGTCCTCGGCGTGCTGGGCGACGGCGCCGAGGCGGTCGCGCTCGTGGCCGCCGCGGCGGGGGCGGGCGGCGAGGTCCGGCACCTCGCCGATGACGCGTCCGCCCTCACCGACCTCGCCGGCTGCGCCCTGATCATCGAGGCCGGGACCGGCGACGCCGCGGCGCGCACGGCCCTCCTGGAGAAGGCCGCTCAGGCCGCCGGGCCCGGCGCCGTCCTCGCCACCACGTCCGCCGCGGTCCCGGTGATCGAGGCGGCGATGGCGACCGGGCGCCCCGCCGACGTGGTCGGGCTGCACCTGCCCGAGCCGGGCGGCCCGCTCGCCGAGGTCGTCGCCACCGTCGCGACCGGGCCGGACGTGGCCGACCGGGCCGCCGCGCACGCCGCCGCGCTGGGCCTCACGCCCGTGCGCTGCCGCGACCGTGCCGGGTTCATCGTGGACGCGCTGCGCTTCCCTTACCTGAACGACGCGGCGGCGATGCTCGGCGCCGGATACGCCGACGCCGACTCGATCGACGCGGCGATGACGCTGGGGTGCGGTTACCCGACCGGTCCGGTCGCCGACCTGGATCGGCTCGGTCTCGATCGGGCCGTCACGGTGCTGCGCGCCCTCTACGCCGAGAGCCGCGAGCCCGCGCTGTCGCCGGCGCCGCTGCTGGAGGAGCACGTCACGGCCGGGCGCACGCTGCGCTGATCGCCTCCTATCCTGGGATTCATGAGCCCGCGCAAGAACCGCCGTCCCGCCTCCGGTCCCAAGACCGAGGCGGGCGGCGGTTCTTATTGGGACCAGAGCACCGAGGAGGGCGCGGACGGCGAGTGGATCGTCCGTACGATCGCCGGGGCCGGCGCGGTGAAGGCCTACCGCTGCCCGGGGTGCGACCAGGAGATCCCGCCCGGCGTCGGGCACCTGGTGGTCTGGCCCGCCGGCGGGCGCGGCGGGGCCGACGACCGGCGGCACTGGCACCGGCCGTGCTGGAACGCCCGGGGACGCCGCGCCCCCAAGATCCAGCGGTCGCGCAACGCCCCCCGGTACTGACCGCCTGACTTGCCGACTTGACTGCGAGGAGACCCATGTCCGAGATCAGGGCGGCGACGGTCCTGCCCGCCCGGCGCGAGCCCGTCACGCTGCACACCTCCGACGGGCTCGAGCTGATCGGCGAGCTGGCGCTGCCCGCCGAGCGGCCCCCGGTGGCGACCCTGGTCTGCCTGCATCCGCTGCCGACGGCCGAGGGAATGATGGACAGCCACGTGCTGCGCAAGGCGTCCTACCGGCTGCCCGCGCTGGCCGGCGTGGCGGTGCTGCGGTTCAACACGCGCGGGACGACCTCGGTGCACGGCACCAGCCAGGGAGAGTTCGGCGAGGGCGAGAGCGAACGGTTCGACGTCGCCGCCGCCCTGGAGTACGCCGAGTTCCACGACCTGCCGCACCCGTGGCTGCTCGGCTGGTCGTTCGGCACCGAGCTGGCGCTCAGGTGGGGGCGTGATCCGTTGGTCGAGGGCGCGATCCTGCTGTCGCCGCCGCTGCACCGGGCGACCGACGCCGACCTCGACGCGTGGGGCGCAGACGGCCGGCCGGTGGTGGCGCTGGTCCCCGAGTTCGACGACTATCTGCGCCCGGCCGAGGCCCGTGAACGTTTCAAGCGCGTGCCCCAGGCGGACGTGATCGCTGTGGACGGCGCCAAACATCTGTGGGTCGGTGAACCCTATGTGCGGGTGGTGTTGAACGAGATAGTGAAGCGTGTGGCCCCTGGTGCGTATCCGCTCCCCACCGAATGGGACAAAACGGACGGCTAAACCGGGACGGCCGATCACGGCCACTCCTCTCCGTGAATCCGCTCAACGGGGTGACGATTGCCTAGCCGCCGTGTGCACGGCGGTTTTCAGGCTCGAGAACCGGGGAGGGATGCGCCACCATGACCGTGCAGCTTTACGCCAGGGATGTGGGTGCCGGCACGCCACTCGTACTGCTGCACGCCTTTCCGCTCTCCTCGGCGATGTGGCTCGCCCAGCGCGAGGGCCTCGCGGCGCGGTTCCGGGTCGTCACCCCGGACCTGCGCGGGTTCGGCGGTTCGGTGCTCGGCGAGGCCGAGCCGTCCCTGGACGAGATGGCCGACGACGTGGCCCGGATGTTCAAACGGATCGGCATCGCGCGGGCGGTGCTCGGCGGGCTCTCCATGGGCGGATACGTGGCGATGGCGATGTGCCGCCGCCATCCCGACCTCGTCATGGGGGTGGTGCTGGCCGACACCCGCGGCGGGGCCGATTCCGACGAGGCCCGCGCGGCCCGGCTCGCGCAGGCGGAACGGCTGGAGTCCGAGGGCAGTGTCGGCGTCCTGGTGGACGAGGTGCTGCCGCATCTGGTCGGGCCGACGACGTTCCGGCAGCGCGCCCTGGTCTACGGGCGGGTGCGCGGGCTCGTGCAGGCCACGCCGGCGCCGGCGGCGGCCTGGGCGCAACGCGCCATGGCCGCGCGCGGCGACGCGTTCGAGACGCTGCGCGGGCTCAAGGTGCCCGCGCTCGTCGTCGTCGGCGCCGAGGACACGCTGTCCACCGAGGACGAGGCGCGCGCCATGGTGGAGGCGATCCCCAACGCCGAGCTGCTGGTCATCCCGCGCGCCGGTCATCTGAGCCCGGTGGAGCAGCCGGACCTGTTCAACCAGGCGGTCGCGGAGTTCGCCGCCGCGCTGGCCCGGATGAAGGGCTGACGCGGCGTCCCGTCACGAGGCGGCGCCGGTCACGGCGCGGCGTCCCGTCACATGGACTCCTGGCGGGGGACCACCACCTCGCGGATGATCAGCGAGATCGCGGCCGCGGTCGGGATGGCCAGCAGGGCCCCGACGACGCCCAGCAGCGCCGCGCCGACGAGCGCCGCCACGATCGTGACCGCCGGCTGCACGTCCACCGTGCGTTTCATGACGCGCGGATAGACGACGTAGTTCTCCACCTGCTGGTAGATGATGTAGAAGATCACGCAGGCGATGCCCGCGGTCGCCCCGTCCCCGGTGAGGAACGCGACCGTGCAGACGACCACCGCGCCGATGGTCGCGCCGATCAGCGGGATGAGGTCGGTGACCGCGACGATCAGCGCCAGTGCTATCGCGTACTTCACCCCCATGATCTCCAGGAAGACGTAGGACGTGACGCCGGCGATGAACGCGATGGTGAACTGGCCCGCGACGTACCCGCCGATCCGGTCCAGGATCTCGTCGCCCAGCAGGGCGATCCTGGCTCTTCGGGTGCGTGGCGCGAGCTTG
Organism: Spirillospora sp. NPDC047279; assembly: GCF_040643285.1. Taxonomy (NCBI): domain Bacteria; kingdom Bacillati; phylum Actinomycetota; class Actinomycetes; order Streptosporangiales; family Thermomonosporaceae; genus Spirillospora; species Spirillospora sp. NPDC047279. The sequence continues at coordinate 337,482 of NZ_JBEYUA010000003.1, forward strand.
TAGAAGAACGTCTTGATCTGCGGCAGCGAGCTCAGGAAGTAGAGCGTGAGGATCAGGATCGTCACGGTCTGGAAGATGCCGTTGACCGCGACCTTGCCGATGCCGGTGGCGTAACCGGTCATCTTGGTCTGGAAATCCTGGCTGTTGACGAACTCCTCGGCACGCTCAAGCAGCCCGTAACGCTGGTCCCACTCGGCGAGGGTGCGGTTCTCCTGGAGCTGCTTGACGTAGGCGGGGATGTTCTCGCGCAGCTCGGTGGTCTGCTCGGAGACCGGCTGGACGAGCGAGGCGACGAAGCCGGCGAAGAAGAGGATCACGCCGAGGAAGACCGTGCCGACCGCGAGGCCGCGCGGCAGCCCGACCTTCCGGAGCCGTTCGACCGCCGGGTTGAGCCCGACCGCGAGGAACATCGCCACGACGATCATCACCAGCACCGACTTGGCGTTCTGCAGCGTGTTGAGGAGCTGCCAGGCGGTGATGACGCCGAGGGCGGCGACGAAGCCGAACACGAACGGGTGCGCGCGCCCGAGCGGCTCGCCCGGACGGCCGAACGGGAACCGGTGGTCGGCACCGGCCTCGATCTTGCGCTGCTCGAGGTCGTGCACCGGATCGGGCGCCGGGACGCTGCCCTCGACGGTCGTCTTCTCGATGACCGTGCGCTCGACGGTGGCGGGCACCCGCTCCGGCGCCCCACCGGCGTCGTCCTCGTCCTCGTCGCGGTCACGATCGGCGGTGCCGGCCGCGCGGTCGCGGCCCGGATCCTCCTCGTCGCGGTCGCCGTCGGGGATCGTCCGGCCGTCGTCGCCGGTCAGCTCCCGGTCGTCGTCTCCGGCAGGCGCGGGCGCGGGCACGGCACCGCCGCCCACGGCCTCGTCCCGGTCGTCACCGGGGGCCGTCGACCGGTCATGGGGGGTCTCTTCGGGCACGCCGCACACCTCTTTTTCCGGCAGATGACGAAAAGCCTAGAGGTAGTTGCCCACCTCTAGGCTTTTCCGCCCCGTACGGATCGAGTCAGACGCCGTCGTTCCGCCTGCGCGGCGGAACCGCGGCGACTACTCCTGCCACCAGTCCTCGTCGTCCTCGTTCTTCTTGCCCTGCGGCTGGCCGCCCTTGGCCGGTGCGGCCTTGGCCGCCGCGGCCTGCTTGGCCTGCTGCTGCGCCTGCCCGCCGCCCTGCGGCTGCTGCTGCTGCGGGGCCTGCTTGGCCTCCAGCGCGGGCTTCTCGGCGGTGGGCAGCTCCTCCACCGCGCCCATCGGGGGCTGCATGCCGCCGATCAGCTGACGCAGCTGGTTGAGGTGGCTGGTGATGCTGTCGCGCTGGCGCGTGAGCTCGTCCACCTGGCGCTGCGCGGAGGTGCGCACCCGGTCGGCCTCGGCCTTGGTCTCGGCGAGCAGCTGCTCGGCCTGCGCCTTGGCCTCCGCGATGACCTGGTCGGAGTTCTTGCGCGCGTTGGCCATGAGCTGCTTGGCGTGCGAGTCGGCCTCACGCCGGGTCTGCTCGGCCTGCTGGGTCGCCTTGGCGGCCCGCTGCTCGGCGGACGCGGCGCGCTGCTCGGCCTCGGCGACCAGCTTCTGCGTGGCGGCCTGCGCGGCGGCGTGCCGTTCGGCGTCCTGCCGGTCGGCCTCCTCGCGGCGGGCGGCCAGCTGGATCTCGAACTCGGCCTCGGCCTGGGCGCGCTGGGCCTCGCTCTCCTCGAGGATGCGCTGGGCCTGGGCCCGCATCTCGTCGGCCTGCCGCTTGGCGGTGGTGAGGATCTCGTCGCGCTCGCGCTTGGTGGACGCCCGGAGCTGGGCGACCTCGCGCTCGGTGGTGGTGCGCAACTTGGCGATCTCACGCTCGGCGGCGGCGCGCTTCTCGGCGACCTCGTGGTCGGCGGTGGCGCGCAGCTTGGCGACCTCGCGCTCGGTCGTGGAGGTCAGCTCGTCGGCCTCACGGCGGGCCGAGGTGCGCACCTCCTCGGCCTCACGTTCGGCGGCGTTGCGCAGGTCGTCGCCCTCGCGCTGGGCGGTGGCGCGCATCTCGGAGGAGTCGTTCTCGGCGGTGGCGCGGAGCTCGGCCGCGTCGACCTTGGCCGCGGCCTTGATCTCGTTGGCCTCCGAGCGGGCCGCCTGGACCAGCTCGGTCGCCTGCTCCTCGGCGAGGCGCAGGAGCTGCTCGATCCGGGCGCCCAATCCCGAATAGGTGGGGCGCTCCTGTTCCTGCAACTGCCGATGGGCGTCCGACAGCTCCCGCTGCAGCGCCTGGGTCGACTCGCGGGACTGCCGGACCTCGTTGTCGAGCTGCTTGATGTGCTCGTCGACCTGGTGCCGGTCGTAGCCGCGAAGCACCACGTCGAACTCGCGCGGGGGCGTGTCTTCGAAGAAGTTGCTGAGCTGGGCGTCGATGTCGGACTGCATGTGGCTCAATCCTGATGTGACGGGGCTGCTGTGTGGTTCCGGGGACCGGTTGATCGCCTGGCTGACGGCGCAGCGGCCCCAGACCTCTTCCGGCGAAAGCAGCGTACTCCCGCCGCTGCCGTGTTGGGGGCTCATCTTGACGCGCTGCGTACTTTGTCGTTTTTGTGAATTTGCCTCACGGCGCCCCAGGTGCACCGGTATGCCGCCCTCAAAGCCACCATTCGCGCAGGAACGGCTACAGAGCGGGGGGTCTTCGCCGCCAAGAACAACATTGTGATTTCGAACACGTCACGATCTGCGCGACACACCCGAACCGCCCCGAGTGCAAGATCATGTACTCACCAGCGCCGTCTCGCCGCCCGTGACCGGACGTGCACGGATCCACCCGACCGGGTCGATGAGGGATCTTCGGGTGCGGAACGCCGCGTAAGGGTCCCTAGTGTGCGTTCGATGCCTTCTGGACGAGCTCGGTCAGCACCCCGTGGCAGTCCTTCGGGTGCAGGAAGGTGATCCGCGACCCCATCGACCCCCGCCGCGGCTCGTCGTAGAGCACCCGGACGCCCTTGCCCGCGATGCCGTCCGCCTCGTCCTGGACGTCGCCGTCGGTGCCGAACGCGATGTGGTGCACGCCCTCGCCGTTCTTGGCGAGCCACTTGGCCACCGTCGAGTCCTCCCGGATCGGCGTGATCAGCTGGATGTAACTGGCCGCGCCGTCCCCGGTGGCGTTGATCTTGAGCATCGCCTCCCGGACGCCCTGCTCCTCGTTCACCTCGAAGTGCACGTCGGCGAAGCCGTAGGTCTCCCGGTAGAACTCCACGGTGGCCTCCAGGTCGTGGCAGGCGATCCCGATGTGGTCGATGCGGGTCAGCATGGGTTGACTCCCTGTCGAGGCGGTTGGCGGAGGCGGCCGAATCAGGCTCGGCCTCTCCTGGGTATCGTGGCAAACGTCGCCGCCGAACCTTTGTGGAGGCCCCCTCTCATGAGCACCACCTCGTCCGTGATCGTCGCCGGAGCGCGCACCCCGATCGGCCGCCTGCTCGGCTCGCTCAAGGACTTCTCGGGCGCCGACCTCGGCGCCCACGCGATCAGGAACGCGCTGGAGCGCGCGGGGATCTCCGGCGACCAGGTCGAGTACGTGATCATGGGGCAGGTGCTCCAGGCCGGCGCGGGCCAGATCCCGTCGCGCCAGGCCGCGGTCAAGGCGGGCATCCCGATGACCGTCCCGTCGATCACGATCAACAAGGTCTGCCTGTCCGGGCTGGACGCCATCGCGCTGGCCGACCAGCTGATCCGGGCCGGCGAGTTCGACATCGTCGTGGCGGGCGGCATGGAGTCGATGACCCAGGCCCCGCACCTGCTGCCCAAGTCGCGCGGCGGTTACAAGTACGGCTCGGTCGAGGTGCTCGACCACATGGCCTACGACGCCCTCACCGACGCCTTCGACGGCGTGTCCATGGGCGAGTCGACCGAGCGCCACAACGCCAAGCTCGGCATCTCCCGCGAGGAGCAGGACGAGTTCTCCGCCCGTTCGCACCGGCGCGCGGCCGAGGCGATCAAGAACGGCGTGTTCGAGGACGAGATCGCGCCGGTCGAGATCCCGCAGCGCAAGGGCGAGCCCGTGGTCTTCGCCACCGACGAGGGCGTGCGGGGCGACACCACCGCCGAGTCGCTCGCCCGGCTGCGGCCCGCGTTCTCCAAGGACGGCACGATCACCGCCGGCTCGGCGTCGCAGATCTCCGACGGCGCCGCCGCGGTCGTGGTGATGTCCAAGGCCAAGGCCGAGGAGCTCGGCCTCACCTGGCTGGCCGAGATCGGCGCGCACGGCAACGTCGCGGGCCCCGACAACTCGCTGCAGTCCCAGCCGTCCAACGCCATCAAGCACGCCCTCGGCAAGGACGGGCTCGCCGTCGGCGACCTCGACCTGATCGAGATCAACGAGGCCTTCGCCTCGGTCGGCCTGCAGTCGATGAAGGACCTCGGCGTCGGCCCCGACAAGGTCAACGTCAACGGCGGCGCGATCGCGCTCGGCCACCCGGTCGGCATGTCCGGCGCCCGCATCGTGCTCCACCTGGCCTACGAGCTCAAGCGCCGCGGCGGCGGCGTCGGCGCCGCCGGGCTCTGCGGCGGCGGCGGCCAGGGTGACGCGTTGATCATCCGCGTGCCCTAGTCCCGCGTTTCTCCGGCCCTGCGTGCCCTGGTGTGCCCGTGCGTCCGGAACGGCCGTTCCGGACGCACGAGAGCACGCGTCACTGGGTGGCGCCCTGCTGGATCTTCACGGTCTTGAAGCCGAGCGCGCGCAGCATGTTCTCCAGCATCTGCCTGGTGTTCTGGTCGGCCCGCGCGGTGAGGCCGCTCTGCTTGGCGGCCGTCTGGATCTTGTCGCTCGCGAGCACGTAGAGCTGCTGCTGGTTGTTGGGGTTGTTGCCGAAGAAGTCGCCGAACCGGTTGATCAGCCCGCGCTGGGCGGAGAACACGTAGCTGTTCTTGGTGTCGAGGTTGGTCTTCTCGAGCTGGGCGGGCGGCAGCTTCAGGGTGACCGCGGTGCGGTCCTCGTTGACGGTGATCGCGCCGTTGCCGAGCTTGCCGAAGTCGACGTAGGCGTCGACCGAGCCGTTCCCGACGAAGAGCGTGCGCGAGCCGCGCACCGAGCCCGGCAGGAACTTGGCGTCCTTCTCCAGGTCGACGATGACCTGGAAGTTGCCGCTGGCGGCCTCGTACCGGGACAGGTCGCGGATCGACTGCAGCAGGACCGGGCCGCTGCGGTCCTTGGTCTCCTCGGCGAACGGGTTGATCCAGTCCGGGAGCATCCGCAACGTCTGCTGCGCGAGCAGCACGAGCGCGATGGTGGCGACTATCAGCAGGAGGGAGACGCGCAGGCCGCCGCCGCGCCGGCGCGTCGTAGGAGCCGGGGTCGGGGCGGCCTCCGGCTCGGGCGCGCTCTCGCGCGTCTTCTCTTTGCGTTCGGATCGGGCCATGCACAGGGGCATTCCCGGCAATCGGCGCGGTTCACCTCACCTCGGGGTTCCGGTCGTCTCTTGTGGCCGGACGGAATGTGATCAGCGTCATGGCCGTGACCGAAACACCACGTGGGTGCCGGTACGTTGGTCCACCGTGGACACCGTGCGCATCTTCCGGTACGTCTCGATCGCCGAGGCGACCTCGTTCCTGATCCTGCTGGTCGGTTCCGTGCTCCGGCGCACCTCGGACTTCGATCTGATCGTGCAGGTCATGGGACCGGTTCACGGGGCGTTGTGGGTCGCCTTCGTGGCCCTGGTCTTCCTGGTCCGGGGGCCGCTCGCGTGGGACAACCGCCGCACGGTGCTGGCACTGATCGCGTCGGTGCTTCCGTTCGCCCCGTACTTCGTGGAGCGGTACTGGCTCAGGGAGCCGGTCGCCGCCGCCCACGACAAGGCTTCTGCATGATCACGGCGGATCTGGGGGGTTCCGTCGTGGTCATGCAGAGGGTTCCCCGCTGAGGCCCGAGGCCGCTTCGCCCGAGGCCCGCGGCCGTGTCGGCGGTGTCAGCGGAACGCGCGCGGCGTGAGCGCGCAGCGCCGGTAACCGGCGAAGTTGGCGCGCAGCCAGACGCGGCGCCGCTGCTCGGTCCAGGCGCCGAAGGCACGCGCCGCCCGCGCGTCCGAGATGGCCGGGGGCTCGGCGCCCAGCAGCCAGGCGTCCACCATCGCCCGGTACTCGCCCGCGGCGGGCCTGCGCGGCGCCGCGCAGGCCTGGGCGTTCACCAGCCCGTTCCGGATCTGGGTCACCGCCCGCGCCTCGTAGCCGGTGGACAGGTCGTCGAGGTGGATGCCGGCCACGCCGCCGGACACCACGGCGGGCGCCCCGGCGGGCCGCTGCTCGACGCGGGTGAACTCGCCCGGCGTTCCCCGCAACCGCGCGGCCAGCGGCGTCGTCGCCGCCATCAACCCGGGCAGCGCCTCGCTCAGCGCCGGGTGCACGCAGATCGTGATGGGCCACTGCGAGCAGGTGGTCCCGGTCGCCACCGGGCCGACCGCGCGGCCCTCCGACTCCGCGAGCCGGACCGTGGCCATGCCCGTGAGCGCGAGCGCCGCGGCGAGCGGCACGACGGCCCACGGCCGCCGCGTCGTCGCCCACACGTACGTCAGGACCAGCACCGCGGCGAGGCCCGCCGCCCACAGCGCCTGGGCCGCGAGCACCTCGCCCCGCAGCCCCGTGTAGAGCTCGACCCGGTCGAACGCGGCCGGCGGCAGCAGGCTCCACCAGGACCTGCCCGGCACCCGCAGCTGGGCCCACGCCCAGGTCGCCGCCACGACGACCGCCGCGGTGGCGAGGTGCGGGACCGCCCGCCCGGCCAGGTAGCCGACGACCACGTGCAGGACGAGTGCCACGCCGCCCGCCACGACCCCGAGGAGCTGCGGCTCGCCCGCCTGGTCGCGCAGCAGGGTGTCGACGGCCACCACGGCCGTGACCCCGGCGTACGCGACGAGCGCGGCGGCGGCCAGCAGCACCATGTCGAGCAGGGCCGCCGTCGCCGGGGAGCGCGGGGTGAGGTCGCGCAGGTAGTCCAGGCGGCGTTCGCGCACCGCGACCCAGGCCGACAGGCCCGCCGCCGCCGGGCCCAGCAGCCGCACCGCGTTGACCAGCGCGGCCACCGAGTCGTCCCAGTACGCGACGTCATGCGCGAGCGAGAGCCAGGCGGTGACCACGCCGACCGCCGTGAGCAACGGCACCGCGACGAGCAGCGCCGTCCGGCGGGCCTCCAACCGGAGGACCCGCCCGAGCTCAGACACCGGATGAGCAGTGTTCTCTGAGCCTCCACGGCATCTTTCCCTCGCCTCGTGGCTCGGGTCCGAACCGCGAAAGCGGCGAGCGCGACCTCACTTCACGACCTCCACGCCCCTCGCGAACCTCACGACCGGAGTCACGCGCCGCGTCACCCCCGGCTCGATCCACGTCCGGCCGGCGTCCCCGCGGCGCGCCGCCGCGGACCGGCTCGCGGACCGGCTCGGCGGCCGACTCGGTGAGCTTGCCGCGGGCCAGCGTGAAGACGCGGTCGCACCAGCCGTTGAGCGTCCGCGGCTCGACCGCCGAGACCAGCACGGTCGGCGCCATGGCGCGGACGAGAGGCATGATCTCGCTCGCCTCCGCCGCGTCGAGGTCGCGCAGGGGGTCGTCCAGCAACACCAGCTCGGGCTCGTGCACGCACGTCGCGGCGAGACCGGCGCGCAACCGGACGTCCGGTGGAACCAGTGCCATCTCGGTCGATTCCGATTCTTCGAGTTCGAGCCGTTTCAGCACCGAACGGGTCGCACTGGAACGCACTCGTTTGTAGTAGGCGGCATAGGCGACGAACTCCCCGACGGTCAGGTTGTCGGCCCAGGCGAAATTGCCCGGCAGATAACCGATCCGCGCGCGCAGCGCACGCAGATCACTGGAATTCCCGGTCTCGTAACCGAGAATCTTGAGCGCACCGGCATGCGGCCGGCGCAATGTTGCGAACGTGGCCAGCAGAGTGGATTTACCGACACCAGGTGGACCGGCCAGGCCGACCACGCCTTCGGCGATGCCGAAGGCCACCGGGCGTAGGAGCCACCGCCCCCCGCGGCGGACACCCATCCCTCGGGCCACGATCGCGGAATGCTCCGCGATCACTTGTAACCCCCCGTTGTTTCGTCATGCGTTCCGCGACCGGCGATGAACGGAGGGCCGGCGACTTTCCCCGGTCGCGCGGTCTCCATCCGTGGCCACCTGATCAGCCCTTCCCCAGGGCGTTCGGGTGGCTCCCCCTTTTGCCGTCGCACGATGCATCGACATCGTGACTATAACCAGCCTTGGTGATCGCTGTCAGCAGTCTTTTTGCTCTTACAGTCGAACGTCTGAATCCTTTGCCTTCGCTGTGAAGGGCTGAATTCGAGGGAATGTTCGGCTCTGTCCGCGGACCCGCCGGGCGACTTCCGCTCCGCTGGGAGCGGACGGGAGTACGGTCGCGGCCCGTCATGGGGCAGGATGGAGCCATGTCTTCTCGGGACTTTTCGTTGTACGGGGCCGTCGATCTCGGGGCGCGCCAGGCCGCCGTGAAGAAGCAGCAGGAGCGCCAGGCCGCCGCCGCGGGCGGTGGTGCCCCTGGAGCCGCCGGCGCTCCCGGCTCTGACGCGGCCGGTGGTCCGTACGTCGTGGACGTCACCGACCAGACCTTCAACACCGAGGTCGTGGAGCGTTCGCGGGCCGTGCCGGTCCTCGTCGACTTCTGGGCGGAGTGGTGCGGGCCCTGCAAGCAGCTGGGCCCGATCCTGGAGAAGCTCGCGACCGAGGCCGCGGGCAAGTGGGTGCTGGCCAAGGTCGACATCGACGCCAACCAGCAGCTCGCCGCCTACATGCAGCAGATGGGCATCCGCGGCATCCCGTTCGTCGCGGTCGTGGTGGCCGGGCAGCTGATGCCGTTCCTCAACGGCGCCGCGCCCGAGGCGCAGGTCCGTCAGGCGATCGACCAGCTCTTCGAGGCGCTGCGGCAGGAGGGCATCCTCCCCGAGGCGCCCGAGGGAGAGGCCGCGCCGGGCGAAGGACTGCCCGAGCCCGACCCGATCTACGGTGCCGCCGAGGACGCCCTGGCCGCCGGCGACCTCGACCGGGCCGCCGACGCGTTCCAGCAGATCCTCGCCGTCGATCCGCGCGACGAGTACGCCAAGACGGGGCTGGCCCGCATCGAGCTGGGCCGCCGCATCGGCGACCTGGACGCGCAGAAGGCCATCGCCGAGGCCGACGCCGACCCGTCGGACGTGGCCGCGCAGACCCGCGCCGCCGACGTCGAGGTCGTGACCGGCGACGTCGAGGGCGCGTTCGACCGCCTGATCGCCACCGTCCGGCGCACCGCGGGCGACGATCGCGACGCCGCGCGCAAGCACCTGCTGAAGCTCTTCGAGATCCTTCCCTCCGACGACCCGCGCGTGGGCAAGGCCCGCAGGTCGCTCCAGTCCGCGCTGTTCTGAGGCCGTTGAGAGGGCGAAAAGCGGGCATGATGCCCGTGTGAGCGCGCGTGTCGTGACGATTTCGGCCACCTTCGGGGCGGGTGGCGGCATCATCGGGCCGGCGGTGGCCGAGAGGCTGGGGCTGCCGTTCGTCGACCGGGCGGTGCCGGCCACGGTGGCGGCCGAGATCGGCTGCACCCTCGAGGAGGCGCTGGCCCACGACGGCCGGGCCGAACGGGGGATCGGCCGCATCCTGGCGGGGGCGGCGCGGCTGCCCAACGTCACGCTCGGCGGCATGGACGTCTACCTGCCCGACCGCACGATCCTGCCCGAGGAGGAGTTCGTCTCCCGCACCGAGCAGGTGATGACCAGGGTCGCCGACGCCGACGGCGGCGTACTGCTCGGCAGGGCGGGCGCGGTGGTCCTCGCGGACCGGCCGGAGGCGCTGCACGTACGGCTGGACGGTTCCAAGGAGCTGCGCCTGGAGCGGGCGCGCGCGGAGGAGAAGGCGGCCGACCAGGCAGAGGGCGGTGCGCCGGGCGAGGTCCGGGCCGGGCGGGCAACCGGACGGAGCGGGACCTCCCAGCGCGATCTGGAGCGTATGCTCGAGGACAATGACCGCGCCCGGGCGGCCTACGTGAAGCACTTCTACGGGGCCGATCCCGCCGATCCGCGGCTCTACCACCTCGTGATCGACAGCACGAGGCTCCCCGAGCCCACCGTGGTTGACATGATCGTCGCCGCGGCCCGGGCGGTCTGAGCCAGCAGGAGAGGCCGGGCGGCGGCCCCGATACAGGTCGTAGCAAGGGAGCTAGTGACGTGGCCAGCGTGCCCAGCGTGTCGTACTCCATCACCGTCCGGCTCGAGGTCCCGGCCGGCGGCAAGGCCGTCAGCCAGATCACCCACGTGGTCGAGAACGCCGGCGGCATCGTCACGGCGCTCGACGTCAACACGGCCGGGCACGAGAAGTTGCGCATCGACGTCACGATCGCGACCCGCGACACCGAGCACGCCGAGGGCATCGCGGCGGCGCTCGAGACCATCGACGACATCAGCATCCACAAGGTCAGCGACCGCACGTTCCTGATGCACCTCGGCGGCAAGATCGAGATGAAGTCGAAGGTGCCGCTGCGCACCCGTGACGAGCTCTCGATGGCCTACACGCCCGGCGTCGCCCGGGTCTCGCTGGCGATCGCCCGCAACCCCGAGGACGTGCGGCGGCTGACGATCAAGCGCAACAGCGTCGCGGTGGTGACCGACGGCTCGGCGGTGCTCGGGCTCGGCAACATCGGCCCGGAGGCGGCGCTGCCGGTCATGGAGGGCAAGGCGGCCCTCTTCAAGCGGTTCGCGGGCATCGACGCCTGGCCGATCTGCCTGGACACCCAGGACACCGACGAGATCGTCCGCACCGTGCAGATCCTCGCCCCCGCGTTCGGCGGCATCAACCTCGAGGACATCTCCGCGCCGCGCTGCTTCGAGGTGGAGGCCCGGCTGCGCGACCTGCTCGACATCCCGGTGTTCCACGACGACCAGCACGGCACCGCGATCTGCGTGCTCGCCGCGCTCACCAACGCGCTGCGGGTCGTCGGCAAGGACATCGGCCAGGTGCGCATCGCCATGTCGGGCGCGGGCGCGGCGGGCAGCGCGATCCTGCGGCTGCTGCTGCACGCGGGCGCCCGCGACGTGGTCGTGTGCGACTTCCACGGCGCGGTGCACCTGGGCCGGGAGGACCTGGACGACTCGCTGCGCTGGATCGCCGAGCACACCAACGCCGAGGGCTACGCGGGCGACCTCAAGGGCGCCGTCAAGGACGCCGACGTGTTCGTGGGGGTCTCCGCGCCCAACATCCTGACCGGCGACGACATCGCGACCATGAAGGACGACGCGATCGTGTTCGCGCTGGCCAACCCCGAGCCCGAGGTGTCGCCGGACGAGGCCCGCGAGCACGCCTCCGTGGTCGCCACCGGCCGCAGCGACTACCCCAACCAGATCAACAACGTGCTGGCGTTCCCCGGGGTCTTCCGAGGCCTGCTCGACGCCCAGGCCGACGGCGTCACGCAGGAGATGTTGCTGGCCGCCGCCAAGGCGCTCGCGGACGTGGTGACCGAGGCCGAGCTCGGCCCCAACTACATCGTGCCGAGCGTCTTCCACCCGGACGTGAGCACGCTCGTCGCGGGCGCCGTCCGCGAGGCCGCCGGCGGGCGCCCCCGTACGGAGGTCTGAGCGGCTTCGGACGACGTCGCGGCGGCCTGGGCATGCCCCAGGCCGCCGCGACCCGTTCACGGCCACGACAGCCGGGATGCCGGGCTACTTCTTGCTGAAGACGTTCTCGCGGCGGCGGGGCCAGATGCCGCCGTACCAGAAGATGATCACGCCGGTGAGCATGGCGGCGCCGCCGGTCACGGCCCGCGCCCAGAGCACCGTGTCGTCCGCGCCGGTCTCGGGCAGCGCCTCGGGCGGCGGGGCGGTGCGGCAGTTGGCGGTGCGGGTGCGCACCAGGACCGTGTCGTTGGCCCGGGTGACCTCGATGCGGGTGGCGCGGTCCTCGCGCAGGGTCACCGAGACCGTCTTGGTCGATCCGGCGGTGATGGTGCCGGGGGCCGACGCCGAGCCGTCGTTGCGCTCGATCGCGTAGTCCTCGGTCTGCGCGCCCTTGTTGCGGATCGTGACCCGTACCGTGCGGCCCGGGCAGGTGACCGAGCCGATCTCGGCGGTCAGCGGCTGGGCCGGCGTCGTCCTGGTCGGGGTGGGGGTCGGTGGGGGAGTGGTCGGCTTGCTCGTCGTCGTGGCGGTCGCCGTGGCGGTGGCGGTCGACGTGGCCGTCGTCGTGGCCGTCGACGTCGCGGTCGTCGGTGCGCTCGAAGCGTTCGACTCGCCGCTCGTGGTCCTCAGGATGGCGGGGATCGCGATCAGCGCCCCGATCACGAAGAACACGGCTGCGATGACGACCCTCGGCAACTGCATCGCAGTTCCTTCCGCTCGCCTGCTCCTCACCGGAACGTCGTCGTCCGGTGATCCCTAGATCATTTTTTAACGTAGACCCGTATTCTGCCGATTGTCCCCAGAGATAGGGATCCGTAACAGGCTAACGAGCGGGGGGACGTGCCGCCGGAGGTATGAGCAACGCATCATGGAACCCATGGACGACGGCATCAGGGTCGGTCAGCTGCTGGTCGCGACACCCCAGCTCGACGACCCCAACTTCAAGCGCAGCGTGGTGCTGGTCGTCGAGCACGACCTGGAGGGCGGCACGCTCGGCGTCGTCCTCAACCGGCCCACCGAGGTTCCGGTCGACCGGGTGTTGCCTCCCTGGGCCGAGCTCGTGACCGGGCCCTCCGTGGTCTTCCAGGGCGGCCCGGTGGCACTGGACAACGCCCTGGCGCTGGCCCGGCTGCCCGGTGAGGACGAGCCGCTCGGCTGGCGGGCGCTGGACGGCGACCCGTCGGTGGCCCGGGTCGGCCTGGTCGATCTGGACGCCCCGCCGGGGCTGCTCGCGCCCGAGCTCCTCCAGCTGCGGGTCTTCGCCGGATACGCGGGCTGGTCGGCTGGCCAGCTCCGGTCAGAGATCGAGGACGGCGCCTGGTACCTGGTGGCGGCCGAGGCGGGCGACGTCTTCGCGGGGGACCCGGACCGGCTGTGGCAGGAGGTGCTCCGCCGGCAGGGCGGCGACCTGGCGTTCGTTTCGACTTTTCCCGAGGACCCGACGCTCAACTAAGGTGTTTCTGTGAGTACCAAGATCCTTCCCGACAGCGATACACAGAGTGACGTCAAGCCGGATCTGTCGCACGGCGACGGCGATCACGAGCGGTTCGCGCACTACGTGAAGAAGGCCAAGATCACCGAGAGCGCCGTCAGCGGTACGCCGGTGGTGGCCCTTTGCGGCAAGATCTGGGTGCCCAACCGCGATCCCAAGAAGTTCCCGGTCTGCCCGGAGTGCAAGGAGATCTACGAGTCCATGAAGTCCGGCAAGGGCAAGGACGAGTAACGCGCCCGCACGGGGGCACGACTCATCCGTGATCTTGGTGGCCGCCGGACCCGGCGGCCACGGCGCGTGACGTTCGGGTACGGGGAGCCATGGGGCGGGGCATCGGGGTTGTGGCATGCGCACTGTCGGTGACGGTGTGTGTCGCGTCGAGTTCGGTGAGTGGCGGGGCACGGGAACGCCTCCCCGCCGCGGCGGCGCGGGTGCCCGCCGAGTGCGGTCCGGGCGGTGGGCACGGGCGCCCCGGCGCGAGTCCGGCCGGCTTCGCGGCGCGCGGCAACGGCGGCGCGCGTGATCGGTCCGACCTGAGCCCCGGCCAGGTGACCGGGCTCCTGGCCGACCTGGGCAGGACGCTGGGCCTGCGGTACGGCGCCGGCGAGCGCGACCTGGAGCGGGCCGGGCGCGAGCCCGGTCGCATCGTGGTGCCCGTCCGGTTCCACGTCGTCACCGACGGCAAGGCGGGACGCCTGGCCAGGTCCGCGGTCAGGCGACAGGTCGCCACGCTGAACGCGGCGTACGGCGGCGAGAGGGGCGGCGCCGACACCGGCGTGTCCTTCCGGCTGGAGAAGTATGGCGTCCGCGATAACGCCCGCTGGTTCCGGGCACCTCAGCGCCACGAGCGTGCGATGAAGGAGGCGCTGAGCGGCGGCGGTGCCGGCACGCTCAACCTCTACAGCGCGGCGGTCGGCTCGGACGTGCTGGGCTTCTCCACGTTCCCGCACTGGTACCGCAGGAGCCCCAAGGTGGACGGCGTCGTGATCGACTACCGCAGCCTGCCCGGCGGGCCCTACCGGCACTTCGACCTGGGTTACACGGCGGTGCATGAGATCGGCCACTGGCTCGGCCTCTTCCACACGTTCGAGAACGGCTGCGAGAGCCCGGGCGACGGGGTGGACGACACGCCCTACGAGGCGGAGCCGGCCGAGGCGTGCCCGAGCGGCAGGGACACCTGTGACCAGCCGGGATCCGACCCGTTGCACAACTTCATGAACTACGGATGGGACGACTGCATGCACGAGTTCACGCCCGGTCAGGGACGCCGTATCCGGGCCGCGTGGGCCGCCTACCGTGCCCCGGGCGGCGAGAGTGAACGTGCGCACAGAGGGCGGAGTGGGGCGCGTTCTGTCGCTGGGGCTCGGTAGCCTTCGATGACCGTGAGCACTTTCGCCGCATCGAGCATGCCCCCCGCCTTCCCCGAACGGGCCGCGTGGGGGACCGCGTCGTCCCTGCGCGCCTGGCAGCAGCAGGCGCTGGAGGCCTACTTCGGGCCCAAGGGCGAGCAGCCCGGTCCGCGCGACTTCCTCACCGTCGCGACGCCGGGCGCCGGCAAGACGACGTTCGCGCTGCGGCTCGCCCGCGAGCTGCTCGAGCGCCGCGTCATCGTGGGCATCACCGTGGTGTGCCCCACCGAGCACCTCAAGCGGCAGTGGGCCGAGTCGGCGGCCCGGGTGGGCATCAAGCTCGACCCCGAGTTCCAGAACGCCCAGGGCCGCGTCGGCAAGGACTTCCACGGCGTCGCGGTCACCTACGCGACCGTCGCCGCCCGTCCCGCGCTCCACCGCAACCGCACCGAGGCGCGCAAGACCCTGATCGTCTTCGACGAGGTGCACCACGCGGGCGACGGCCTGTCGTGGGGCGACGCGGTGCGCGAGGCGTTCGAGCCGGCCACCCGCCGGCTCTCCCTGTCGGGCACGCCGTTCCGCACCGACATCAACCCGATCCCCTTCGTCGACTACGAGGAGGGGCCGGACGGCATCCGGCGCAGCCGGGCCGACTACACCTACGGCTACGGCCCGGCGCTCGCCGACGGCGTCGTGCGTCCGGTCATCTTCCTGGCCTACTCGGGCGAGATGCGCTGGCGCACCCGCGCGGGCGACGAGCTGGCCGCGACGCTCGGCGAGCCGCTCACCCAGGACCAGACGGCGCAGGCGTGGCGCGCGGCGCTCGACCCCAAGGGCAACTGGATCAAGCAGGTGCTGGCGGCGGCCGACAAGCGCCTGACCGAGCTGCGCCGGGCCATCCCGGACGCGGGCGGCCTGGTCATCGCGACCGACCACGAGTCGGCGCGCGCCTACGCCAAGATGCTCCGCGAGGTGTGCGGCCAGGGCGCCACCATCGTGCTCTCCGACGACCCGACCGCGTCCAAGAAGATCAAGACGTTCAGTGAGACGGAAGACCGCTGGATGGTCGCGGTGCGCATGGTGTCCGAGGGCGTCGACATCCCGCGGCTCGCGGTCGGCGTCTACGCCACCTCGACCAGCACGCCGCTGTTCTTCGCGCAGGCGATCGGGCGCTTCGTGCGCGCCCGCAAGCGCGGTGAGACCGCGTCGGTGTTCCTGCCGTCGGTGCCGACGCTGATGGGCCATGCCAACGAGATGGAGGCCGAGCGCGACCACGTGCTCGACCGCCCGGTCCGCGAGGACGGGCTCGACGACGACCTGCTCGCCGAGGCCAACCGCCGGCAGGACAACCCCGACGTGGGGGAGGAGCTGCCGTTCGAGACCGTCGAGGCGTCCGCCACGTTCGACCGGGTGCTCTACGACGGCGGCGAGTTCGGCATGCAGGCGCAGGTCGGCTCGGCCGAGGAGGAGGAGTTCCTCGGCATCCCCGGCCTGCTGGAGCCCGACCAGGTGACCGAGCTGCTGCGCAAGCGGCAGGCCCAGCAGATCGCCAGCGAGCGCAAGCGCAAGACCGGCGACCCGCGCGCCGACCGGGGCGACCGCACCGCCGCCGAGGACATCGCCGCGCTGCGCAAGGAGCTCAACGGCCTGGTCGGCGCGTGGAACCACCGCACCGGCAAGCCGCACGGCGTCATCCACACCGAGCTCCGGCAGTCCTGCGGCGGCCCGCCGATCGCGCAGGCCTCCGCCGACGACGTGCGCAAGCGCATCGAGAAGATCCGCGAATGGGCCGCCCGGCGCCGCTGAGCGTCACCTGCCGGGGTCACCTGCCGGGGTCACCTGCCGGGGGCGCCGCCGAGCGTCCCTACGAGCCCTTCCCGGGCAGGCCGAGGCCCTTGACGATGAGGGCCGAGGTCTCGTCCGGCGTGCCGGTGATGGGCACGTACAGCGCATGCTCGTCCGAGGCCGGCTTCTCCAGGTCGGCGAACTGGCTGTCGAGCAGCTCGACCTGGAAGAAGTGACCCTCGCGCACCCGCATGCGGGACGCGATGGTGTCGCGGTCGCCGTCGAGGTAGGCGATGCGCACCCGGGGGTCGCCCTCGTGGGTCAGCAGGTCGCGGTACGAGCGCTTGAGCGCCGAGCACGAGACCACGCCGGACGTGCCCGAGTCGAGGTGGCCGCGGATCCACTCGGCGATCGCCCGGAGCCAGGGCAGGCGGTCGGCGTCGTCCAGCGGATGACCCGAGCGCATCTTCTCGATGTTGGCGGGCGGGTGGAAACCGTCGGCGTCGGCGTACTCCCAGCCCAGGAGTTCGGCCACCTTGGTGCCGACGGTCGTCTTGCCGGAGCCGGAGACGCCCATGATCACGATGACGTCCGGCCGTGCGCTCGCCACGTACTCGCTCCTTCGCTGGTCAGTTGTGGACGACGGGGGCGCCGGCCAGCCGGACGCCGCCGTCGCGCAGCTGGCCGAGCGCGCGTTCGGTGCTCTCTCCGGCGACCCCGGCGGTGAGCCCGAGCAGGACGGTGGTGCGCAGCCCGGCCCGCGCCGCGTCGAGGGCGGTGGCGCGCACGCAGTGGTCGGTGGCGATGCCGACGACGTCGACCTCGTCGACCTGGCGGCTGCGCAGCCAGTCGCCCAGCGGCGTGCCGTCGTCGGCCTGGCCCTCGAACCCGCTGTAGGCGGCGGTCTCCCGGCCCTTGCTGAAGACGACCTCGATCGGGGCCAGCTTGAGGTTGGGGTGGAAGTCGGCGCCGGGCGTGCCGATCACGCAGTGCGGCGGCCAGGAGTCGACGTAGTCGGGCGTCTCGGAGAAGTGGGCGCCCGGGTCGAGGTGGAAGTCGCGGGTCGCCACGACGTGGGCGTAGCCGGATCCGTGCTCGGCCACGTGGCCGGAGATCGCGGTGGCCACCGCCGCGCCGCCGGTCACCGCCAGCGATCCGCCCTCGCAGAAGTCGTTCTGCACGTCGACGATGATCAGAGCCTTGCCCATGTGCGCCCGCTCCTTGATCCGCTTCCCCCGGTACGTCCCCCGACATTACGGACGCTACACGCGTACGCCCAGTACCAGGGCCTCCGCGGCGGACGCCGACTTCGAGACACGCCCTAGCGTCGCGGGCCGCCGTCGACGAACTCGGTGGGGACGGCCGCCTCGCCCCGGCTCAGCTGCAGGGCGGTGGAGGGGAGCTCCCGCACGGCGCGGGCGTGGCGCTCGCGCGCGGCCTCCAGCGGCTCGCGGCCCACGATCTCGCCGTCCCGGATGAGCGCGGCCTGCAGAACGCGGTCGCGGGCTCCGGGCGTCGGCTCCCCGGTGGTGACGACCTCGGCGCAGGCGGTGCCGTGCCCGTCGATGCGCCGGACCGCCGCCTTGCGGCCGCCGCGGCTGGGCTTGCCGGTGGACCGCTTGGCCACCGGCCGCATCGGCGCGTCGTCCGCGGGCCCGTCCGCGCGCGCCACCAGCTTGTAGACGAGCGAGGCGGTGGGCGCGCCCGATCCGGTGACCAGGGACGTGCCGACGCCGTAGCCGTCGACCGGGGCGGCGGCGAGCGCGGCGATCCCGTACTCGTCGAGGTCGCCGGTGACCACCACGCGGGTGTCGTGGGCGCCGAGGGAGTCGAGCTGGGCGCGGACGCGCCGCGCCATCACGCCGAGGTCGCCGCTGTCGATGCGGACCGCGCCCAGGCGGGGCCCGGCGAGTTCGACGGCGGTCGTGACCGCGCGTTCGACGTCGTAGGTGTCGACGAGCAGCGTCGTGCTCTCGCCGAGCGAGTCGAGCTGGGCCTGGAACGCGTGCCGCTCGCTGTCGTGGAGCAGGGTGAACGCGTGCGCGGCCGTGCCGGCCGTGGGGACGCCGTAGAGCCGCCCGGCCTCCAGGTTGGAGGTGGTGGCGAAGCCGGCGATGTAGGCGGCGCGGGCGGAGGCGACGGCGGCCTTCTCGTGGGTGCGGCGCGAGCCCATCTCGATCAGCGGCCGGTCGCCGGCGGCCTGGGCCATCCGGGACGCGGCGGACGCGATGGCGCAGTCGTGGTTGAGGATCGACAACACGAGCGTCTCGAGGAGGACGGCCTCGGCGAACGTGCCTTCCACCACCAGAATCGGCGAGTTCGGGAAATAACAATCGCCTTCTGAATAGCCATGGATGTTTCCGGAGAAACGGTACTTTTCCAACCATTTCACCGTCGGCTCGTCCACGATCTCGCGCGACGTCAGGAACTCCAGGGCGTCGTCGTCGAAGGTGAACGCCTCGATCGCGTCCAGCAGCCGCCCGGTGCCGGCGACGACGCCGTAGCGGCGTCCGGCCGGCAGTTGCCTGGCGAACACCTCGAACACCGCCCGCCGCTCGGCGGTGCCGCTGCGCAGCGCCGCCTGGAGCATCGTGAGTTCGTACTGGTCGGTCAGCATTGCGGTGCGGTAACCAAGGTCCACAAGTGGAACCCTAAGGCCCCGTCCGTGCACCATGGACGGGCAGGTCCGCGAGCGCACCGGTGGACGGGGTGAATACCATCGGGTGATGGGCGGCCCGACGTTGAGGAAAGGCGCTGTGGCGAGAGGAGACACGCGGTCATGAGCACCGCGCCCGCTCCGGTCGAGCTCGAACGGCCGGACGCCGAAGAGGATCTGAGCTCCGATCGGCCCTGGCTGGCGATCGTCTGGAACGACCCGATCAACCTGATGTCGTACGTCACGTACGTGTTCCAGACCGTTTTCGGCTATCCCAAGACCAAGGCGGAGAAGCTGATGCTCGACGTGCACCACAAGGGCCGCGCGGTCGTGGCCAACGGCACGCGCGAGGAGATGGAGCGCGACGTCGAGATCCTGCACTCGTACGGCCTCTGGGCCACCGTCAGGCGGGACGACTGACCAGCGAGACGACCGACCAGCGAGACGACCGAACACCGCCGAACGACCGACCGACTGGGTGATCTGCTGAGTGAGCGCCGTCAAGAAGAGCCGGAAGGGCGTCGTCCTGCGGCTGGAGCCGGAGGAGGCCGCCCTCGTCCGGGCCCTGATGGAGCAGTTGCTCGAGCTCCTCGGTGAGCCGCCGGACGCGGACGACGAGCTGGCCAGCCTGGGCATCGCCGGGGACGCCGAGAAGTCCGACGACCCGGTGCTGGCCCGGCTGTTCCCGGACGCCTACCGCGACGACGGCGAGGCGGCCGGGGAGTTCCGCCGCTACACCGAGATCGGGCTGCGCGACGGCAAGCGCGAGGCCGCCGGCGTCGTGCTGGGCACGCTCGTCGGCGCCGGGGGGTCCGGCCCGGGGGTCGACACGATCCTGGACGGCGACCAGGCGCAGGCCTGGCTGCGTGCGCTCAACGACGTGCGGCTGGCCCTCGGCACCCGGCTCGACATCTCCGAGGAGTGGTACGAGGAGGCCTCCCGCCTCGACCCGGACGACCCGCGCATGGCGATGTTCGCCGCGTACGACTGGCTGACCATGCTGCAGGAGAGCATCGTCCGGGCGGTGTTCTGAGGCTCTCCGGGTCACGCCGTGACGGTGATGTGGCCGCAGGCGGCCGGATCACGTTATGTCGAGGGTGTGTCGCTGTCAGTGTTGGTACGTTGACGGCGAGAGCTCGTCGGGGGGCGCTCTCCGGGGGTGCACGGGCCCGCGCCGCGGGCCGGAGACCTGCTCGGGAGAACTCGCATGCCTTCAGCCACCGGCAAGACCGTCGGGACGATGGAGTTCGGCGACCACCTCTGCCTCTCCTACGACAACGCCGAGGAACGTAGGGCGATCCTGCTGTCGTACGTCCGGGACGGCATCGCCGCCGACCACAAGATCATTTACCTGTCCGACCAGGACCCGCCCGAGACCGTGCTCGGCTGGATGTCCGCGGCGCCGGGCTCGACCGGCCTCGACCTGTCCGGCGCGCTCGAGGAGGGCCGGTTCGTGGTCCGTACCGCCGAGGAGGCCTACATGGCCACCGGCCGGTTCGACCCGGACGAGATCATCGCCCTGTTCGCCACCGAGATCGAGCTCGCCCTGATGCAGGGCTACAAGGGCGTCCGGGTGACCGGCGAGGAGACGTTCTCGCTGCGCGGCTGGCCCGGCACCGACCGGTTCGCCGAGTTCGAGCGCAAGATCGACGAGGTGTTCCGCACGTCCGAGGTCAACGCGATGGCCATCTGCCAGTACGACCGCCGCTGGTTCGACGCCGCCCATCTGGAGCGGCTGGAGTCCTACCACGTCGACCGGGTGCGGCCGGACGACCTGCACGACGACGGGGTGCTGCGGGTCTCGCCGCTGTTCGCCCCGCCCGGCCTCGTGCTCGCCGGCGTGATCGACGGCACCTCGCGGTCGGCTCTGGCCGAGGCGCTGGACGCGCTGCCGGACACCGGCACGGTGTGCCTCGACCTGTCGGCGGTGGAGTTCTGCGACCCCGAGGGCCTGCGGCTTCTGGTGGGCGCGCGGGAGGCGCCCGGCGGGGCGCGGCGGCAGGTGCTGCTGCGCGGTGTGCCGCCGATCGTCGCCGGGCGACTTCGCGAGCACGGA
The DNA here is from genome assembly GCF_040643285.1 of Spirillospora sp. NPDC047279. Taxonomy (NCBI): domain Bacteria; kingdom Bacillati; phylum Actinomycetota; class Actinomycetes; order Streptosporangiales; family Thermomonosporaceae; genus Spirillospora; species Spirillospora sp. NPDC047279. The sequence goes on from NZ_JBEYUA010000003.1 coordinate 358,422, forward strand.
CTCGGCTCCGTCGCGGGCGTCGTGGTCGAGGAGAGCGCACAATAGAGTCACCCACAGGAGAGCCAACCGTTCCCCCTGGGAGGCTCGGGATGTCCTCCAACCGCGTCGGTGCGATGACGTTCGGCGATCATCTCTGCCTGCCGTACGACAACGACGACGAGCGGAACGCGATCCTGCTCGACTACATCGGCGACGGGCTGCGGTCCGATCACAAGGTCGTCTACCTGTCGGCCGGGGTGGCCGCCGGGGACGGTGCCGGCAGCGGCATCGACGGCCTGCTCGGCCGGATGACGTACGGGACGGACGACGCGGCGGCGCTGAGCGCCGCCCTCGCGGCGGGCCAGCTGGAGACCGGGCCGTGGGACGCCGACGAGGCCGCCGTGCTGGTCGGCACCGCCGCCGGCCTCGCCCGCGCGCAGGGGTACGGGGGCGTGCGGATCATCCGGGAGCCCGACGCGGCCGGCGCGTCCGGATGCGGGCTCGAGCGCGCGTTCGCCGATCCGGGCGTCCAGGCCATGGCCGTCTGCCAGTACGACCGGCGCTGGTTCGCCGCCGCCCAGGTGGAACGGCTGGAGGCCTGCCACGACGGCCGGGTCGTCGTCAACGCCCTGCACGACGACGGCGTGCTGGTGATCACGCCCCTCTACGCGCCGCCGGGGCTCCGGCTGGCGGGCGCGATCGACGAGTCGACGCTGCCCGCGCTGCGGTCGGCCCTGCTCGGGGCGCGCCGCGGGCCGCACCTCTGCCTCGACCTGTCCCGGCTCGACTTCTGCGACATGGAGGGCCTCGAGCTCCTGGTGGCCGCGGGCCGGGGCGGTGGCGTCGGCGGGATGGAACGGCAGGTGGTGCTGCGCGGTGTGCCCGGCTACCTCGACCTCATGATGAGGATCTCCGGGTGGGAGGCCGTGCCGGGGGTGTTCGTCGAGGAGGCCGCCCGATGAACGGCCTGCGGAGCACGTCCCTCGGCCAGGAGAGCAGGAACGAGCGCGGGATCCTGCTGCACCGGGCGCTGGTGTACGGCTCGGTGCGCGACTTCACCGACATCGCCGCCCCCTACCTCGACCAGGGCGTCAAGGCCGGTGACGCGGTGGTGGTCATCACCTCGCCCGCCCTCGCCGCCGAGCTGGAGGAGGGCCTGGGCACGAGGACGGCGTCCCGGATCGAGTTCATCGACCGCGACGGCTGGTTCCGCGGGCCGATGCAGACGCTCTCCGACTACTACGACCGCACCCGCCGCGACTGGTGGCCCCGCGGCCGGCTGCGGCTGCTGACCGAGCCGGTGTGGACGGGCCGCACGCCGCTGGAGATCCGCGAGTGGAAACGCCACGAGGCGATCCTCAACGTGGCGTTCGCCGGCACGCCCAGCACCTTCGTGTGCGCCTACGAGACCGGCGCGGTGCCGCCGCACGTGATCATGGACGCGGCCCGCACCCATCCCGAGCTCCTCGACGTCGAGGGGCTGCGGCCGAGCGGCGAGTTCGTCGACCCGGCCGAGTTCTACGCCGGCTGCAACGCCACACGGCTGGAGCCGCCGCCCCCGTACGCCGCCCGGCGCGGCTTCGCCACCGGCGAGCTGCCGGGCCTGCGGTCGTTCCTCGCCGAGGAGTCGGCCCGGCTCGGGCTGCCCGAGACGCGGTCGCTGCCGTTCGTGCTGGCCGTCAACGAGGTCGCCACCGACGTCATCCGGCGGGGCGGCGGGCACGGCGGGGTCTGGTTGTGGGCGGAGCACGGCGAGCTGCTCTGCGACGTCGCCGACCCCGGGCGGGTGATGGAGGACCGGTTCCTGGGCTACCTGCGGCCGCGGCCACTCCAGCCGGGCGGCGCCGCGATGTGGGCGGTGCGGATGCTCTGCCACGTCGTGGAGATCCGGGCCGGCGAGCAGGGCACGGTGATCCGGATGCACCTCAAGCTGACCTGAGCGGGTGCGGGCCGCGGCACGGCAGGTAATCTGCGGACCATGCTGACGATCGAGCGTGCCCTGGTCGACAAGATCGTCGCGCACGCGCGCGCGGACCACCCCGACGAGGCCTGTGGCGTGATCGCCGGGGCGATCGGCTCCGACCGGCCCACCCGGTACGTGGCGATGACCAACGCCGAGCGCTCGCCCACGTTCTACCGGTTCGACTCGCTGGAGCAGCTCAAGGTCTGGCGCGAGATGGACGACCGGGACGAGGAGCCGGTGGTGATCTACCACTCGCACACCGCGACCGAGGCCTACCCCTCGCGCACCGACATCTCCTACGCCTCCGAGCCCAACGCGCACTACGTCCTGGTGTCCACGCGCGCCGAGGACGACACCGAGTTCCGCTCGTTCCGCATCGTCGACGGCGAGGTGACCGAGGAAGAGGTCAAGATCGTCGACGGGTACTCCTGACGCGGGCGTGGGGGCTCTTCCCCAGGTCGGTAAACTGGCGGTCATGAGGACGAGCGAGCAGTGGTGGGGCGCCCTGAGGCGGCGCCGCGACGCCGTGCTCGTGATGTCTCCGGTACAGAGCTTCCTGTTCGGGCACTCCCGCGCCGAGGTCGTCTACGACTGTCGCTGAGGCGCGCGCCCTCGGGCGCGTGCCGAGCCCGCCCGGAATTCCCCCGCGCCCCGCCCTGTTGTGACGCCGTGGCGGGGAAGCCCGTACGAACCTGAAGGAGACCATCGCGATGGCGATCGAAGTCCGGATCCCGACGATCCTGCGCACCCTCACCGACGGCGCCAAGGCCGTCGAGGGCAAGGGCACCTCGCTCGACGAGCTCTTCGCCGACCTCGACACCCGCCACCCGGGCCTGCGCGCCCGCCTGGTGGACGACAAGGGCCTGCGCAAGTTCGTCAACGTCTACCTCAACGACGAGGACGTGCGCTTCCTCGGCGGCCTGGAGACCGAGGTCTCCGACGGTGACAACGTCACCATCCTGCCCGCCGTCGCCGGCGGCTGAGCCGGAACCCGTGCCCATGCGTTTCGACTCGCTGCTGGACTCGCTCGGCCGTACCCCGCTGGTCGGCCTGCCCCGGCTGTCGCCCAGCCCCGAAGTACGGCTCTGGGCCAAGCTGGAGGACCGCAATCCGACGGGTTCGGTCAAGGACCGGCCCGCCTTCTTCATGATCGACAAGGCCGAGAAGGACGGGCTGCTCACGCCCGGCCGCACGATCCTCGAGCCCACCTCCGGCAACACCGGCATCTCGCTGGCCATGGTCGCCAAGCTGCGCGGCTACAAGATGATCTGTGTCATGCCGGAGAACACCTCCGAGGAGCGCCGCCAGCTGCTGCGGATGTGGGGCGCCGAGATCATCTCCTCGCCCGCCGCCGGCGGCTCCAACGAGGCCGTCCGGGTGGCCAAGAAGCTGGCCGGGGAGCATCCCGACTGGGTGATGCTCTACCAGTACGGCAACGAGGCCAACGCCCTGGCCCACTACGAGACGACCGGCCCGGAGATCCTCGAGGATCTGCCCACGGTGACGCACTTCGTGGCCGGGCTCGGCACCACCGGCACCCTCATGGGCGTCGGCCGCTTCCTGCGCGAGCACAAGCCGGACGTCCGGATCGTCGCCGCGGAGCCGCGCTACGGCGAGCTGGTCTACGGCCTGCGCAACATCGACGAGGGGTTCATCCCCGAGCTCTACGACGACTCGGTGCTGACCACCCGGTTCTCGGTCGGCTCCGCGGACGCGCTGCGCCGCACCCGCGAGCTGCTGGAGCAGGAGGGCATCTTCGCCGGGGTCTCCACCGGCGGCGCCCTGCACGCCGCGATCGGCATGGCCCGCAAGGCCGTCAAGGCGGGCGAGCGCGCCGACATCGCGTTCGTCGTGGCCGACGGCGGCTGGAAGTACCTGTCGACCGGGGCCTACGAGGGCACGCTGGAGGACGCCGAGGAGCGCCTCGAGGGTCAGCTCTGGGCCTGATCGCCGGTGGTGGGTAAGGTGCGTACTCGAACGGGATTCTAGAAAGCGGGCCCGGGAGGGTGCGGATGAGCAGGTTCGGCGACGCGACCGCGGTGAAGCGGGTGGACGACGGGCGTTACGAGGCCGATCTCGACGCCGGCTACGGCATCGGCGAGGCGCTCAACGGCGGCTACCTGATGGCCGTGCTCGCCCGCGTGGCCGTCGACGTCTCCCCGCACGCGCACCCGGTGTCCACCGCCACCAGCTTCCTGCGGGTGGTCAAGGCCGGTCCCGCCGAGATCCTGGTCGAGCCCCGCAAGACCGGGCGCACCGCCGCCATGGCGCGCCTGACGCTCGTCCAGGGCGGCGAGGCCGTGGTGGACGCCCTCATCACCACCGGGACGCTGGCGGAGGACCTGGAGCCGCAGTGGCGCGGCGAGGCACCGGCCGCGCTCCCGCCGCCCGAGGAGTGCTCCACGTTCTCCTCCGGCAAGGGTGAACGCGGTTTCGCCGACCAGGTCGAGATGCTCTTCGACCCCGCCACCATGGGCTGGCTCGACGGGCAGCCCAGCGGCCGTCCCGAGGCCCGCGCCTGGTTCCGCGTCCCCGGCCACGAGCCCGACGGCCTCGCCCTCGCCCTGGCCGTCGACGCGCTGCCGCCGGTCGTGCTCAACCTGGGCGCCAAGGGCTGGGCGCCGACCGTCGAGCTGACCTGGCACATGCGCGCGGTGCCGGCCCCCGGCTGGCTGGCCGTGCACGGCGGCGGCCGGCTGGTGGCGGACGGCTGGTTCGACGAGGAGGTCGAGGTCTGGGACTCCGCGGGCCGGCTCGTCGCGCAGAGCCGCCAGATCGCCCGCCTCGGCCGGGGCCTTCCCGCGTCCTGACCCGTTCCGGCCACCATCCGGTGACCATCGCGCGGCATACCGCTCCGTTCGCCGTCACTCTCGTCACCGCCGTCCGTCCGCGTCGCGAACGTCCGTCGCCCGGCGTGCAGGTGAACGTGCGCTTGGTCACACGGGGGCGTTGACGTGCTCCGTTTCAGGTATGTGACCATGTGATGTACACCGCATGAAGCGTTGCCGGGAGCAGAGTTCGCTTAGCCTTGAGGACCATGTCAGACGCGCCGATCGGAATCTTCGACAGTGGGTTCGGCGGCCTCACCGTGGCCCGTGCGATCCTCGACCAGCTGCCGAACGAGCCGATCGTCTATCTCGGCGACTCGGACCGCCAGCCGTACGGTCCGCGACCCATCGCGCAGGTGCGCTCCTTCGCCCTGGAGATGCTCGACCAGCTGGTCTCCGAAGGGGTGAAGATGCTCGTGATCGCCTGCAACAGCGCCAGCTCGGCGATGTTGCGCGACGCCCGCGAACGGTACGACGTTCCGGTCGTCGAGGTGATCCACCCGGCCACCCGCCGTGCCGCCCGTGCCACCCGCAACGGGCGGGTCGGCCTCATCGCCACCCAGGCCACGGTCACCAGCCGTGCGTACGAGGACGCGTTCACCGCCGCGCCGCACATCGAGCTCACGAGCAACGCCTGCCCGCGGTTCGTGCCGTTCGTGGAACAGGGGGTGACGATGGGGGACGAGGTTCTCGACGCGGCTCGCGGTTACCTCGCGCCGATCGTCGAACGCGGGTGCGACACCCTGATCCTGGGCTGCACCCACTATCCATTGCTCACCGGCGTCATCTCGTATGTCGTCGGAGACGGGGTCACACTGGTCTCAAGTGCCGATGAGACCGCCAAGGACGTCTATCGAGTGCTGAACGACCAGGGGCTCGCCCGTGCGGAGGCCACCCCACCACCGGCCCACCGGTTCCGCGCGACCGGTGACCCCGCCGTGTTCGCCGCGCTCGGCCGCCGTTTCCTGGGGCCCGAGATCGGCTTGGTGGAGACCACACCCGGGGCGGCGGGGCGCGGTCATGGGGACGGAACTCCGAACAAGGCTCTGACCAACTGATTCCTCGGGGGACACAAGAGGAGGAGTGAGCGTGCGGGTCACAGTGATCGGCTGCTCAGGCAGCTTTCCCGGACCGGACAGCCCCGCGTCCTGTTATCTGATTCAGGCCGAGGGCTTTTCCATGCTGCTCGATCTGGGCAGCGGCGCGCTCGGGTCGTTGCAGAAGTTTCACGAGCTGTACGACATCGACGCGATCTGCCTGTCGCATCTGCATCCCGATCACTGCCACGACATGTGCGGGTACTGGGTGGCGCGGCGTTACCGCCCCGGCGGCATGGCGCCGCGGATCCCCGTCTACGGTCCCGGCGTCACGCCGCGGCGCATGGCCGAGGCGTACGACCTGCCTCAGGACCCCGGCATGACCGAGGCCTTCGACTTCCACTCGCTCGAACGCGGTCCCTACGAGATCGGACCGTTCCGGGTGACGACCGCGCTGATGTCCCACCCGATCGAGGCGTACGGCTTCCGCATCGAGCACGACGGCAAGGTGCTGGCCTACTCCGGCGACACCGGTGAGTCCGAGGCGCTGGTCAAGCTCGCCCGCGGTGCCGACCTCTTCCTCTGCGAGGCGTCCTTCCTCGACGCCCCCGACCTTCCGCCCGAGCTGCACCTCACCGCGCGGGAGGCGGGCGAGCACGCCGCCCGCGCCGGCGTCGACAAGCTCGTGCTCACCCATCTGGTCCCGTGGAACGACGCGGACCAGTCGCTCGTCGAGGCCAAGGGGAGTGGCTTCGAGGGGGCGATCGAGCTCGCTCACGTGGGCGCCGAATACCGGCTCTGAGGCGTCCGGGCGGGGCTCCGCGCCGCGGGCCGGGCGATAGGGTGAGACGCATGGCTCGCCCTGACGATCGCGCTTCCGACCAGCTCCGTCCCATCCGCATCCAGCGTGGCTGGCTCGACCACGCCGAGGGGTCGGTGCTCATCGAGTTCGGTGCCACCCGGGTCCTCTGCGCCGCCTCCGTGCAGGACTCGGTGCCCCGCTGGCGGCGCGACAGCGGGCTCGGCTGGGTGACCGCGGAGTACGCGATGTTGCCCCGGGCCACCCACACCCGCGGCGACCGCGAGTCGGTCCGGGGCCGCCTGGGCGGCCGGACGCACGAGATCTCCCGCCTCATCGGCCGGTCCCTGCGGGCCGCCATCGACTTCAAGGCGCTCGGCGAGAACACCGTGCAGATCGACTGCGACGTGCTGCAGGCCGACGGCGGCACCCGTACCGCCGCGATCACCGGCGCCTACGTGGCGCTCGCCGACGCGGTGACCTGGATGCGCGGCAAGGGCCTGGTCAAGGGCGACCCGTTCGTCACCTCCGTCGCCGCCGTGAGCGTCGGCGTCGTCGCCGGGGAGCCGCGGCTCGACCTCTGCTACGAGGAGGACGTGGCCGCCGAGACCGACATGAACGTGGTGTGCACCGGCGACGGCCGGTTCGTCGAGGTCCAGGGCACCGCGGAGGGGCAGCCGTTCGACCGCGCCGAGCTCGACACCCTCGTCGACCTGGCGGCAGGGGGCTGCGCCGAGCTCACCCGCCTCCAGCGGGAGGCCCTCGGCGGATGACGAAGATCATTCTCGCCACCCGCAACGCGGGGAAGATCACCGAACTGCGCCGCATCCTCTCCGGCGACGTGCTCGGCGGGTCCGGAGCCGCCGCCCGAGCCGGCGTCCCGGCGGGTGACAGCATCGAGGTCGTCGGGCTGGACGCCTACCCGGACGCCCCCGACGTCCCCGAGACCGAGCTCACCTTCGAGGGCAACGCGCTGCTCAAGGCCCGCGCCGTCTGCGCGCACACCGGCCTGCCGGCGGTCGCCGACGACTCCGGCCTCTGCGTGGACGCCCTCAACGGCATGCCGGGAGTGCTCTCGGCGCGCTGGTCCGGGCGGTTCGGCTCGGCGACCGGCGACAAGGACCGGGCCAATCTCGACCTGCTCCTCGACCAGCTCGCCGACGTCGGCGACGAGCACCGCGGCGCCTACTTCGTCGCCGCCGCGGCCCTCGTGCTGCCGACCGGGGTGGAGCACTGCGTCGAGGGCCGGATGTACGGCCGGATCATCGGCGCCCCGCGCGGGGCCGGCGGCTTCGGCTACGACCCGGTCTTCGTCCCGGACGGCGAGGAGCGCACCTCCGCCGAGCTGGCGCCCGGGGAGAAGGACGCGATCAGCCACCGGGGCAAGGCGTTCCGTACGCTCGCCGACATCCTCCCCGAGGCCCTGGCCGCCGCCCGCTGATCCCGTACCCGCGCTGATCCCGTAACGCGCTGATCCCGGACAGCGCCGGCCTCGCGGCGAGGTCGGCCGGCCTGTCGTCAGGAGGTCGGCCGGTCCGGGCACTCGCCGAGGCGGAGGCCGGGCATCATGTGCCAGCCGACCGTCTCCATCACCGTCCGGAACTGCGGTGACATCCGGTCGAGGACGAGCGGGCCGCGTTCGGCGCGGCGCCGGGCCGTCTCGGCCAGCATGTTGATCGAGCCCAGGTCGATGAACGACAGCCCGGCCAGGTCAAGATGGATCTCGCGGCCGTTGACCGACGACGCCAGCCTGCCGAGCGCGCGGTCCAGCACGGTGTGCCGGGACGCGTCGAGCTCGCCGGACAGGGCCAGGCCGGCCGGCTCGAAGGTGCGCACGATGCGCAGCACCGTGTCGTCGAACTCGGGGTCCGGGCCGACGAGGACGTCGTGCGACCGGTGCAGGGAGCCGAGCTCGTCGGGCGTGCAGCGGCGCCGGTCGTAGCAGCAGATCGCGATGACGGCGGTGCTCGGCCGGATCGCCCGCTCGATCTGCAGCTCGCTGCCCAGCAGCGGCTCCAGGCCGCCGGGTCGGCGGACGGCCCAGGTCAGGTCGGCGGTCACCCGGACCGTCTCGTAGCCCTCCTGCCGGGCGCGCAGGATCTCGCGGACGAGCGCGTCGCCGACCGCGGCGGGCGGGCAGGACGGCCCGCCCAGCTCTTCCAGCGGGATGACGCGGAGGCCGGGCGACCGGGTGCCGGCGCCCTGCGTTCCGGGTGATGTCCCGGGTGCCGTCCCGGGCGGAGTGACGCGCAGGGCCGACTCACCGAGCACGATGACCTTGTCGCCGGCCTCCAGTCCGCAGCGGACGAACGAGCCGACGACGTGCCGCCGCTCCTCGTCGTTCGCGAACGCGAGCAGGGCGTGATCACCAGGCCGTAGTTCGCGGACCGGCCGGCGGACGGATACCAAGGTCTCCATATCGCCTTCCCTCAGCCCCCGCCCAGCCGCCCTGCCAACGGACGAGCCATGCTCGAAGCCTTCCACCGCATCTCCGGGGTCGAAACCAGACTACGTCCAGGGTGCCACGGCGAGTAGCGGGTCCCTTACCGCCTTTTACCGGTATTTGAGAGACGTCCGTCACCGGCGTACGTGCAGCCGCACGAACGTGCCGTCCCAGCCGGCCTTCAACTCCACGAGGTCCACCAGCAGCCGCACGGTCCACAGCCCGAACCCCCGCTGCAGCGCCGACTCCGGCGGGACGAACCCGGTCAGCGGGCCGGGACGCCAGAAGCCGTTGTCGCCTATCTCGCACACGAGCTCGTCGTCGTCGGCCCACAACCACACGCCCATCGGCGGGGTGCCGTGCCGCACCGCGTTGGTCGCCACCTCGTTGACCGCGGTGACCAGGGTGCGTGCGGCCGTGCTGTCGAAGCCGTGCCCGAGGGCGCGGGTGCCGACGAAGGCCCGCAGGTCGTGCAGGTCGTCGCTCTCGATCGTGCGGTATTCGGCGTCGCGCGGCCGGTCGAGGCAGACCTTGCTGTCGCAGCCGTTGCCGAAGTCGACCGGCTCGACGTACGACTCGTTGACGCGAGTGCGGCCGTCGTCACCGCTGAGGAACTTGGGGTGCGTGTGGCGGGCGTGCTCGATGACCCCGTGCGGCAGCGCGGTGCGGTCGTAGGGGCACAACGCCGATGCGCCGGAGTCCTTGAACGCCACGTTGATGAGCGACTCGTACCGGGCCCACTCCAGCGTCTCGCGCGGATCCTGGCCGCGCCAGACCGGCTCGGCCAGCGCGCGGACGGTGCGCGGCCGGCTCTCCTGGACGATGCCCTGGTAGTCGCGCAGCGTGCGCACCGGGTGCCGGTAGAACTCCTCCGACGGGGCGAAGATCATGCCCTGGCCGTCGGCCCCGAGCGTCTCGCGCACCGCCTCCAGCCCCCGTCGCTGGATGACGACCACGACCTTCTCGTCCTGCTCCATCCCCTCACGGAGGAACGGGACGGCGGTGCGCAGGAGGTCCTCGATGCCGCCGTACAGGAAAGCCCTGTGCTCCAGTGTCATGAGGCCATTCCTCGTTCTTGCCCGCGGGCCAGCCCGGGGAGCCGGTGCCAGCCGACCATCTCGATCACGTTCTCCACGTCGGGCGGTAGGTGGTCCAGGACCAGGGCGTCGTCGGTGGGGAGGCCGGTCGCGTGGTGGGCGAGCAGGTTGAGGCCACCGAGGTCGATGAAGCCGAGCCTGGAGAAGTCCAGGTGGATGCGCCGGCGGTCGCAGGTGACCAGCGACAACTTCTCGGCGAACACCGCGTGCCGCGCCGCGTCCAGCTCCCCCTCGACCCGCAGCCCGTGCGGCTCGAAGGTGCGCACGATGCGGAGGATGCCATCGTCGAATTCGGGATTCACTTCCACGAGGACCTCGTGAGTGTTCCGCAGGGCGTCGAGCTCGTCGGCGGGACAGGCGTGCTTGTCCACCTGGCAGATGGCCATCGCCATGGTGCTGGGGGAGACCGTCTCGCCGAACTGGTGCTCGCAACCCAGCATCTGGGTGATGTCGGACCGGCCGGGCTCGTTGAGCACCCAGCTGAAGTCCGTGGTCAGCCGGACCGCACGGAAGCCCTGGTCGAACGCTTCGTCGACCTCCCGCTCGAGCGTGCGCAACATCCGGTCGGGATCGAACCGGCCCCGGCCGGAGAGGCAGGCGCGCTCGCGCGGGATGACCCGCAGCTGCCTGGTGTGGGTGAAGGTGCACAGATCGATGCCACGCCTGGGACGTACGCCGGGCAGCCTGTCGGCGGGAGCGTCCGTCACGTAGACGACCTTCTCCTCGGTGCCGAGCCCGTCGTACACGAAGTCTCCGATGATGTGCGCGCGCTGTTCCTCGCCGGAGAAGGCAAGCCACGCATGGTCACCAGGTCGTATCTCGTTCACGGGCCGTTCGGCGATCCAGCTGTCCATGGCCTGCCCATCAAGGTTGGCGTGGATTCGTTCAGCGTACGCCGCGGGCGGAGATTTGGAAGCCCAATGCATAGAGTTCCTCACGCTGCGTGCCACCCCCTGGTAACGCCCTTCCGCCCCCGGTGTCGCGTCGCCATGACTAGCCACCTCCGCCCCCGGTCGTGGATCCGCCCCGCGCGCCGACGGTGGCCGGCACGCTCGGCAACCGTAGCCGGAGCCGGACCGCCGTGCCGTCGTCTCCGGTGCGGATCTGCACCATCGAGCACAGCAGCCGCACCGCCCACAGGCCGAACCGGCCCGGCCCGTCCGGCCGCGGCGGGATGAGGCCGCGCCCGGAGCCGGCCGGCCACCGGCCCGCGTCGGTCACCTCGCAGACGAACGCGGCCTCGCGCCACTCGACCCACATCCGGAGCACCATCGGCGGCCGGCCGTGGTTGGTCGCGTTGGTGACGACCTCGGTGACCGCGACCAGCAGCCGCTGGAGGTCTTCTTCGGCGAGGGGCGTGAGCCGCGCGTAGTCGGTCACGTAGGCGCGCAGCCAGTAGAGGTCGGGCCGGTCGATGGTGAGCGTCCAGGCGTCGTCGGGCGGCGCGGGCAGCGGCACCCGGTCGCAGAGGGAGTTGTAGGCCCAGGGGTCCATGTATCCGGGATTGCCGACCGCCCGGTCGCCGCGCAGCGTCTCCGGGTGGGTCCTGCGCGCCGCGGCGACGACCCCGGCGGGCAGCGACCTGGCGTACGGGCAGAGGATCGCGGCGCCGGTGCCGGCGAACGCCACGTTGACGATCGCCTCGAGCCGCTGCCATTCGAGGACCTCCAGCGGGCTGCGCGCCGTCCACGCCGGCTCGGCCAGGACCCGCAGCCGCCGGCCCTCGCCGCACAGCCGGTCGGCGTCGCCCAGGCAGTCGGCCAGCGTGCGCGCGGGATGCGCGTACCACCGGTCGGGCGCGACGAACTCGACCCGGCCGGCGCCGGGCGGCCCCAGGGCATCGCGCAGCACCGCCTCGCTGCCGATCCCGGTGACGGCCAGCACCCGGTCGCCCGCGTCGATCCCGTCGCGCAGGAACGGCATGGCCCCGGCCAGGAAGTCGTCGATCCCATCGTAAGGAAGCACCCGATGGGAGAAGGGTTCGCTCACGGTGCCCACCTGCGTCATGATCACAGCGCGACCGCCCGCTCACCGAACGAACGGGCCAGTCCAGCCTAAGCCGAATGGCCCCTCGTCGCCGAGAGCGTTTTTCAGATGATGATGCGTAACGGGAGTCTCACCTGCTCGCGCGGGTGAAATCGTGCTCGTGGGTGCGGACGGGGGGACTCGAACCCCCACGGTGTCTCCACCAACAGGACCTAAACCTGCCGCGTATGCCTGATTTCGCCACGTCCGCCAGCTTTCGACCGGATCAGCGGATCCCGTCGAAGCCGTGCTCGTTCGATCTTAGGCCGGGACGGCCCCGCGGACCTGGTCAGAGACCGAGGTCGCGCCGGAGCCGGTCGACGTGACCGGTCGCCTTCACGTTGTAGTACGCCTTTTCGATCCTGCCCTCGGCGTCGACGATGAACGTCGACCGGATGACGCCGACGACCAGCTTGCCGTACAGCTTCTTCTCGCCGTAGGCGGCGTAGGCCTGGAGGACCTTGGTGTCGGGGTCGGAGAGGAGCGGGAAGGTGAGCCCCTCCTTCTCGCGGAACTTGGCGAGCTTGGCGGGCTCGTCCGGGGAGACCCCCACGACCGCCACGCCCGCCGAGTCGAGGTCGGCGAGGCTGCCCTGGAAGTCGACCGACTCCTTGGTGCATCCCGGGGTCATCGCGGCCGGGTAGAAGTAGAGGATCACGCGGCGGCCGCGTAGGGACGCCAGGGAGACGGGGTTGCCGTCGGCGTCGGGAAGCTCGAAGTCAGGGGCGACGTCGCCCGGCTGCAGCCGCTCGGACACGGAGATCCGCCTTTCGCTGGGATGGTCACCCCACCGTACCGGCTGGGGTGGGGGCGGCGTCGGCCGGGAAGACCTGACAAGATATGCGGATCATGCGTCGCGACGCTCGGACGATAGGAACGACGATAGGAACACGGCATGGCTGACAGGCGCGATCCGGAGGCGCTGGAGCGGGAGATCGAGCGCACCCGCCTGGAGCTCGCACGCACCATCGACGAGCTGGCCGACCGGGTCAATCCCCGCAACGTGGCGGAGCGCGGCAAGGCACGCCTCCGTGAGCAGGCCGGGCAGGTCGTCCAGACCGCGCGGTCGTTCGTCTACACCCGCGAGCCCGAGGACGGCGAGCCGGGGCAGATCAACCCCAAGGCCGTCGCCGTCGGGGTGGGCGTGGCCGTCACGCTGACCGCCATGGTCCTCTTGAAGCGGCGCAGGCGCCGCTGAGACGCCGCACGGAGGCGCCGGTCCGCGAGCCGCGGCCGGCGCTTCTGCGTGTCCGGGTGAGGACGCGGACGACGCCCTGCAGTTCGGACAGCTCGGTGCGGCAGAGCTCGCACCTGGACAGGTGCGCCCGCAGATCGGCGGCCTCGGGGCCGGTCAGCTGCCCGAGGGCGTAGACGCCGAGATCGATCTGGTAGCCGCAGTTTCCACCCACGTCCTTGGTACGGAACGGGGGCGGATGCCGTTCAGCCGAACTGCGGAAGATACGCCCGGTGCGCCGCCAGCCCCTCGTCGAGGATCTTTTCGGCGGTGTGCTTGCCCGGCACGAACGGATGCGCCATCAGCGCCTGGAGCGCCAGCCGCCGTGAACCGGAGACGGCGGCGTCGGACGCGAGCCGCTCGTACTCGTGCACGGCCTGCGTCAGCCCGCGGACGGCGCGGGGGATCGGGCCCATGGTCAGCGGCACCGGCCCGGCCGCGGTCAGCAGGGACGGCACCTCCACGATCGCGTCCGCGGGGAGCGAGGAGATCGCGCCCCCGTTGACGGTGTTGACGATCACCCGGCGGCTCTCGTTGAGATGCAGCGTGCAGATGACGTCGATGGCGAACTCGCCGTGCTCGCCGCCGCCCCGCTCCCGGCTCGGGTCGGGGTCGTCCTTGAACGACTCCTCGGTGACCTGGGCGACGAAGCCGGGCAGCATGGCCTGGATGTCCTCGGCCCGGGTGGTGCCCTTGGCGCGCAGCTCCGCCACGACCTCGTCGTGGAAGAAGTAGTACTTGGAGTAGGAGTTGGGCAGGAAGCCGAGGGCCTTGGCGAGCTCGGCCATGCGCGACGGGTCGCGCCATGGGGTGGCGCCGCCGCCGGGGATCTCCAGGTCCGCCAGGAGGGCGGGCAGGTCGAGTTCCCTGCCGTCCAGGCGCACCCGTTCGGCCCAGGTGGCGTGGTTGAGGCCGATCCAGTCGACCTCCAGGCGCTCGTGAGGCAGGCCGAGCAGGCCGGCCCACATCTCGGTGTCGCCGACGAACTGGTCGCACAGGCCGATGACGCGGACGCCGGTGTTGCGCGTCACCGCGTCGGTGACGATGTTGGTCGGGTTGGTGTAGTTGACGATCCACGCGTCCGGCTCGGCGTGCGCGGCGATCTCCAGCAGGACCGGGACCGACCGGCAGGCCATCATGAAGCCGCCGGGCCCGGCGGTCTCCTGCCCGACGACGCCGTGCGCGAGCGGGATCGCCTCGTCCAGGCGCCGGGCCTCCATGCCGCCGGGGCGGAACGTGGTGAAGACGTAGGCCGCACCGGACAGCGCGGGCTTGAGGTCGGTGTGCGCGGTGACGGTGAACGCGGCGCCCCGGGCGGCGAACATGCGGGTCGCCAGCCGGGTCATCAGCTCCAGGCCGGCGGCGTCGGGGTCGTAGAAGGCGAGCTCGGCCCCGGCCAGGTCGCCGGCGCGGTGCAGCAGACCGCGGATCACCCCCGGCATGTAGCCGCTGCCGGCTCCGACGATCGCGATCTTGACGTTCGCCTCGGGCACGCTCACCTCTCCACTTCCATGCTCGCCCTTGTCCCGTGCTCGGCCTTTTCCGCGGTCACACTGCCGCCCCGCTCACCGCAGGGTCGGCTCGGCGCGGGTGACGGAGTCGGCGCCGCGGTCGAGCTCGGTCTCGGGAATGTAGGGGACGACGAAGTCGTAACGTTCGAGCACCTCGGGCGGGACCTCGCCGGACTCGCCGAACGCCGCGATCTCGCCCCAGCAGGGCGCGCCGAGGGAGCCGCTGTAGTGGCGCACCGACAACCCGGCGCAGAGGTTGGCGAAGGACAGCCGCTGGCCGAGCGGCCAGCCCGCCAGCGTGCCGAAGACGAACCCCGCGGCGAAGACGTCGCCGGCGCCGGTCGGGTCGAGCGCCTCGACGGGCAGGGCGGGCGCGGACGCGCGTTCGCCGGTGGTGGAGTCGACGGCGATGGCGCCGCGCGACCCCTGCTTGACCACGACGACCGGGACGCGCGCGGCGAGGGCCTCCAGCGCGGCCTCGGGGGTGCGGGTGCGCGTGTAGGCCATCGCCTCGACCGCGTTGGGCAGGAAGACGTCGACGTGCGCCAGCCGGTCGAGCACGTCGGTGGACCAGGTCTCGGTCGGGTCCCAGCCGAGGTCGGCGAAGACCAGCGCGCCCTCCTGGCGCATGGCCAGCGCCCAGGCCGGGACGTCGCGGTCGATGTCGATGAAGCAGGTCGCGGTGCGCGGCAGGTCGCTGATCAGGTCGGCGGCCGACACCGACAGCGGCTTGGTGTAGGTGACCATGCTGCGGTCGGCGGCGTACGCCAGCGAGACCGTCACCGGCGTGGACCAGCCGCCGACCTTGCGCGACCAGCTGAGGTCGACGTCCTCCTGCTCGGAGAGCGTGCGCCACAGGTAGGCGCCGAACATGTCGTCGCCGAACGGCGCGGCGAGGCCGGTGCGCAGGCCGAGGCGGCTCATCGCGACCGCGATGTTGGCGATCCCGCCCGGCGCCGAGCCGAGCCCGTCGGTGACCAGCTCGGTGCCGGGCGGCGGCAGCCCGGGCAGCCCGGTGAAGATCATGTCCATGAAGACCTGGCCGGTGAGGAAGACGTCCAGGCCCCGGCCGCCGGTCGGCACCCCGGGGCCGCGTTCCGCGCAGGGCGCCTCCAGGGACGGCTCCGGCGCGGTGCCCGGAGCCCCGGCGGTGCCCGGAGCCTTCGCGATGCCCGCGGGCCCGGCCGTTCCGTCCGTCGTGCCGGTCGTCGTGTCGGTCATGGCGCCGCCGGGCGTCACGGCCCCTCCAGGTCGGCGGGCGCGGTGGCGCGGAACCGGGCCTCCACGGCGGCGCGGACGATCTGGGTCTCGGGTTCGAGCGCGATCGCCTCGGGGGCGGAGGGCGCCGCGCCGGCCTGGCCCGCGAAGGCGGGGACGGCGGCCATGTACTCCTGGGGCCCGTGCGCGGGCCCGGTGGTGAGGCCCTCGTCCGCCAGCTCCACCAGCGCCGTCAGCCGGGAGCCGAGCGCCCCGGCGTAGCTGCGGGCGCGGGCCACGGCCTCGTGCGCCGCCTGCCGCGCGGCCTCCTTGTAGACCTCGCTGTCGCGGCGGAGCTCCCAGGCGGGGCCGTTGACGTAGGTGCGTTCCTGATCGCCGAGCCGGGTGACCAGCTCGCCGAGGACCGCGAAGTCGATGACCGCGATCTTGATCCAGACGGTGCCGCGGTAGGCGCGGACGTCGCCCTCCCGCCGCCGGTACTTCAGCAGCGGCGTGATCGAGAGACCGCCCGTCTCGAGCGTCTCGACCGCCTCCCCGTACGACCTGATCAGGTCGAGGCACGCCTGGTTGCGGGCCACCAGGGTGTCCAGGGTCTTGCGCCGGTCGCCCTCCTGAACCTCCACGTGCACGTGGAGCCGTGCGATCTCCGGCTCGACCTCCAGTACGGCCTCGCCGCGCACGCTGATCAACGGTGCGTCGGTCATGCCGCCCAACTTAACCGGTCCAGCACTGAACTCGCCCTTGACGGAAGAGGTCAGTTCGAGGTCAGAGAAAGGTGCGGCCCTCGCCACGGTAGGTGGGCACGGTGCGCACGAGGCGTTCGCCCTCCAGGAGGTGGAGGGCGTCGAATCGTTCGCACAGCTCACCGGCCTTGGTGTGGCGGAACCACACCCGGTCGCCCAGGCCCAGCAGGTCGGCGGACGGACCGAGCAGCGGGGTCTGGACCTCGCCGGCGCCCTCGTTCCCGTCGAACGACAGGCCGGTCGGCAGGTAGGGCTGCGGCAGGCGGATCCTGTCGGCCGGGCCGGACGCCAGGTAGCCGCCGCCCAGGCAGGTCACCACGCCGGGGCCGGGCCGGCGCACGACCGGCAGCGCGAAGAGCGCCGCGGGCCTGCCGCGGAAGTTGGAGTAGTAGTCGAACAGGTGCGGCTGGTAGAGGCCGGAGCCCGCGGCGATCTCGGTGACCGCGCGTTCGGCGGTGGTCTTCTCGACGCTGCCCGTGCCGCCGCCGTTCACGAACTCCAGGTCGGTGAGCTCGCGCACGGCCCTGACGATCGCGGCGCGGCGCCGGGCCAGTTCGAGCCGGGAACGTTTCTGCATGGCGCGGATCGTGCGGGCCATGGCGGGCTTGCCCGGCGGCAGGTCGCCGACCCCGGCGATCTGCGACTCGTACGCCATCAGGCCGACGAGCCGGAGGCCGGGACGCTTGAGGATCGTCTCGGCCAGCCCGCGGACCTCGTCCGGGCCGTGCAGCGGGGAACGCCGCGCGCCGACCCGCAGCCTGCCGCCGAGCGCGCGGTACGAGGCGTCGATGTCGACGCAGACGCGGACCGGGCGGCCGTCGGCGCACTCCTCGATCAGGTCGAGGTGCTCGACCGAGTCGACCATCACGGTGACCGTGGCGGCGGCGTGCTCGTCGGCGGCCAGCGCGGCGAGCGCGGTGCGGTCGCTGGTGGGGTAGGCGACCAGGATGTCGTCGCTGGTCCGCTGCTCGGCCAGCCAGAGGGCCTCGGGCAGGGTGAACGCCATGATCCCGGCGAACCCGTCCATGGCCAGGACCTCGTCCAGCAGGGCGCGGCACCGCACCGACTTGCTCGCCACCCGGATCGGCTTGCCGGCCGCGCGGCGGACCAGGTCGGCGGCGTTGTCGCGGAACGCCTGGAGGTCGACGACCGCGAACGGCGCCTCGAGGTCGGCGGTGGCGGCGTCGTAGCGCTCCCGGAGGTTCATACCAGCCAGGTTGCCACAGAAAACGCTAGATGTGAAAGTTATTCATGTCCAGCTAGCCGCGGGAATGGCCGGAGAAGAAGTCCCACAACATCCGGCTCGCCCCGCCGGGCCAGCGGTGCGTCCCGCCCACGATCTTGCAGAACGTGACCTGGGCGCCCTGGGACCCCTTGCCGGTGGTGTTGCACTGCGTGCCGGACGGGGCGCCGCCCATGGTGCCGGCGGTCTGCCGCACCGGCGGCAGCTCGCCGCGCTCCCGCCAGAACTCCACGGCCTTCGACACCGGCGGGAACCCCCGGCTGTCGTTGACGTCCCGGCGCCCGCCGCCGTTGAACGGCACGCTCCGGTCGGCGGTCCCGTGGAAGATCATCGCAGACACCGGGCGGTCCGGGTCGCACGAGGTCACCAGCGCGCCCTCGACCACCCCGATCCCGGCCACCTTGCCGGGCCGCTCGCAGGCCATCCGGTACGCCATCCCGGCCCCGTTGGAGAACCCCGTGACGTACACCCGCTCGCGGTCGGCCAGCCCGGCGCCGGTCAGCTTGTCGATCAGCTTGCTCAGGAACGCGACGTCGTCCACGTTGCCGATCTTGGCCGCGCCGCAGCAGTCGCCCGCGTTCCACGTCGTCATGAAGCCGTCGGGGTAGGCGACCAGGAAGCCCTTGTCGTCGGCCACCTTGTCGAACCCGCTCAGCGACCTGAACTGGCTCATGTTGGAGAGGCCGCCGTGCAGCGCCAGCACCAGGGGGAGCGGTTTGGCCGGCTTGCCGTCCTCCCACCTGCCCTTGGTGAGCTTGGGCGGCACGGTCAGCAGGTATTCGCGGTGCCCGACCGTGCCCACGTCCAGCTTCTGCTTGAAGGTGCCGGTGCTGGTCGGGATGCCGTCCACCCGGGTGGGCCGTTTGTCTCCGGTGCCCGTGCTCTTGCCGCCACCACCGTCCCCGGTGTTCTCGGTGCAGCCGGCGAGCACGAGAGTGGCCGTCAGCACGAGGAGCAGGATTCGCCGCATGGGAGCGAATCTAACCGCCACGAACGCCCGCAAACTACTCACCGGTAGTCCGCGGGTGCGGAACGGCGATCAGCGTCTCGTGCAACGCGTGCACCACGTGCGCCGGGAGCACCTCGCGTATGATCAGGTCTTCGGCGGACGCGTAGGGCTCGCTCTCCCGCACCGCGACGATGAGCCTGGCCTCGTGCTGACCGATGCCGCGCAGGTTGGCCAGCACGTGCTCGGGCACCGAGTTGACGTCCACCAGGCCGCCGTCGTCGAACGTGCGCGGCAGGTCGGGGCGGCCGATCTGCAGCTCGCGGGCGATCGCCGGGTGGTGCCGGGTCAGGGTCCGCGCCTGTTCCCGCCTGGTCCGCCGTTCGACCAGGTCGACCATGAGCGGGTCGGGCGGCTCCTCCGCGGCGGCCGCCGCCCGGCCGTGCGCCGGGCCGTGGTCCGGCATGGTCACGACGGCGATCTGCACCGCCGCGCCGAGCGACGCGACGATCACCGCCACGATCGCCGGGCCGTCCCACGGCGGGTTGGACCCGTCCGGCCCGGAGGTCACCAGCACGACCATGAAGAAGGACGCCAGGGCCAGGTAGGCCGCGGCCGACAGCGCGAGCACGAGGCTACGGCGCCGGGCCGCCAGGAAGGCCGGCACGGTCCATCCGGCGGTGCCGCAGGTGAGCAGGGGCACGGCGACCAGCGCGATCTGCGCCGGCAACCCGATGCCGTGGCGCTCGGCCGGGGCGGCCACCGGCGCGGGGTGGCCCAGAGGGAACGCCACCGGCGCCGGGGTCCAGCCCGATGGCGCCGCCGGGCCGGGGGGCGTGTCGACCGGCGCGGACGGAGGCGCGAAGTCCACCGGAGCCGAGACCGCCGCTGCCGCCGAGCCCACGGCCGACGCCCCCGCGGACGCGGCCGCCGGGGCCGCCGAGGGGGAGACCCACTCCGGGCGGCGCGGCGAGACGACCCACTCCGGTGGCCGCGACGACGGCGTCCGCCGGTCCTCGATCGGCCGGTCGGGGGTCAGCGCCGGGTCGGAGCGAAGGATCTTGAGATGGAGGTCCTGGAGCCGCTCGCCGGGCTCGACCCCGAACTCCTCGTCCAGGAACGTCCGGGCGGCGCGGTAGGCCGCCAGCGCCTCGGGCTGCCGCCCGCAGCGGTAGAGCGCCAGCATCAGGAGGTAGCGCAGCCGCTCGCGCAGCGGGAAGTCGGCGACCAGCAGGGTCAGCTCGGGCACCAGCGCCTCGTGCCGGCCCAGCTCCAGCTCGATCTCGGCGCAGGCCTCCAGCGCCGACGCGCGCTGGTCGCCGAGCCGGTCGCGGGCCGCGTCGAAGACCGGGCCCCTGAGCCCGGCGAGCGCCTCCTCGCGCCACATCGCCAGGGCCGCGCGCAACCGCGCGGCGGCCTCGGCCGGGGCGTCCGAGCGCACGGCGAGCGCGGCCCGCACGTCGCGCTGGAACAGCTCGGCGTCCAGGCCGTCGGGGCCCACGTGCAGGACGTATCCGGCCGGGCTCAGCGTCAGCATCTCGCCGGGCGAGCGCGGCGAGCGATCCGGCTCCAGCACCCGGCGCAACCCCGCGACGTACTTCTGGACGACGTTGGAGCCGTTGTCCGGAGGTTCGTCGCCCCACACCGCGTCGACGATCGACGGCACGGAGACCGGACGGTTGGCGTTCACGAGGAGGACGGCGAGGACGGCCCGCTGCTTGCCGGGGCCCAGATCGAGCTCCTCGTCGTCACCCCAGGCGCGCGGCCGCCCCAGGATCTCGAAGCGCAGAGACCGCACGTGCACCCTCCTGACCGGCGCGGAAGCCGGATCGCAGTCCGCCGGCAGTCCGAGCGCAGTGACGGCAGACCGACGACAGCGATCCCGCACTGACGTCCATCAGCCTCGTCCCTGACACAAGGAGAAGGGGACCGATGAGCATTAATAGGACGCTCACTCCGGCGTTCGCGTTGCCGATCGCACTCGTTTTCACCATGACGGTCGCATGCGACGCCGGCGGCGACGACGGCGCCGGGTCGGTGCGGCCGGGCACCTCCGCGCCGTCCGGCACGGCGCCGGCCGCGACGCCCACGCCCGCGGCGACGCCCAACGGGGTCGAGAAGCTGAGCGCGGCCAAGATCCTGAGCGCGGCCCGCAAGGCCACGGCCGCGGCCGCCTCGTTGCAGATCAAGGGCAAGGTCAAGGACGGGCCGCACTCCGTCGCGCTCGACCTCAGGTACGCGGGCGAGAAGCGTGCCACCGGCGCGCTGACGATGGACGAGACCCGCCTGGAGCTGACCCGGATCGGCGACACGGTCTACATCAAGGGCGACGACGCCTTCCTCCGGTCGATCGGCGGGAAGGGCGCCGTCCAGCTGCTGTCGGGCAAGTTCTTCAGGACCACGTCCAAGGACCCGGACTTCCGTGAGCTGGCCGAGTTCTCCGACGTGTCCACCCTGCTGCGGCCGGAGGGGACGGTGCGGAAGGGCACGACGACGACGATCGACGGGCGCGGCGCGATCGCGCTCGGCGACCGCGAGGGCCGGCTGTACGTGGCCACCGAGGGCGAGCCGATCGTGCTGCGCATCGACGCCGGCGAGGCCGGCCGCGTCGACTTCGCCTACGACGTCCCCGTCGACGTGAAGGCGCCGCCCTCCGGTCAGGTCGTGGACGTCTCCGCGCTCAAGAAGATGATCGAGGGCGGCCCGGCCTAGACGGGCCTCACGCCGTGGGGCGAGGCGGTCTCCGGAGGACGACGCGGGCCGCGCAGGCGGAGCCGAGCGCCAGGAGGACGGCGAGCGCGGCGACGACGCGGACGAGGCCGTCGGCGGAGGTGGGGGCGGCGAAGTAGACGCTCCCCAGCCCGGCGACGGCCGTCACGCTCGCCAGCAGCGGCCCGGTGGTGTTGAGCGCCGAGATCGCCGAGGCCAGCCGGGTGTCCACCATGGTCGTGATCCGGGCGATGAGCGGGCTGTACCCGGCGGCGTGCCCCGCTCCGGCGACCATGAGCAGCGGAACGGCGCCGAACGGCCGCCAGCCGTCGTGCTGCGTCAGGACGAGCGTGGCCGCGCACACCGCGAAGGCGAGCGGCCCCGCCGGCGGGAGCAG
The DNA here is from genome assembly GCF_040643285.1 of Spirillospora sp. NPDC047279. Taxonomy (NCBI): domain Bacteria; kingdom Bacillati; phylum Actinomycetota; class Actinomycetes; order Streptosporangiales; family Thermomonosporaceae; genus Spirillospora; species Spirillospora sp. NPDC047279. The sequence goes on from NZ_JBEYUA010000003.1 coordinate 380,594, forward strand.
CCGCTGGACCCGCGGGTGGTAGCGGTTCCAGGTGAGGCTCAACGCCCCGAAGCCCAGCGCGTACGGGACGAACGCCAGGCCCGCCTCGATGGGGGAGAAGCCGAGCCCGGACTGAAGGTGCAGCGTCAGGGTGAGCAGGAAGACCGTGTAGCAGCCCATGACGATCCAGCACGCCGCCAGGCCCGGCTTCACCCCCGCCGGCCGCAACGCCGCCATGTCGAGCACCGGGTGCGGGGCGTTCACCTCGTACCGCACGAACGCCGCGAGCAGCACGACGCCCAGCACGAGCCACGCCCAGGCGTACGGGGGCAGGAAGATGAGCGGCACGATCAACGTGGTCATCGCCGCGGTCAGCCCGGCGACGCCCACCAGGTCCAGCCGGGGCCGCCGGACGTCGCTCGCGGCGGCCGGCAGCACGCGCGTCCCGATGGCCAGGAGCAGCGCGCCGACCGGAAGGTTGATCAGGAACGCCGACCGCCAGGAGACGCCGACCGCCAGGCCGCCGACGACCTGCCCGAGCGCCACGCCCAGCGCCAGCACCATGCTGTAGAGACCGATCGCCCGGTGCCGGGCCGCGCCGTCCCAGTGCAGCTGGATCAGCGAGAAGACCTGCGGGATCAGCAGCGCCGCGCCGGCCGCCTGCGCGATGCGGGCGACGACCAGCGTCGCCGCGGTCGGCGCCAGCCCGCACAACGCCGAGGCCAGCGTGAACCAGGCCAGCCCGGCCAGGAACACGCGCCGGTGCCCGAGGACGTCGCCCAGCCGCGCGCAGGTGACCAGCAGAACGCCCGTCGTCAGCAGGTATCCCGAGACGATCAGCTGGATCGCGGCGCCGCCCGCGTTCAGGTCCTCGTGGATCGTCTGCGCGGCCACCGAGACGATCGAGCCGTCCATGGCCGCCATCGCCTGCCCGGTGAGCAGCACGGCCAGCATCGGTCCCCGGCGCACCCGGGGGAGAAGGTCGGTCACGGCTCGATCATGCGCCGCCGGCCGCCGTCCCGTCTTGAAGGAATATGCGGTCCGGTACGGGTCCGGCACGGGCCTGGGGCGCGGTCCGGCAGGAGGCCCGGGAAACGTCGGAGGCGGCCCGTAGATTGGAAACGTGCGTAGGGCGCGAGCAGTGGTCGAGGGGCCGCACTTCCGGATCGACACGGTCGACTGCGCGGACGACCATGCCGGGTGGTCCCGGCCGGAGCGGTCGGTCGCCACCCAGATCGTGCTGGTCAGGCGGGGGCGCTTCCGGCTCGACTCCGAGGGGCGCGAGCTGGTGGCCGACCCGACGACGGGCTACCTGCACGCTCCCGGCGTCGAGGAACGTTTCGCGCATCCGGCGGGCGGCGATGTCTGCACGTCCATCACCCTCGTCGGCGACGCCCTCCTCGCCGGCCTGCCCGAGCCGCGTTCCCCCGAAGTGCGCGTCGACGCCCGGCTGGAGCTCGCCCACCGCCTTCTCCTCCGCGCGCTTCCCTTCCGCGCGACCGGCGCGGCGGGTGCGGCGGCGCCGGGGCCGGATTCGTTGGCCGATTCGTTGGCGGAGACGGTGGTCGGCCTGCTGGGGCTGGCGCTGCGCGACCGGCCCGACGAGCGGCCGGGACCGGGCCGCGGCGAGCTGGCCCGGCGGGCGCGGGAGGCGGTCGTCGCCGACGAGCCGGGGAGCGACGACCTGGTGGGGCTGGCGCGGTCGCTGGAGACCTCGCCGTCGCATCTGAGCCGCACGTTCCGCCACCACGTCGGCATGACCGTCAGCCGCTACCGCAACCGGGTGCGGGTGAGCCGGGCGCTGTCGCGCATCGAGGAGGGCGAGACCGATCTCGCCGCGCTGGCGCTGGGCCTCGGCTTCAGCGACCAGGCGCACTTCGGCCGGGTCATGCGCGCCGAGCTCGGCGCGACGCCGGGCCGGGTGCGCGAGCTGCTCGGCGAGCATCCGCCCCCGCGGTCAGGCCGGGCTCCTCGGCCGGAGGCCGGGGTCGCCGCCGTGGGCGGCGCGGGCCGCGCGCTCCATGATGCGGCGCAGCTCGCGCTGGACCGGCAGCAGGTCGTCGCGGAGCTGCTCGCCGAGTGAGGTCAGGCGGACGACCCGGCTGGTGCGGTCGAACAACACGGCGCCGAGCCGGCGTTCCTGCTTCTTGATCGACTGGCTGACCCTGGACTGGGAGATGTGCAGCCGTTCGGCGGTCCGGCCGAAATGCAGTTCTTCGGCCAGCGTCAGGAAGATCTCGATGTCGCGCAGCTCCACCCGAATCCTCCGATTCGACAGTCCAGGGGATCGGAACCCTAGGGGACCGGAGGTTGGTGGGGCGGATGGGTCACAGGAGACTTAACTACCTCGCAACACGCATTGTGATGGTCTAGGCCGTTTTCGGGGTTTTTCTGGACGGCGCGCCGGACGGTCACCACACTGACGGCGATCTTTTCGGTCTCGGCGCCCGGAACGTTCGTCCTGAAGCGGTCAGGGCGGCGATTTCGGGTGACACGGAGGGAGGTCCGAGTGATGAGCGTGCGTCGTGTGGTCACCGGTCATGATGTCGCCGGAAAGGCGGTCGTCGTCAGCGACGAGGCGGTGGAGCCGTTCAGCCCGCGGTTCGCGCCGCGGTACACGATCTGGGCGTCCGACGAGGTCGTCGAGCTTCCGGACGAGGGTGCCGGGCCGGAGTTCGTCGGCCCGCTGATCCCGATGCCGGGCGGCTTCCATGTCCTGCGCCTCACCTTTCCCGCCGGGTTCAACTCGGACGCGATGTTCGACGTGTCCGACCCGGTGGAGGCGGCGGAGCGGGCGCGGGAGCAGCTGGCGGCCTCGGTCGCGATCGTGGACGACCCGAACCCGCCGGGGGTGTACGGGACGTTGCCGGGCTTCACCGGCATGCACGCGACCGCCTCGGTCGACTGCCTGATGCAGCTGGCCGGCGAGTCGGTGTGCGTGCTGGAGGACACCGAGATCCGCCTGAAGCCGGGGGACTGGATCGTGCTCAACGGGGTCGTGCACGCCTGGCGCAACGACGGCGACGCGGACGCGGTCCTGGTCGGCGTGGTCGTCGGGGCCGAGCACGCGGGGGCGCCGCTGCGAACCGGCTGAGGCGTTCCAAGACTGGAACGGAATGCTTCGTTCTGCTATAGTAGGACGTGTAAGAACCCATCCGAAGGGGGCACTCCATGGCTGAGATCAAGCCGTTCCGCATCGACGTCCCGCAGGCCGACCTGGACGACCTCCAGGAGCGCCTCGCGCGCACCCGCTTCGCGAACGAACTGCCCGAGGACCAGGTCACCGACGGCGTCCAGAAGGGCCCGATCGCGCCCGGCTGGGAGCAGGGCGTCCCGGTGTCGTACGTCCGCACCCTGGTCGAGTACTGGCGCGACGAGTTCGACTGGCGCGCCCAGGAGGCCAGGCTCAACGAGTACCCGCAGTTCACCACCGAGATCGACGGGCTGGAGGTGCACTTCGTGCACGTCCGCTCGCCCGAGCCGGACGCCACCCCGCTGATCCTCACCCACGGCTGGCCCAACACCTTCGTCGAGTACCTCGACCTGGTCGGGCCGCTGACCGACCCCCGCGCGCACGGCGGCGACCCGGCCGACGCGTTCCACGTGGTGATCCCCTCGCTGCCCGGCTTCGCCTTCACCGGCGCGCCGAGCGAGAAGGGCTGGGCCGCCGAGCGCACGGCCAGGGCGTGGGCCGAGCTCATGCGCCGTCTCGGCTACGAGCGGTACGGCGCGCACGGCAACGACGCCGGCGCGGTGCTGGCCCCGTTCCTCGGCCGGGTCGACCCCGCGCACGTCGTGGGCCTGCACGTGAACCAGATCTTCTCGTTCCCGTCGGGCGACCCGGCCGAGTTCGAGGGGCTCACGCAGGACGAGCTCGAATACCTGGGCTTCCTCCAGGGCTTCGTCGAGCACGCCGTCCACGACCGGGCGCAGCAGGCCCAGCCGCAGACGCTCGCGCACGCGCTCTCTGACTCGCCCGCCGGCCAGGTCGCCTGGAGCGGCCAACTGCTCGGCGACGTGGCGAGCCCGGACGTGATCCTCACCAACATCGCCCTCTACTGGTTCACCAACACCAGCGCGTCGGCGGCCCGCTGGTACTACGAGAACCACAAGGCCGAGCAGCCGGCCGAGCCGACCACGGTCCCGATCGGGCTGGCGAGCTTCGCGTTCGACTTCCGGCCGATCCGCAGGTTCGCCGAGCGCGACCACAAGAACATCGTCCACTGGAACGAGTACGACCGCGGCAGCCACTGGGCCGCGCACGACGCCCCCGACCTGCTGGTCAAGGACCTCCGCGAGTTCTTCCGCAACCTCCGCTAGGTCCTGCCCGCCCCAGTGCCGTACCGGCGCGAAGGCCCCCACCCCGTGTGCCGGCGTGGGGGCCCGGCCGGTCGTCAGGCCCATGGATCCCGGCAGCGAGGCGAGGAGCTCGGTCCGCCCGCACCCGCGACCGCTCCGCGTAGCCGGCACGGCGATGAGTTCTCGCCGGCGGCGAGGTCTGCATGTGCGACGACCGCGAGACGGGATGACCGCGAACTTGGAGGACGTATGAATCCGCCCATCGGAAGCATCCTGCTGGGCAGCACCGACCCCGGGCGGCTGCGCGCCTGGTACGAGACGGCCTTCGACATGAAGGCGGACGGCGACGGGTTCCTGCGGTTCGGCGAGGTGGGCGTGCTCATCGACGGGCGCGACGACGTGGCGCCCCGGGCCGCCGAGCCGCGGGTGATCATCAACCTGCATGTGAAGAACGCTCGCACGCTGGCGGAACGGCTCGACGGGCTGGGCGTCACCTGGATCACCGAGCTGGAGTACCGGGAGGCGGGCGGCGCGTGGTTCGCCACCCTGGAGGACCCGGACGGCAACGTCCTGCAGCTCATCGAGCTGGGGCCCGACTACTGGAGGCTCCGCCGGGAGCGGCTGGGCCACGGGCACGGCGGCCTCCTCGGGGCGGCGGCGGTGGCGTCGCGGCTTCCCGCGCAGGATCTCGAACGGGCACGGGCCTTCTACGCCGCCAAGCTCGGCCTGGAGCCCGCGGAGGAGAGGCCGGGCGGGCTGCTCTACCACTGCCAGAGCGGCAGTTTCGCGCTCTTCCAGTCGGCGGGGAGGCCCTCGGGCGACCACACGCAGATGGCATGGCGGGTGGACGACCTGGACCGGGTCGTGGCCGAGCTGCGGGAGCGCGGTGTGGAGTTCGAGGAGTTCGACATGCCCGGCTTCACGGCCGTGAACGGCGTCGTGGAGGTGCGGGGCGACTACCCGTCGCACGGAGGCGTCGGCGAGCGGGCGGTCTGGTTCCGCGACAGTGAGGGCAACCTGCTCGGCGTCGGCCAGTCGATCTAGGGCGTCTCGATCGAGGCCCGGGACGTCGGGTGGGCCGGGACGGCGAGGACCTGGAGAGCCTGGATCAGGCGTGGGCCGTCCTCGCCGAGGGGCTCGAGGAAACGGTCTTCGAGGTCCCGGCGCACCCGCTCGCCGCGGGCCAGGACGGCGCCGCCCGCCGTGGTCGGCTCGACGAGGTTGCGGCGGCGGTCCCGCGCGCTCCGGCGGCGCCGGAGGAGCCCTCTGGCCTCGAGGGCGTCCACGAGCGTGACCATGGTGGTCGGGTCGACGCCGAGGCGCCCGGCGGCCTCCGTCTGGGAGAGCGGCTCGGCGGCGAAGAGCGCGAGGAGGGCGAGCTCGCGTCCGTTGATCCCGAGCGGGGCGAGGGCCCGCGCCGACTCCTCGACGTGCCGGAGGTAGGCGTGCTTGAGCAGGAAGCCGAGCCGCCCGGCGAAGGCCGCGGGAGCCGGGTCCGAACGGAAAGTCTCTTTCGTTTCGGGGATCGATCTGAAGATCTCGATCAGGTCGTCCCAGTCGGCCTCCGGGGGCGCGGCGTGGAAGGTCGCGGCCACCGGCGCCCACGCCTCGATCTCGCGGGTGCGGCCGGTGCAGACGACGTGCGCCGAGCCGTCCGCGAGATCGAGCGCGACCGCCCGGTGCGGGAGGTCGAGGTAGAAGCCGGTGATCCCGGCGATCCGCGCGTCGAGCGGGGGCACGGTGGCGAAGGCGGGCGGCTCGTCCAGCCAGGGGCGCAGGCCGTAGCGGCGCCAGGCGTCCAGGACGGTCGGCGACGACACGCCGAGCTCCGCCGCCACGTGCCGGGACGACCGGCCGCCGCCGAGGGCGCGGAGCACGATCTCGGCGTCGCCGACCGTGCGCGGCCGTCCCGAACGTTCCCGGTCGGCGAGGGCGTCGATGCCGCCCGCCTCGTAGCGGCGGCGCCAGAGGCGGACCGTCGGCACGGCGGTGGCGGTGCGTTCGGCGATCACGGTGTTGGGCAGTCCGGTGGCGGCCAGCAGCACGATCCGGGCGCGGCGTGCCGGTGTGCCGTCGCCTCCGGCCATCGTCTCCAGCCGGGCACGATCACCGGGCTGGAGGGAGAGGGGTGCCTTGATCCGCATCTGAGAGAAGAGGTCTTTTCTGTCGAGAGATATGTTGAGTTTACGGCTTAGCCTGGCGGCATGCGAGTGACATTCGGCGTGAAGACCACGCCCATGCACGTCGGCTACGCCGACATCCTGCGGGTCTGGCGTGAGGCCGACACCGTCCAGGAGATCGAGGACGCCTGGCTGTGGGACCACATGCTTCCCCTGGCCGGTCCCAAGGACGGGCCCGTCTACGAGGGGTGGACGCTGCTCAGCGCGCTGGCGGCGCAGACGAGCCGGTTGCGGCTGGGGCTGCTGGTGACGAGCAACCGGATCCGGCAGCCGGCGGTACTGGGCAAGATGGCCTCCACCGTGGACGTCATCTCGGGCGGCAGGCTCGTGCTGGGCATCGGCGCCGGCGGGACGCACCAGCCGGCGGGCGCGGGCGGGATCGCCGGGGAGAACCCGGCCATCGCCGAGTACGCGGCCTACGGGCTCACCCTCGTACCGCCCGGCGAGGGGATCGCGCGGCTGGCGGAGACCCTGACGATCCTCAGGCGCATGTGGAGCGAGGACGTCTTCGACTTCGACGGGCGCTACTACACGCTCGCAGGCACGCGCAACGAGCCCAAGCCCGTCCGGACGCCGCCGATCCTGGTGGGCGGGTGGGGCGACCGGATGTTGCGTCTGGTGGCGGAGCACGCCGACATCTGGAACATGCCCGGCCCGCCGCACAACCCCGTGGAGATCCTGGCGGAGCGCGCCCGCGCGCTGGACGCCCGCTGCGCCGAGATCGGGCGCGACCCGGCCGGGATCACCCGATCGGTGCAGATGATCGTCGACCTCGAGGACACGGCCGGCGCGGTGGAGACCTCACTCGAACTGATCGGCGCCGGCTTCACGCACCTCGTCCTGAGCCTGCGGCCGCCGTACCCGCACGGCGTCGCGCACCGGCTGGCCGAGGAGATCATCCTGCCCGTGCGCGCACGTCTCGCCTGAACGCGGCCGGTCCGGGCGTCCTGGGGCACGGGTGACGGTCACGATCGCCGGTATCGGACCGGCGTCCTAGGACGCGGTGCGCAGGGAGGCGCGGTTCAGGCCGGCGATGCGGGCCAGGCGGCGGTGGGACTCGAGCCGGGCGTCGCGGTCCCAGGTGCTGGTGTGGACGAGGATCTCGTCGGCGCCGGTGCGTTCGATGAGGCCTTCGAGCCGCTCGGCGACCTCGTCCTCGGTGCCGTGGACGTGGCCGCGCATCGCCTCGTCGAAGATCCGGCGTTCGCGGTCGGTCATGGCGCCGGCGAGGATCTCGCCGGGCGGCGCGAGCGGCGGGAACTCGCCGCGCGTCCGCGAGTAGGCGTTCGCCCAGGCCTCGGGGACGAGCAGGCGGCGTGCCTCCTCGGTGGTCGCGGCGACCGCGACGGTGCCCGAGACGACGACGTACGGGGCGCCGCCGCCGCGGAAGTTCGCGCGGTAGCGGCGGATCGCCCTCGACCATGCGGTCCTCGCCGCGGGCGGCGGCGATGACGAGGGGCAGGCCGAACTCGGCGGCCACGTCGGCGCCCGACCCGGTGGCCAGGACGAACGCCGGGACGCGCAGGCCGTCCGCGGGCCAGGCCCGCACGCCGGGATAGGCGCCCTGATCGCCCCGCAGGAAGCCGAGCAGCTCGGTGAGCTGGGCGGGGAAGTCGTCGGCGTCGTCCTTGCCGTGGCCGAGCGCGGCGCGGACGCCGCCGGTGAAGCCGACCGAACGCCCGAGGCCCATGTCGATGCGGCCCGGATGGAGGGATTCGAGGACGCCGAACTGTTCGGCGACGACCAGCGGGCGGTGGTTGGGCAACATCACGCCGCCGGTGCCGACCCGGATGCGGGTGGTCGCGGCGGCGACGGCGGCGGCCAGGACGGTGGGCGCCGAACCCGCGACACCGGGGACGCCGTGGTGCTCGGACACCCAGAAGCGGTGATAGCCCAGCTCCTCGGCCTGGCGGGCGAACGCGACGGTGGCGCGCAGGGCGCTCGGGTGGTCCTCGCCCACCCGCGTCCGCGAACGGTCGAGGATCGAGAAGCGTGTTCCGGCCAGTGCTGAGCCCATGGCCGTTCCAACAGCGCAAGGCCCAGGTCATTCCCCCTCCGTCCCCGGCCCCGGCGCGCTGGCCGACAACCTCCTGGCCCCGCTGGCGTCCGAGTCGTACGTCCACCAGCGCGACCAGGGCCGCACCCCCGCGGAGATCACCGACGCCCTCACCCACCTGGCCCACGGCGTCCTGACCCTTGACGCCGGGCCCGGCGGGCCCTAGGAAGGCCGCGCCGAGAGGAGCGCGGTGACGGCCTGGAGGAGGTCGGGGGGGTTCCAGGTGGTCGAGGGCGGGGAGCTCGGCCGGGGCGTGCCAGCCGAAGGCGAGGAAGGTCTCGTCCTCCTCCGGCGTGAACGCGGCGGGTGCCACCTCGGGGTGGTCCTTGAAGCGGGCCAGGAAGAAGGGCTCGACCTTCCGGAAGCGCCCGTCGGCACTCGCCCTCCGGTCGTGAGACGACGTGCCCATCCTCCTCAATCCGGGCCGGGCGCGCACTCGGGCGGCCACCTCGGGCGGGACGCCGGGCGTAAGCTCGAGTCCCTCGCTCCGGACGGCCCGCGCACCTCCGGCGCCGAGATCCGTGACGAACCGCACCCTGGCGAAAGTGAGACCGTGACCGAATACGTGCTGACGCTCTCGTGCCCGGACCGGCCCGGCATCGTGGCCGCGGTCTCCGGGCTGCTGGCCGAGCGCGGCTGCAACATCCTCGAGAGCCAGCAGTTCAGCGACCTCGACAGCGGCACCTTCTTCATGCGCGTGCAGTTCGCGGCGCTGACGGCCACGCCGGAGGACGAGCTGCGCGGAGACCTCGCGGTGCTCGGCGGCGAGCTCGGGCTCGACTGGCGGCTGGAGGCCACGGCGACCCGCGAGCGAGTGCTGATCATGGTGTCGAAGGCCGGGCACTGCCTCAACGACCTGCTCTACCGGCAGCGGTCGGGCCTGCTCGACATCGAGATCGTCGCGGTCGTGTCCAACCATCCCGACCTGCGCCCGCTCACCCAGTCGTACGGGATCGACTACCACCACCTGCCGGTGCGGAAGGGCGGCAAGGCGGCGCAGGAGGGCGAGGTGTTCACGCTGGTCGAGCACTACCGCGCCGACCTGGTCGTGCTCGCCCGCTACATGCAGATCCTCTCCGACGAGTTCTGCGCCAAGCTGCCCGGCAAGATCATCAACATCCACCACTCGTTCCTGCCGAGCTTCAAGGGCGCCCGGCCCTACCACCAGGCGCACAAGCGCGGCGTCAAGGTGATCGGCGCCACCGCGCACTACGTCACCGCCGACCTCGACGAGGGCCCGATCATCGAGCAGGAGATCTCCCGGGTCGACCACGCGCACGGCCCCGAGGACCTGATGGCCGTCGGCCGCGACATGGAGTGCCTCGCCCTCGCCCGCGCCGTCCGCTGGCACACCGAGCAACGCGTCCTCCTCAACGGCGACAGGACCGTCGTCTTCCGCTGACCTGGGGACACGCCGGTTCTCGCGGTTGCCGCTTTCCCACGGTGACATTGCCTCACCATGGGTAACGGCACCTGACGGTGCGTCGAAGTCTCCACGGGGGTGGTGATGGGCGAGACGCTGATCACGGAGTTGATGGAGGACGCGCCGGACCGGGACGGCGACCGGGCGCGGGCGCGGCGGCTGGCCGTGGCCGAGTTCCGGCCGCGCCGGACGGCGATCGGCCTCGTGACGGCGCTGGTGGTGACGTCCGCCGCGGGCATCGTGGCGTACGAGACGCTGGCGTTCATGCTCGGCCGGCCGTTCCGGCTGCTGCCCGCCGAGGACGTCGCGCGGCTGTCACGTCGGCTGACCTGGCGCGACGCCGGAGTGCTCGCGACCGGCGCCGGGCTCGCCGGCACCGGTCTGCTGCTCCTGCTCGCCGCGCTGCCGGGCCGGGCCCGGCTGGTCGCGCTTCGCGGCACCGGCGGCCGGTCGGCGGCCGGCGTCGCCCGTTCCGCGCTGCAACGGTCGCTGACCGCGGCCGCGCTCGGCGTGCCCGGCGTCGGCAAGGCGAAGGTGCGGCTGCGCGGCAGGCTGCGGCGCCGGCGGCGCGTCGTCGTCTGGGCGTCCACCCGCTACCGCAACCCCGCCAACCTCTCCGACCTGGTCCGCACGGCCGTCACCGCGCACCTGGAGTCGGTGGGCCTGATGGACGAGCGGCGCGTGGACGTGCGGCTGAGCTGGCGGAAGGACTGAGGGCGGATGCGAGTCGGGATCACGATCACCGGGCTGGTGCTGCTGGCCGCGGGTGCGGCGACGCTCTCGCTCGGGCTCGGCGCGTTCGGCGCGGAACGGGCCGGGGCGCCGCTGCTCGACGCGGCGATGACCCGCCACGGCGGGGCGGACTGGTTCTGGCCGGTCGTCGCCGCGGTCGCCGAGATCGTCACGCTGGCCGGCGCGGTCTGGACGGCGCGCCTGCTCAGGAACGCCGCCGGGCGGCGCCGCGCGGCCGTCGACGGGCCCACCCGGATGCTCGCCCGCGCGGCCGGCCGTGACCTGGTGCGCGCGGCGAAGCCGCTGCCCGGGGTGCGCGACGTGCGGACCCGGCTGACCGGATCGACGGACCGCCCGCGGCTCCTCCTTGACGTCGACTGCGACGGCGCCACGCCACTCGGCGAGATCCACGCCGCGCTCGGCACCGGGCCCGCGGACCGCTACCGCGCCGCGATGGGCATGCCCGAGCTGATCGTCGTGATCCGCTTCAGGTTGCCCGAGCCCGAGCCGGCGCCCGCGGTGGTGCCCGAGCCCGAGCCCGCCCACGCCTGAACGGGCGGACCGCGCTACGGCCGGGTGGGCCGGCCGGAGGTGCGCTTCTACCCGCCGCCGTGACGGCTTAGGGTGCACGATGTGGCGAACGAGATCCGCGTGAACGACGGCGCCGGGGCGGACGGCGAGATGCGACGCAACGTCGGGGCGTTCGAGCAGACGGTGCGGTCCACGATCCTCCTCGCGGAGACGTTCACCGGGCCCGAGTGGGACCTGCCGACCGAGTGCCCCGGCTGGAGCGTCAAGGACGTCGTCTCGCACATCGTCAGCGTGGAGGCGATGTTGCTCGGCGACGACCCGGCGTCCTTGCACGTGCTGCCGGACGACCTCCCGCACGTGCGCGGCGAGATGGGCCGCATGCTGGAGCTCGGCGTCGACGCGCGCCGCCCGGTGCCCGGCCCGCGGGTGCTCGGCGAGCTGCGCGACGTGCTGGAACGGCGGCTGGCGGCGCTCGCCACGATCGACCCGGACCAGGAGACGATGGCGCCGAACGGCCGCATGGTGCCGTACTCGATGTTCATGGTCTTCCGCGCGTTCGACTGCTGGGTGCACGAGCAGGACGTCCGGCGCGCGACCGGCCGGCCCGGCAACCTCGACGCGCCCGGCGCGGAGTGCGCCCGGACGATCCTGCGGCCCGGCCTGCCGATGGTGGTCGCCAAGCGCGCGGGCGCGGCGCCCGGCCAGTCGGTGGCGTTCCGCGTCACGCGCCCGCTGCCGTCCACCGCGTACGTCGAGGTCGGCGCGGACGGGCGCGGGCGGCTGGCGGACGAGCCGGGGCAGGTGCCCACGGTCACGCTGAGCATGGACTGGGAGACCTACGTCCGGCTGGCCGCCGGACGGTGCGGGCCCGCTGACGTCACGGTCGAGGTCACCGGCGACGCGGACCTGGCCGGCCGGGTTCTCGCGGCCATGTCCGTGACGCCCTGAACGTTGTTCGTGAGGCACCTGAGCGACCCGAGTTGGGGATCGCTTTGACCGTTGTTGGGGTATTGAATCCACAAATCTCCTGGTCACTGGGCTACTGTCCGAAGTGACCGCTCTGAACGTCGAGGGGATGGGGGACGCGCATTGACTGACACTCCAGTAACCGGCGGCTCCAGGTCGGAGCCCTTCGACGCTCGGGGGGATATGACGAACGACTTCTCGGGCCCCTTCCACTAGCGGCCCGTCCCGACGGAGGCCGCGGCGACCCGATCGCCGCGGCCTCCGTTCGCGCGCGGGCGCGACATCGCCCCTCCAGTGGGTTGTCTTTTCCAACTCTCTATCTCTATGGTGAGTTGATATTTCCAACTCACTGGAGGTGCCGTGCGCACGGACCACCGCCTGGGCCCCGTGTTCGCCGTCGTCGCGGCCGGGGTGGCGATGTCGAACCTCGACGTCTTCATCGTCAACGTCGCCCTGCCGGAGATCGGCACGCACTTCGGCGGCGCCTCGCTGGCGTCGTTGTCATGGATCCTCAACGCCTACGCGGTGGTCTTCGCCGCGCTCATGGTCCCGGCGGGCGGGTTCGCCGACCGGACGAGCCCGCGGCGCGCGTACCTGCTCGGGCTCACCGTCTTCACGGCCGCCTCGGTCGCCTGCGCGCTGGCCCCCGGTGTGTGGACGCTGGTCGCCGCCCGCGTGGTCCAGGCCGCGGGCGCCGCCGTCCTCATTCCGTCCTCGCTCGGCCTGCTGCTCGCCGCCGCACCGCCCGAACGCCGGATGGCGGCCGTCCGGGGCTGGACCGCGATCGGAGGCGTGGCCGCCGCGCTCGGCCCGGTGGTGGGCGGCGCGCTCACCGACCTCGACTGGCGGTGGGTGTTCCTGGTGAACGTGCCGATCGGCATCGCCGCGATCGTGGCCGGCCTGAAGCTGCTGCCGCGCACCCCCGCGAAGGAGGAGACCCCGCGCGCCGACCTGCTGGGAGCCGCCGCGCTCACCGCCGGCGTCGCGTCGCTCTCGCTCGGCGTGGTGAAGAGCTCCGACTGGGGATGGACGTCCGCCGAGGTCATCGGCTCGCTGGTGGCCGCCCTGGTCCTGCTCGCCTGGTTCGTGACGCGGTCGGCCCGGCATCCTTCGCCGGTGTTGCCGCCGGCGCTCCTCCGCGTTCGGGGCTTCGGTCCGGCGACGCTGGCGAGCGTGCTCTTCGCGGTCGCCTTCGCCGGGATGGTGCTGTCGTCGGTGCTCTGGTGCCAGGAGGTCTGGCACTGGTCGGCGCTGCGCACCGGGCTCGCGATCGCGCCGGGCCCGCTCATGGTGCCCGCGCTCGCCGTCGGCGCGGCCCCGATCGCGCGGCGCTTCGGCGCGGGACCGCTCGCGATCGCCGGGTGCGCGTTCTTCGCGGGCGGCATCGCCTGGTGGACGTGGCGGATCGAGGACGGGTACGCGGCGGGCATGCTCCCCGGGATGCTCCTCACCGGGATCGGCGTGGGCCTGACCCTGCCGACGCTGGTCGGCGCCGCCGTCACCGCGGTCCCGCCGCAGAACTTCTCGACCGGGTCCGGCGTGGTCACCATGGCCCGCCAGGTCGGGATGGTGCTCGGGATCGCCGTCCTCGTCGCCGTCCTCGGGGACCGCCCCGACGCCGCCGCGTTCGACGCCGGCTGGGTGGCCACCCTGACCGCCACCGCCGCCGTCGCGGTCGTGTGCCTCTTCCTCCCCAGGCCCCGCCCGGTCCCGGCGCCCACCACGGGGCCCCCGAGGCAACCGGCCGCCCAGGCGTGACATCGGTTGACCGTGGTTTCGCTGCGGGCTTCCACATTCGGTCAGAACGGACATGGATCATCGGGAGACATGGACGGAACCCCGGTGCGCTTGTTTGTCTGTTCCCCAGACCGGCGGCCCCCTAGGGGAGGGGGATCCACCGCGGTCCGAAGGGGAAACGGGGTTCCTAGAAGTGACCAGTTACGCCTGCCTGCGGGGGCTCTCCGCAGGAATCGACAAAGGATCCGACGACGGATACCGCGCGGTCATGGAACGTCTCGCGGCCGACCTCAAGGGCGGCGGCGTAGACGACAAGGTCGTGCTCCAGGTGTCCGTGGGGGCGGACGACGCCACGGACGATCGGCGCTACCTCACCGCGTCACCGGGACGGGCGGGCGGCGACCGCGTTTCGCGTCCCGACGTCGAGGTGGTCATCGCGCCGGAGACGTTCTGGAAGATGGCCGAGGGCGCGTACTCGCCCGTGGCCGCCCTTCAGGACGGGCGGCTCCGGCTGCGCGGTGACATGACCCTCGCCAAGCGGCTGCTCCGGTTCCTGGCAGGGCCCGGCGGCTCGGTCGACTGCGGCTGACGGAAAAGGGGACACATCATGGCATCCGTCATCGGAACCATCGACTTCATGCACGTCGGCGAGACCTTCGCGAAATTCCAGATGAAGGACGAGACCGACGGCAGCGCCGAGACCTTCATCCTCTTCGCCGACACCGACGCGGAGATCCCCGACCGGGTGACCCAGAGCCTCTGGTCGGCGATCCTCCGCGACGCGATCCTGAACGGCACCAGGATTCAGGTCGGCACGCCGAGCGCCAACTCCGCCGTCGTCTCCCTTCTCACGATGCACGCCGCGCCGGCTCCGTGAGAGAGGTGACGACATGGCGATACCCGACAACTTCCACGCCCTGTACGACAGGGACGCGGCGGAGGCGGCCGGGCTGGCGATGCCCGGCCCCGTCCCGCGGCACGAGACGGGCAGCCGCCGCCTCGCGGAACGGCTGCCGCGGCTGCTGACCGACTACGACGGCGCCACCGGCGGTCCCGTCCAGGTGTGGAACCTGGACCCGGAGCCGCTCGGCCCGCCCGCGCCCACTCCGGAGGCCGCGGTCACCGGGTTCGTCGCCGACCGGACCGACCTGTGGGGGCTGAGCCGGGACGATCTCGGCACCCTGGAGGTCACCGGCGTCAGCCGGACCGGCCTGCGGAGCGTGCACCTCGTCCAGCGCGTCGGCCCGGCCGAGGTGTGGGGGTCCGAGGTCACGGTGGCGATCGACTCCGACAACGCGGTCACGGCCGTCGCGGGGCAGATGTTCCCCGGCGCGGCCGGCGCGCCGACCGCCGCGCTGGACTCCGTTCCGGCGGAGAACGCCATCGCGCGGGCCGCCGCCGACCTCACCGGTGAGGGCTTCGAGCCGTCCGACTTCGTGCCGGCGATCGATCCCGGCTCGGGCAACGGCTCTCCGTACCGCTTCTACACCTACGCGGCGCGCGACCGGGAACCGGAGCTCGAACGGCCGGTCCGGGTCAAGGACGTGCTCTTCCCGTTCGGCGGGGAGCGGTTCGTCCCGGGCTTCTACCTGGAGCTCTGCTTCAAGCAGGGGCCCGCGTTCAGCTACGTGGTCGAGGCCGCCGACACCGGGCAGGCCATCCTGTTCCGCAACAACCTGACGGCCGAGGCCTCCTTCACCTATCTCGTCCACAACACGCGGGACGTGCTGCTGCGCCCGCTCGACAGCCCGGCGCCGGGGACGCCGCATCCGAACGGCACGCCCAACGGGTTCCAGGCGTCGACGGTGGGGGAGGTCGCGGTCAGCGTCGACAGCCTGATCGGCGATCCGTGGCTGCCCGCCACCGCGACCACCACGCAGGGCAACAACTGCGCGGCGTACGCCGACCTGGTCGCGCCGGACGGGCGCGGCAACGGTGACGTGCTCGGGCAGACGACGAGCACCCGCACGTTCGGCAACACCTACAACCACGGCCTGTCCGCGACCGACCCGGCCAACCTGCAGAACAGCCTCACCGGGATGTTCTTCCACGTGAACTGGCTGCACGACCGCTGGTACGCGGCGGGCTTCGACGAGGGGGCGGGCAACGCCCAGCAGGACAACTTCGGGCGCGGCGGCGCGGGCGCCGACCGGATCCTCGCCGAGGGCAACGACTTCAGCGGCACCACCAACGCCAACATGCTGACGCCCGCGGACGGCGCCAGCCCGCGCATGCAGATGTTCCTCTTCCCCGGGCCGAACCCGGACCGGACGAGCAACCACGAGGCCCTGATCACCTTCCACGAGATGGGCCACTACATCACCAACCGGCTGGTCGGGAACGCCAACGGGCTGACCAACGTCCAGGGACGTTCCATGGGGGAGGGCTGGGGCGACGCGTTCGCCCTGGTCATGACCTCGCGGGCGGGCGAGGACTTCGCGCGGGGCGCCTTCGCCGCGGGCGGCTGGGTCGTCCGCGACCTCCAGGCCGGCTTCACCGACAACTACTACTTCGGGATCCGCCGGTATCCGTACTCGGCGCGGACGACGCTCAACCCGCTGACGTTCCGCCACATCGGCAACAACGTGGCGCTGCCGGCGGGGCCGCCGATCACGCCGTTCACGGTCCCGGTCAACGCGCCCAACAACGAGGTGCACAACGCCGGGGAGGTGTGGTGCTCGGCGTTGTGGCAGGTGTTCGTCAACCTGGTCGCGCGGCACCGGCACCACCACGCCGAGCGGCGCATGGTGCACTACATGGTCGGCGGGCTCAAGCTGACGCCGAGCCAGCCGACGTTCGTGCAGGCCCGGGACGCCTTCATCCAGGCGGTGACCGCGATCGACCGCACCGACCTGGCCCCCGTGTGGCGCGGCTTCGCCACGCGCGGGATGGGCAACGGCGCGATCGCCCCCGCCTCGAACTCGACCACGCTGAACGGGGTGACCGAGAGCTTCACCGTCCCGGCGGGACTGCCGGACGACGAGAAGATCGAGAATCTGGCCGCGATGAACATGTTCTGACCGGCCCGTCCCGCGCACGCCTCCCGCCGATCAACCGGCGGGAGGCGTACGCATGTTCGGCGGATGTGTGACGGCCGCCATGCGCGCTGTGGGTTGTGTTTTCCAACTTTCAGGCGGATCATCTGAGCCAGAGGGTTTGGTTTTCCAACCGAGGAGGACGCCATGCGGGACGCGGTGATCGTCGAAGCGGTGCGCACGCCCGTCGCCAAGGGGAAGCCGGGCGGGGCGCTGCACGCCGAACACCCGGTGGACCTGCTGGCCAGGACGCTCACGGCGCTGGTCGACCGCACCGGGATCGACCCGGCCGAGGTCGACGACGTGATCGGCGGCGTGGTCACCCAGGCGGGGGAGCAGGCCGTGAACCTCACCCGGTCGGCGGTCCTCGCCGCCGGGTTCCCCGAGAGCGTGCCCGCGACCACCGTCGACCGGCAGTGCGGCTCGTCGCAGCAGGCCGCGCACTTCGCCGCGCAGGGCGTGATCAGCGGCGCGTACGACGTCGTCATCGCGTGCGGCGTCGAGTCGATGTCGCGGGTGCCGATGGGGTCCGCCGTCCTGCCCGGCAGCGACCCGTTCGGGCCCGGCATGCACGCGCGCTACCCCGAGGGCCTGGTCGGGCAGGGCATCAGCGCCGAGCTCATCACGGCCCGCTGGAAGTTCACCCGCGAGGATCTCGACGCGTTCGCCCTGGAGTCGCACCGGCGGGCGGCGGCGGCCTGGGACGGCGGCGAGTTCGACCGCGAGGTCGCCTGGACGGGGCAGCGGGACGAGACCGTCCGGCCGGGCACGTCCATGGAGGCGCTCGCCGGGCTCAAGCCCGCCTACTACCAGCCCGCGTACGCGGAACGGTTCCCCGAGATCGGGTGGCAGGTGACGGCGGGCAACGCCTCGCCGATCAACGACGGGGCCGCCGCCCTGCTCATCATGAGCTCCGACGCGGCCCGGCGGCTCGGGCTGCGGCCGCGGGCGCGCTTCCACTCGTTCGCCGTGGCCGGCGACGACCCGCTGCTGATGCTCACCGCGGTCGTCCCCGCCACCGAGAAGGTGCTCGCGCGCGCCGGGCTCTCCCTCGGCGACATCGGCCTCTTCGAGGTGAACGAGGCGTTCTCGCCGGTGGTCCTGGCCTGGCGGCACGAGACCGGGGCCGACCTCGCCAGGGTCAACGTGCGCGGCGGCGCGATCGCCATCGGCCATCCGCTCGGCGCCAGCGGGGCCCGGCTAATGACGACGCTCGTGCACGCGATGGAGGACCGCGGCGAGCGCTACGGGCTCCAGACCATGTGCGAGGCCGGCGGCCTCGCCAACGCCACCGTCCTCGAACTCCTCTGACCGGACCGGGCGGCGGGTCGGTCGGAGAACCCAACCGACCCGCCTAGGCTGGACGTATGCCGCGTACATCGAACAAGGACGTTCACCCCCGCGAGTGCTCCGTCGCCGACACGCTCCAGATCGTGGGCGAGCGCTGGACGCTGCTGGTGATCCGCGAGCTGCTCTACGGGGTGCGCCGGTTCGACGGCATCGCCCGCAACACCGGGGCGTCCCGCGACATCCTCGCCGCCCGGCTGCGCAAGCTGGAGGCGGCGGGCATCATCCGGCGCGAGCTCTACAACGCCCACCCGGCGCGGTACGAATACCACCTGACCGAGCCGGGCCGGGAGCTGAGCGACGTGCTCTCGACCCTGATGAAGTGGGGCGACCGGCACCTGCACCGCGAGGACCCGCCGGTGCGCTGGATCCACGTGTGCGGCGAGGTCCTCGACCCGGTCGTGGTGTGCGCCCATTGCGGCGAGCCCGCGCGGGCCGGCGGTCACCCGACCGGGCGTGGCGCGCTGCTCGATTGAAATTTCTGCAAGCACTGCAAATGGCTTGCGTGATTCGTTCTATGCTTTCACCATGTCACGAAGACTGGCGGACGTCGCGCGCAAGGCCGGTGTCAGCGAGGCCACGGTCAGCCGGGTCCTGAACGGCAAGCCGGGGGTCTCCGAGGCGACCCGGGCCGGTGTCCTGACCGCGCTCGACGTGCTGGGCTACGAACGGCCCACGCAACTGCGCGGCGACCGGGCCCGGCTGGTGGGCCTGGTCCTCCCCGAACTGCAGAACCCGATCTTCCCCGTGCTGGCCGAGGTGGTCGGCGGCACCCTCGCCCAGCTCGGCTTCACCCCCGTCCTGTGCACGCGCACGGTCGCCGGCCTCTCCGAGTCCGACTACGTCAAGCTGTTGCTCGAGCAGCAGGCGTCCGGCGTGGTCTTCGCGGGCGGCCAGTTCGGCGAGGCCGACGCCTCGCACGACCACTACCGGCTGCTGCGCGAGCGCGGCATGCCGGTCGTGCTGGTGAACGCGGCGATCGAGGACCTCGGCTTCCCCCGCGTCTCCACCGACGACGCCGTCGCGGTGGAGCAGGCCCACGGCCACCTGCGGTCCCTCGGTCACGAGCGGATCGGCCTGGTCGTGGGGCCCGAGGACCACATGCCCTCGCGCCGCAAGGTGGCCGCGTTCGAGAAGGTCTCCGCCGGCGGGCGGGCACCGGTGGAGCACGCGCTGTTCGGGCTGGAGGGCGGGCAGGCGGCGACGGCGCGCCTGCTCGCGCTGGGGATCACCGGGGTCATCTGCGGCAGCGACCCGCTCGCGCTGGGCGCCATCAAGGCGGTCCGGCGGGCGGGGCTCAAGGTGCCCGGCGACGTGTCGGTGGTCGGCTTCGACGACTCGGCGCTGATGAGCTGCGTCGACCCGCCGCTGACCACGGTGCGGCAGGCCATCGAGGCGATGGGCCGCGCCGCGGTGACGCTGCTCGGCCGGCAGATCGACGGCTCCAAGGCCGTCGACGAGGAGCTCCTCTTCGAGCCCGAGCTGGTGGTCCGCGGGTCCACGGGTCCGGCTCCCACGGGGCGCTGACTGTCGATTTTTTGCAGGATTCTATTCAGAGTCTTGCAGTGTGATGTGCGTCGCTCTATCGTTCTCGCACCGGATCGTGCACCCCGGCTTTCGGTTCGAGGTGGCCTGCCCCGGCCGCCCGCGAGAAAGGGACCACCCCCATGAGCCCTCCGACGAGGAGACTCCGAAAGTTCACGACCGTGCTCGCGGCCTTCGCGCTCACCGCCGCCGCCTGCGGCGGCGGCGGTGACGACAAAGAGGGCGACGCCTCGGGCGCCGTGGACGAGAAGGTCACGATCACGGTCGGCTGCATGCCGGCCAAGAGCCAGCCGGCGCAGCGCAAGGAGTGGCAGGAGGACGTCGCCGCGTTCCAGAAGCTGCACCCCAACATCACGGTCGTCGGCAAGGACCCGTTCCCGTGCGCCGACCCCAAGACGTTCACGGCCAAGCTCGCCGGCGGCCAGATGGAGGACGTCTTCTACACCTACTTCACCGACGTCCGCAAGGTCGTCGAGTCCGGCCAGGCCGCCGACATCAGCAAGTACACCGGCTCGATCAAGCAGTTCCCCGACCTGATCCCCTCGGTCAAGCAGCTGTACTCCGACGGCGACAAGCTCTACGGCCTGCCCCGGCAGAACTACGCGATGGGCCTGATCTACAACCGGTCGCTCTTCACGAAGGCCGGGCTCGATCCCGACCGGCCGCCCACCACCTGGGCGCAGGCGCGCGAGTACGCCAAGAAGATCTCCGGCCTGGGCAACGGCACCGTCGGCTTCGCCGAGCTCAGCGCCGGCAACCAGGGCGGCTGGCACTTCACCACCGAGATCTACGGCCAGGGCGGCGAGGTCGTCACCGCCGACGGCAAGAAGGCCGCGTTCAACAGCCCGCAGGGCAGGGCCGTGCTGCAGAACCTCCAGCAGATGCGCTGGACCGACGACTCCATGGGCACCAAGCAGCTGCTCCAGGGCGCCGACGTGCAGCGCATGATGGCGGCGGGCAAGGTCGGCATGTACGTGTCGGCGCCCGACGAGGTGACCGCGCTGGTCGACCAGTTCCAGGCCGAGTACGAGGACTACGGCCTGGCGCCGATGCCCGAGGCCAAGGGCACCCTGCTGGGCGGCGACGGCTACATGTTCAACGTCAAGGCGTCCCCGGCCAAGATCAAGGCCGGCCTGCTGTGGCTGGAGTACTACGCGCTCACGCCCGGCCAGGGCCAGTTCAACTACGTGCGGGCCGCCGCCAACAAGCGGGCCGTCGGGCTGCCGCAGCCCAACTTCTACCAGGGCCGGACCGCCGCCACCGACCAGGACCTGCGGGCCAAGTCGGCGAACGTCCCCGTCGCCAACTACAAGCCCTACCAGGCCGCCGTCACCGGCATCCCCGGCAAGCTGGAGCCGCCGAACGCGCAGGAGATCTACGCCACCCTCGACACGGTGATGTCGGCCGTCCTGACCAGGCGGGACGCCAACATCGACCAGCTGCTCGCGGACGCCGAGAAGAAGGTCAACAACATCCTGCTGCGGGCGAACTGACCCGTGGTCACCACCCTCAAGAGCGCCGCGCGGCGGCCGCCGGTGCCCGAGCGCACCCGGCGGCCCCGCCGGCGCGGGCTGCCGCGGGGTGCACGGCGCAACCTGTCCGCGTACGGCTTCCTGTGCGGAGCGCTGATCTGCTTCGCGGTCTTCTCCTGGTACCCGATCATCCGGCAGGGACTGCTCGGTTTCCAGAAGACCAACTTCGTCGGGGAGTCGGAGTGGGTCGGCCTGGACAACTTCGAGCGGGTCACCTCCGACCCCGCGTTCGGCGCCGCCTGGAAGAACACGATCACGTTCACCCTGCTGGCGCTGCTGTGCGGGTTCGTGCTGCCGTTCGTGACCGCGATCGTGCTGAACGAGCTCCGGCACGCCCGCGCCTACCTGCGCTTCGTCGTCTACCTGCCGGTGATGTTGCCGCCCGCGGTCGCGGTGCTGCTGTTCAAGTGGTTCTACGACCCCGGGCCCGGGCTCTTCAACCAGATCCTCGGGGCGGTGCACCTGCCCACGCTGAGCTGGCTCGACTCGACCAGCACCGCGCTGATCTCGCTGGTCATCGTGGCGACCTGGATGAACATGGGCAGCGGCACGCTGATCTACCTGGCCGCGCTGCAGAGCGTCCAGAGCGAGCTGTACGAGGCGGCCGAGCTGGACGGCGCAGGGCTGCTGCGGCGCGTCTGGCACGTCACCATCCCGCAGACCCGGCTGATCCTGCTGGTGATGCTGCTCCTGCAGGTCGTGGCCACCATGCAGGTGTTCGTCGAGCCGTACCTGCTCACCGGCGGCGGCCCCGAGGACGCCACGGTCAGCGTCGTCTACCTGATGTACCAGTACGCGTTCAACTTCAACAGCTACGGCGGCGGCAGCGCCCTCGGCCTGATGCTGATGCTGGTCCTGATGGTGTTCTCCGCCGCGTACCTGCGCGTCACCCGCGACGACCGAGCCTGAACGAGAGGAGCCAGCCGATGTCGACCCTCACCGCGCGCCCGTCCGGTCGGCGGCGGGCCGGTCCACGGCGCCGCCGAGCGGACCGCGGGTACGCCAAGGCCGCGCCGCCGCGCACCCTCGTCTCGCCCCGGCAGCTCGGCACGCCGCGCGGCAAGGTGATCTATTGGACCGTTCTCATCTTCGTCCTGGTGCTGTTCACGGCGGTGTTCGTCTTCCCGCTCTACTGGATGGTGACCGGGGCGATGAAGTCGTCGGGCGAGCTGGCGCAGACGCCGCCGAGCCTCTTCCCGGCCGACCCCGACCCCGGCATCTACAAGGAGGCCTGGGACCGGCTGTCGCTGGGCCGGTTCCTGCTGAACACGCTGTGGTACGCGGCGGGCGCGTGGGCGTTGCAGATGGCGATCTGCGTCCCGGCGGCCTACGCGCTGTCCAAGCTGCGGCCGGTGCTGGGCAAGACCGTGCTCGCGTTGATGCTGGCGACGCTCATGGTGCCGCCGACCGTGCTGCTCGTGCCCATGTACCTCACGGTCAAGGACGTGCCGATCCTGCACGTCAACTGGCTGAACACCCCGATGGCGATCTGGTTCCCGGCCGCCGCCAACGCGTTCGGCATCTTCCTGCTCAAACGGTTCTTCGACTCGATACCGACCGAGCTGCTGGAGGCGGCGCAGATCGACGGCGCCTCCTCGGTGCGGGTGCTCTGGTCGGTCATCATGCCGATCTCGCGGCCGATCCTCGCCGTCGTCTCGATCTTCGCGGTCGTCGGCGTGTGGAAGGACTTCATCTGGCCGCTGCTCGTCCTGCCCGACACCGAGAAGATGACCGTCAGCGTGGCGATCTCGTCCCTGTCCAACCAGACACCGGAGAACATCCTGCTCGCGGCCCTGGTGATCTCGAGCATCCCGGCCATCATCCTGTTCTTCCTCTTCCAGCGGCACATCATGGCCGGTCTCACGGCCGGCGGCCTGAAGGGCTGACCCAGGGCAGCCGTTTCATTCGTTAAGGAGTCTCTTCAGCATGCCCGAAATCGCTTTCACCGCGTGGTGGCGCGACGCCGCGATCTACCAGGTCTACCTGCGCAGTTTCGCGGACGGCACCGGCGACGGCATCGGCGACCTGGCGGGGCTGCGGGCCCGCCTGCCCTACCTGACCGAGCTCGGCGTCGACGCGCTCTGGATCACCCCCTGGTACCCCTCGCCGATGGTGGACGGGGGCTACGACGTGGCCGACTACCGCGACATCGACCCGGTCTTCGGGACGCTGGCCGAGGCGGAGAAGCTGATCGGCGAGGCGCACGAGCGGGGGCTGCGCATCATCATCGACATCGTCCCCAACCACGGCTCGGACCACCACGCGTGGTTCAAGCAGGCGTTGCGGGACGGCCCCGGCGCCCCGTCCCGCGAACGTTTCTGGTTCCGGCCCGGCCGGGGCGACGAACCGCCGAACGACTGGCAGTCCATCTTCGGCGGCCCGGCCTGGACGCGGGTCCCGGACGGCGAGTGGTACCTGCACCTCTTCGACCCCGGGCAGCCCGACTTCAACTGGAGCAACCCGGAGGTGCGCGAGGAGTTCCTCGACATCCTGCGCTTCTGGTTCGACCGCGGCGCCGACGGCATCCGCATCGACTCGGCCGCCGTCCTGGTCAAGGACCCCGACGCCGAGCCCGACGGCCTGGACCCCTACACCGACCGCGACGGCGTGCACGAGATCTACCGCGAGTGGCGGCGGGTGGCCGACTCCTACGACAACCGCGCGCTCATCGGCGAGATCTGGCTCCCCGACCAGGACCGCTTCGCCGCCTACCTGGCGCCCGACGAGATGCACACCGCGTTCAACTTCGACTTCCTCAACTGCCCGTGGGACGAGCCCGCCCTCCGCCGCAACATCGAGACGACCCTCGCCACCCACACCCCGATCAACGCCCCGGCCACCTGGGTGCTCTCCAACCACGACGTGACCCGGCCGGTGACCCGCATGGGCCGTGCCGACACCTCGTTCTCCCTGGACGACCGCCGCCACGGCGACCCGACCGACCTGGCCCTCGGCACCCGCCGCGCCCGCGCCGCCGCCCTCCTGGCGATGGCCCTGCCCGGCAGCGTGTACGTCTACCAGGGCGAGGAGCTGGGCCTCTGGGACGTCGAGGACCTGCCCACCGACCTCCTCCAGGACCCCATCTGGCGCCGCTCCGGCCACACCGACCGGGGCCGCGACGGCTGCCGCGTCCCCCTCCCGTGGGCGGGCGACGCACCCCCGTTCGGCTTCGGCGGCGACCCCTGGCTGCCCCAGCCCGCCGCCTGGCGCGACCTCACCGCCGAAGCCCAGACCGCCGACCCCGGCTCGATGCACGCCCTCTACCAGCAGGGCCTGCGCCTGCGCCGCGACCTGGCGGGCACCCCGTTCACCTGGCTCCCGTCCGCCCCGGACGTCCTCACGTTCACCCGCGGCGACACGTTCACCTGCGCCGTCAACCTGGGGGCCACCCCCGTAGAGCTCCCACCCGGCACCCCGATCCTCACCAGCGCCCCCGTGGAGAACGGAATCCTTCCCCCGGACACCACCGCCTGGCTGGCGCCCTAGGTCACGTTGAAGCTGTACGTCACGTCGAGCGGACCCTGGCTCTTGCCGGGGTCCGCCTCCTTGGGCAACCCCTGAACGTGCACGGTCGCCGCCCCCGCCCGCACCGGATTGACGACCCACTCCGTATACCCGGGATCGACCAGGTAGTTGACCTGGTCGAGCCGCACGGCCCCACCCTGCACCCGCGGCTCCTGCCACACCCACCCGTTGCTCAGCCGGATGCTCACCGGCTCCCCGTGCAACGCCACCGTCTTCCCGCTGTCCTTCTCAGTCAGAACCACCTTGCCTCCAGCCGGTGCCGACGTACCCGGGGCCGTCGCCGAGGTGGCGGGCGGCGTTCCGGCGGTGGCCGACGCCGGATCCCGGTCTCCGTCCGACGCGCATGCCGTCAGAGCGGCGAGCAGGAGGACGGCCGGCACCACGACCCGCGACAGCGACAGCATGCCTCCAGTGCTACCACTTCCCGGCACGAGCGCCGAGGGACTCGCGCCGACGGATGACGTCGCGCAGAAGACTTGACAACCCAGGGACATGAAACCTATAAATCTGATTGCAGGTTCTCTTTCGGGCGAAAAGTCCCGATCTTCGGAGGTGATGAACGATGTTGCTGACGTCGATCGACCCGTTCGTGCAGGAGTTCGAGCGTCAGTTCAACCAGCTGACCCGGCAGACCGCCGCCGGTGCCGCGATGCCGATGGACGGCGTCCGGCGCGCCGACGACGTGGTGCTGCGCTTCGACCTTCCCGGCATCGACCCCGCCTCGGTCGAGGTCACCGTGGACCGCGGCGTGCTGACGGTCAGCGCCCGCCGCGAGGAGGAGTACGCCGAGAACGACCGGCTGTTCGTTCGCGAACGCACCATGGGCACGTTCACCCGGCGCGTCTACCTGTCCGAGCACCTCGACGCCGACGCGATCGAGGCCGCCTACGACAACGGCGTCCTCGCCGTCCGCATCCCGGTGCTCGAGCGGGCCAAGCCCCGCAAGATCGAGATCCAGCACAGCGGCGACGGGCCCAAGGCCATCCACCGCTGACGGCGCGGAAGGCCCGGCCGCGGCTCCTCCCGGCCGGGCCTTTCCCACGAGAGGAGAGCCGCCCCTTGACCGATCCCCTCCAGGACGAGCACGCCCCGCTCTTCACCGTCGGCCAGGTCGCCTCGATGCTCGACGTCCAGCAGGCCTTCCTGCGCCGCATCGACGAGCACCAGGTCGTGTCGCCCCAGCGGTCGGCGGGCGGTCAGCGCCGCTACAGCCGCCACGACATCGGCCAGGTCCAGCACGTCGTCGGCATGGTGGGCGAGGGCATGACCCTCCCCGCCATCCGGCGCATCATCGAGCTCGAACACGAGCTGGCGGCCCTCCGCGCCGAGCGCGACACCCTGGCCGCCCGCCTGAACGACCGCGACTGATCAGCGGGCGTCCCGCCACCAGTCATCGAGCGGGGTGACCGGAACGGTGCGCTTGTGCCGCGTCGCCACGAAGACGGACTCGACCTTCGCCGCCAGTTCCGGGGTGACGTCGACGCCTTCCAGATAGTCGTCGATCTCGGCGTACTTCAGGCCGAGGGCCAGCTCGTCGGGGAGCGCGGGGCGTTCGTCCTCGAGGTCGGCGGTCGGCACCTTCTCCCAGACGCTCGGCGGCGCGCCCAGCTCCTGCAACAGCGCGGCGCCCTGGCGTTTGGTCAGCCCGGTCAGCGGCGTGACGTCCACACCGCCGTCGCCGTACTTGGTGAAGAAGCCGGTCACCGCCTCGGCCGCGTGGTCGGTGCCGACGACGAGCAGGCCCAGCTGCCCGGCGATCGAGTACTGGACCACCATGCGTTCCCGGGCCTTGATGTTGCCGCGGACGAAGTCGCGCAGCCGCGGCTCGTCGCCCAGCAGCTCCTTGAGGCCGAGCGCAGACTCGGCGGCGACGGCGTCCGCGCTCGGCTTGACGTTCACCGTGATCGACCGGTCGGGACGGATGAACCTCAGCGCGATCTGCGCGTCCCCCTCGTCGGCCTGCACCCCGTACGGCAGCCGCACCGCGACGAACGTGACGTCGTGCCCCTCGGCGCGCAGCTCCTCACTGGCCAGCTGGCACAACCGGCCGGTCAGCGTGCTGTCCTGGCCGCCGCTGATCCCCAGCACGAACCCCTTGGCCGGCGTCGACCGCAGGAAGTCCTTGAGAAAGTCGACCCTTCGCCGGATCTCCTCCTTGGGCTCGATGACCGCCCGTACGCCGAGCTCAGCGAGGATCCGCTCCCGTAGTTCCGCCATGCCCGCACTGTACCGACCGAGATCATCCCGGGCCGGGGGAGACTGCGGTCATGACGAACTCAGTGATCACCACGGGAGCCGACACCGCCGAGGAGACCCGCGCGTTCAACGCCAGGCTGGCCACGATCACCGCCGCCGAGCCGAAGCTCTCCGAGATCGGCCCCGTGGAGGCACGCCGCCGCCGCGAGCAGGGCGAGGGAGTCTTCCCCGCCCCCGTCCGCCTCCCCGAGGGCACCGACGAGACCATGCGCGGCGTCCCCGTCCGGATCTTCCGTCCCGCCGACATCCGCGGAGTCCTCCTGCACGCCCACGGCGGCGGCTGGACGTTCGGCAGCGCCGCAGGCCAGGACGTCCGCCTGTGGGACCTCGCCGAGTCAGCCAACCTCGCAGTGGTCAGCGTCGGCTACCGCCTCGCCCCCGAGAACCCCCACCCCGCGGCCGCCGAGGACATCGAGAACGTGGCCCGCCAGCTGATCGCCACGTCGGCCACCGAGTTCGGCACCGACCGCCTCGTGATCGCCGGCGAGTCCGCAGGCGCCGATGATGTCAGCCCGTGCCGGCGTGATGATCACGTTCTCGGAGTGCAGATCTGTGTGAAGCAGGCAGTCACCGGTGATGGCCTCCAAGCCCCCGTACTGACGCTCAACTCCCTTGGTCACCCCCTTGGGGAGGGGGCCTGCTGGAGTCGCGCCAAGGCGACCCGAAGAAGGTCCAGGTCTGGAGAGCCGGGCGAATAGTCCGCGTGACGCCCGTCGACGTGCTCAAAGCCGAGCACGGTCCGGCCGTCTGACTCGATTCGCCGCAGGAGGCGATGCGAGATCCCGGCGACATAGGGGGTGACGTTGGCCTCGTTGTGCAGGGAACGGGCGAAGATCCCGCCGTTGGCCCCCTTGATGAACACCGGTCCGGTCTCGGTGTCCAGGGCGGCCGTGATGTCGGATCGGTCGCCGCCTGCCGGATGGCTGTCCAGGACTCGGCCCGTGTGCTCCTGAACACGGTCCCGGACAGCTCCCGGCAGGTCGGCCCAACTGATTCGCTCAGTCGTCGTCCGGGTCCGACCACAGGGCACCCGTGGTCTACAGAGAGCACCAGAATGATCCGGTCCTGTGGCCGTACCTCTGCTGTGGTCCTGACGGCGTTGGTGACCAGCTCGGACACGATCAACTCGCCGTCATCGATCAGAGCGGCGAAACCGAGTTCGCTGAGGGCTTGCCCGACAACTCGCCGCGCCCGGCCGACCTCCGCTGCCATGGGTGACAGATCCACCCGCACATACGGCGCACGCCCAGTAGCCGACCTCACGCCCGTCGAGTCAGGCGCCCGCCTCGTCTTATCCTGTACCTTGCCGATAGCCGGACCTCCGTTGTCCGGTCAGGCCCCGGAACCCCCGGTGTTCACCCACCGGCCCGGGGCCGTCTGACCCTCTTGACGATCGGCTTTCCGCCGCCGCCTCCATCAGTGACGCTCCGTATAGTCGCCACCAGGACCATTCAGCGATAGAGCACGCATCGCTGAGAGCGATAGGGACGCCGATGGAAGTTCGCACCCTCCCCGAAGCCCTCCAAATGATCATGGAGGCCAACGGTTGGTCTCAAACCCAGCTAGCACGTGAGCTGGGCGTTTCCCAAGGTTGGGTATCCGAGGTCTCGCGGGGGATAAAGGACACAACGGTCACCAAGGCCATCGGCCTACTCGCCCGCGTAGGCTGGGAAGTACGCATATCGCCCCGAGCGGAGGGCCCTGTGGAGCGCAGAGAGTTCATGGCCGCAGCCGCATCCGTGATCTTTGTGCCGGGACCACGGACCTCTCCTTATCGCGATCCCGCCTATCTCGACACGGTGGCCGAGTCTCTGGCCCGCAGCCGCTACGACCTCGGAGGCGTCCCGCTCGTTCCAGCGGCCGGCGCCCACGTGACCCGTATCGAAAAGGCGCTCTCCGCTGGTAGTGACGCGGCTCTCCAGAACGCCGCATCTGCTCTCGCCAATCAATCCGCGCTCGTGCTTTACGACGCCGACAAACTCTCCGCCGCAGACCATGCCGAGGCCCTCTCGTTGCGGCTTGCCACTCTGGTAGGCAATCGAGACGCGCAAGCACGCGCCTATGACGGTCTGAGCCGGATCAGTCTCTACCGGGGCGACTTCGCCCGAGCGGCTGCCTATGCCCGGCGCGGCCTTAAGCTCTCCGACCTCACGGCCGGCCAGCGCGCATCATTGAACATGCGCCTAGGACGCTCCTTGGCGCTGATTGCGGGTCATGGCGAGTCTTCTCGCTCAGCTCTGGATGACGCCCGTTCCGTTCCTGGCCTCTCCACCTTTGAACGCGCCGCACTGGTAGGAGACGTGGCCATCGGGCTTGGACACCTGCGCGTCTTCCGAGAGGCCGGTGCACTACTCGGCGAGGCCGCCGAAGTGATCGGGCAGTGGTCTCCGGTCTTCCAAGCGCAGTATCTCGGCCGCCAGATTCAAACTGCCCTACGAGCAGCTGATCCAGCCTTCGCGGCCGATCGCATGGCCGAACTGGCCAGAGCACTTCCCCTGGTTTCCTCCGCACGCGTGAACAAGCGCGCGGCGGACATCCTGGAGACATCCGCGCATTGGGCCCGCGTCCCCGAGATTCGCGACGCCAGGGAGCACCTGCTCACCGTGATGCCGTCTGGTTGACCGGTACCGACAAGCCGCCAGCGGGGTTGTGGCGGTGTTCAGGGTTCGGGGCGGAAGTCGTAGTAGGTCATGTTGCGTGGCTCGGTGAGCGCCTCCATGAACAGATCGGGGTGTTCGGCCGTCACCATCGCGCCGATTCGATGGAGCAGAATCCCCTCTGAGTAATACTCGCGCGCCATCCGTTCCCACCTCTCGTCGAGGATCTCGAGCGCGATTCCCTCATCGGTCCAGTGGTAGACCGCGACCTTTCGCATGCCCTCGGCCTGGAGCGCATAGAACCCGATCTTCCGGGGGATGCCGCTCGTCACGGTCTCGTCTCCCTTGTCATAGAGACGGTCTCGTCTCCCTTGTCATAGAGAGCGGATGCGCCTCGGAGAACGGCGGCTTGGTCGGGTTCTGAGGGGACGCAGTACTGAAGGGGTGGGGGTCTGGGGGCTTGCCCACAGCTTGGGTCTGGGCCGGGAGCCCCAGGTGGAGGGTCCGGAGCTCTAGCGGAGGGCCTTGATGATCAGCATTCGATCACGTTGACGGCTAGGCCGCCTCGGCTTGTTTCCTTGTACTTGTCGAGCATGTCTCGACCGGTGTCGCGCATGGTCTTGATGGCCTTGTCGAGACTGACGAAGTGGCGGCCGTCGCCTCGGAGGGCCATGCGGGTGGCGCTGATGGACTTGGTGGCGCCGATGGCGTTGCGCTCGATGCAGGGGATCTGGACGAGGCCGCCGATGGGGTCGCAGGTGAGGCCCAGGTTGTGCTCGATGGCGATCTCGGCGGCGTTCTCCACCTGCTCGGGGGTGCCGCCCATGACCTCGGTGAGGCCGGCGGCGGCCATGGAGCAGGCGGAGCCCACCTCGCCCTGGCAGCCGACCTCGGCGCCGGAGATCGAGGCGTTCTGCTTGAAGAGGACGCCGATCGCGGCGGCGGTGAGGAGGAAGCGGACGGCTCCCTCGTCGGAGGCGCCGGGGACGAACTTGGCGTAGTAGTGCAGGACGGCGGGGACGATGCCGGCGGCGCCGTTGGTGGGGGCCGTGACGATGCGGCCTCCGGCGGCGTTCTCCTCGTTGACGGCGAGGGCGAAGAGGGTGACCCAGTCCATCGCGTGCAGGGGGTCGGAGGGCTCCTCGCAGGTGAGCTGGCGGTGCAGCTGGGGTGCGCGGCGGCGGACCTTGAGGCCGCCGGGGAGGAGGCCCTCGCGGGAGCAGCCGCGGATGACGCAGTCCTGCATGACGTGCCAGAGGTGGATGAGGTCCCGCTTGATCTCGGTCTCGGTGCGGCCGAAGGCCTTCTCGTTCTCCAGCATGAGGGCCGGGATGGACAGGCCGGTGTCGTGGCACCGTTGGAGGAGCTCGGCGGCGGTGTCGAAGGGGTGGGGGAGGACGGTGTCGTCGGGCTTGATGCGGTCGGCGCCGGTGGCGTTCTCGTCGACGATGAAGCCGCCGCCGACGGAGTAGTAGACCTTGGAACGGAGCTCGGTGCCGTCGTGGGAGAACGCGGTGAAGCGCATGCCGTTGGGGTGGCCGGGGAGCGACTTCTTGCGTTCGAACACGAGGTGCTCGTTGACGACGAACGGGACGGCGTGGTGCTTGAAGAGGGTGAGCGTCCCGGACTCGCGGATCGCGGCGACGCGGGTGTCGGCGGTGTCGACGTCGACGAGCTCGGGCTTGTCGCCCTCCAGGCCGAGCATGACGGCCTTGTCGCTGCCGTGGCCCTTGCCGGTGAGGCCCAGGGAGCCGTAGAGGACCACCTGGACGGTGGCCGCCTTCTCCAGGACGCCGTCGCGGTCGAGGCCGCGGGCGAAGCGGTGGGCGGCGGCCATCGGGCCGCCGGTGTGGGAGGAGGAGGGGCCGATACCGACCTTGAAGAGGTCGAAGACGCTGATCGCCATGGGTGCTACCTCGTTGTAGCCGCTCCCCGCCGGAGACCCGGCGGGGAGCCACGGACTACAGGTTGGGGTACAGGGGG
Source organism: Spirillospora sp. NPDC047279 (assembly GCF_040643285.1). Lineage (NCBI taxonomy): Bacteria > Bacillati > Actinomycetota > Actinomycetes > Streptosporangiales > Thermomonosporaceae > Spirillospora > Spirillospora sp. NPDC047279. The sequence continues at coordinate 412,317 of NZ_JBEYUA010000003.1, forward strand.
TGCTTGTCGGCCAGGGCCTTGACCCGGGCCGAGAGGGCCGCGGCGTCGAAGGACGGCTGGAGGGCGAGCGCGATGACGTCCGCGACCTCGCGGAAGTCGTCGGCGCCGAAGCCCCGGGTGGCCAGCGCGGGCGTGCCGATGCGCAGGCCGGAGGTGACCATCGGCGGACGCGGGTCGTTGGGCACCGCGTTGCGGTTGACCGTGATGCCGATGTCGTGCAGCCGGTCCTCGGCGTCGCGGCCGGTCAGCTCGGAGTCCACCAGGTCGACCAGGACCAGGTGAACGTCGGTGCCGCCGGTGAGGACCTTGACGCCCGCCTTGGCGGTGTCCTCGGCGAGCAGGCGCTCGGCGAGGATCCGCGCGCCCTCGACGGTGCGCTGCTGGCGGACCTTGAACTCGTCGGACGCGGCGACCTTGAGCGCCACCGCCTTGGCCGCGATCACGTGCTCCAGCGGGCCGCCCTGCATGCCGGGGAAGACCGCGGAGTTGATCTTCTTGCCGTACTCCTCGCGGGCGAGGATCAGGCCGCCGCGCGGACCGCCGAGCGTCTTGTGCGTGGTGGTGGTCACGATGTCGGCGTACGGGACGGGCGACGGGTGCAGGCCCGCGGCGACCAGGCCGGCGAAGTGGGCCATGTCGACCATCAGGAGGGCGCCGACCGAGTCGGCGATCTCGCGGAACGCGGCGAAGTCGAGCTGCCGCGGGTAGGCCGACCAGCCGGCGACGATCATCTTGGGCCGGTGCTCGGCGGCCAGGGACGCGACCTCGTCCATGTCGACCAGGCCGTCCTCGCCGCGTACGTGGTAGGGCACCACGTTGAGCGTCTTGCCCGAGTAGTTGAGCCGCATGCCGTGGGTCAGGTGCCCGCCGTGCGCCAGGTCGAGGCCCAGGATCGTGTCACCGTGCTTGAGCAGCGCGAAGTAGACCGCGGTGTTGGCCTGCGCCCCGCTGTGCGGCTGGACGTTGGCGTGCTCGGCGCCGAACAGCGCCTTGGCGCGGTCGATGGCCAGCTGCTCGGTGACGTCGACGTACTCGCAGCCGCCGTAGTAACGCTTGCCCGGGTAGCCCTCGGCGTACTTGTTGGTGAGGACCGACCCCTGGGCCTCCAGGACCGAGACGGGCGCGAAGTTCTCGGACGCGATCATCTCGAGGGTCGACTGCTGCCGGTTCAGCTCCTGGGCGACCGCCTCGGCGACCTCGGGGTCCGCCGATGCCAGCGAGTCGTACAGGGTGGTCATACTTAGCTCTCCTCGATCAGCTTGGTGTAGGCCTCGGCGTCGAGCAGGTCGCCCGGCTCGTCGCTGACGCGGACCTTGAAGATCCAGCCCTCACCGTACGGGTCGTCGTTGATGACCTTGGGCTCGTCGATCACCGCGGCGTTGATCGCGGTGATCTCGCCGTTGACCGGCGAGTACAGGTCGCTGACCGACTTGGTCGACTCGACCTCGCCGCAGGTCTCGCCCGCCTCGACGGTGTCTCCCTCGCTGGAGGTCAGCTCCAGGTAGACGATCTCGCCGAGGGCGTCGGCGGCGTGCTGGGTGATCCCGACCGTGACGATGCCTCCCTCCCCGTCCAGGCCGGACACCCATTCGTGCTCTTCGCTGTAACGGAGCTGCTCCGGAACGCTCACGATCGTTTCTCTCTCTTCTCGGATCTCGGTCGAAAGGTGTCAGGAACGCTTGTAGAACGGCAGGCTGACGACGTCGACAGGTTCCTGCCGCCCGCGGACGTCCACCGCGAGCTCGGTCTCCGTGACGCCGCTGTCGACGTACGCCATGGCGATCGGCCTGCCCAGTGTGGGCGACGGAGCGCCGCTCGTCACGACGCCGCACGGCGTGCCGTCCGACGTGACGACCGTGTAGCCCTTGCGGGGCGCCCGGCGGCCGCGGGCGACCAGTCCCACGAGGGTGCGGCCGGGCGGCGTCTGGGCCTGGGCCGCGAGGGCGGCCTTGCCGACGAAGTCGCCGGGCTTGTCCAGCTTGACGACGCGGCCGAGGCCCGCCTCGTAGGGGGACGTCTCGGCGGTCAGCTCGTTCCCGTACAGCGGCATGCCCGCCTCGAGCCGCAGGGTGTCGCGGGACGACAGGCCGCACGGCACCACGCCCTCGACCGCGGCCAGGGCCTTCCACACCGCCACCGCGTCACCGGCGTCGACGAAGAGCTCGAAGCCGTCCTCGCCGGTGTAGCCGGTCCGCGCCAGCAGGGCGTCCACCCCGGCGACCTTCGAGGCGAAGATCGCGTAGTACTTCAGATCCGGCAGCGGCGCGTCGGTGAACGCGGCCAGGATCTCCTGGGCCCGCGGCCCCTGGAGGGCGATCAGCGCGTACGCGTCGGACAGGTCGTTCACCCGTGCCTCGAAGCCGGCGGCCCGCTCGGTCAGGGCGTCGCGGACGACGGCCACGTTGGCCGCGTTGGCGACGACCATCCAGGTCTCGTCGGCCAGCCGGTAGACGATCAGGTCGTCCAGCACCCCGCCGTCCGGGGCGGTGATCATCGTGTAGCGCGCCTTGCCGACCTTCATCGGGGACAGGTTGCCGACCAGCGCGTGGTCGAGGGCGGCGCCCGCCTGGGGGCCGTGCAGGAAGATCTCGCCCATGTGCGAGAGGTCGAAGAGGCCCGCGCCGCCGCGCACCGCGGCGTGCTCGGCCGTCTCACTGGCGTACCGCAGTGGCATCAGGTAGCCGGCGAAGTCGACGAGGTTGGCCCCGAGCTCCTCGTGGACGTCGTACAGCGGCGTCTTCTTGGCGGGCATGGGTCGGCTCCTTGTTCGCGGGCGCGCGTGATCTCGATCGTCCCACCCGCGCACCGGGCGTCGTCGGTGCCTCCCCCTCTGTCATCGGCGCCTGAGAGCTTCACCCCGAGGGGCTTTCACCTTCGGCGGGGGACTCTTGGTCCCCGCTTTCCAGAGGTCGCCTGGTCCGCGCGGTCCGTGGGCCTGAGAGGTTCCGGGGAGGATTTGCTCCTTCGGCGTCCCTGGCCGGCTGCCAGGGCACTCTCCCGCGCGGGATCATCGGCTTTCGAGCAAGGCTAGCAGCGCCTTTCCCCCCTTTACCACCGCCCGCGAGGGCCTAGACGGGGGTCACGTAGGCGCCCGAGATCCCGCCGTCCACCAGGAACTCCGCGGCGGTGATGAACGAGGCGTCGTCCGAGGCCAGGAAGGCGACGGCGGCGGCGATCTCGGTGGCGTCGGCGAACCGGCCCAGGGGGACGTGGACGAGGCGGCGGGCGGCGCGTTCGGGGTCCTTGGCGAAGAGCTCCCGCAGGAGCGGGGTGTCGACGGGGCCGGGGCACAGGGCGTTGACCCGGATGCCCTCGCGGGCGAACTGCACGCCCAGCTCGCGCGACAGGGCCAGGACGCCGCCCTTGGAGGCGGTGTAGGAGATCTGGGACGTGGCGGCGCCCATGACCGCGACGAACGAGGCGGTGTTGATGATCGAGCCCCTGCCCTGCTCGCGCATGTAGGGGATCACGTGCTTGCAGCACAGGTAGACGCTGGTCAGGTTGACGTCCTGGACGCGCCGCCAGGCGTCCAGCCCGGTGTCCAGGATCGAGGCGTCGTCCGGCGGGGAGATCCCGGCGTTGTTGAACGCGATGTCGACGCGGCCGTACGCCTCGTGGGCGGCCCGGTAGAGCGCCTTCACCTCGTCCTCGGACGTGACGTCCGCCTTGACGAAGAGGCCGCCCACCGCCTCGGCGGCGGCCTTGCCCGCGGGCTCGTCGAGGTCGGCGACGACGACCCGGGCGCCCTCGGCGGCGAACCGCCGGGCGGTGGCCAGGCCGATGCCGCTGGCCCCGCCGGTGACGACGGCGACCCGGTCCTGCAAGCGCTGCACGTTCTCTCCTCAGTCGGTGGCGATGAAGACGTTCTTGGTCTCGGTGAAGGCGTCCAGCGCGTCCGGCCCCAGCTCGCGGCCCAGCCCGGACCGCTTGAACCCGCCGAACGGGGTCCAGAAGCGCACGGCGGAGTGGGAGTTGACCGAGAGGTTGCCGGCCTCGACGGCGCGGGCCATGCGGATGCCGCGGCCGAGGTCGCGGGTCCAGATCGAGCCCGCGAGCCCGTAGGGGGTGTCGTTGGCCAGCCGGACGGCGTCCGCCTCGTCGTCGAACGGGGCGACGGTGACGACCGGGCCGAAGACCTCGTCGTGCCAGGCGGGGAGATCGGTGACGCCCGGCCCGGCGAGGACGGTCGGCGGGAAGTAGAAGCCGGGGCCGTCCGGGGCCGAGCCGCGGAACGCCACCTCGTCCGGGACGTAGGAGGCGACCCTGGCCCGGTGGGCGGCGCTGATCAGCGGGCCCATCTCGGTCGCCGGGTCGGCGGGGTCGCCGACGACCACGCCCGCGACGGCGGGTTCGAGGAGCTCCAGGAAACGGTCGTGGACCTCGCGCTGGACCAGGAGGCGGGACCGGGCGCAGCAGTCCTGGCCGGCGTTGTCGAAGACGGCGTACGGGGCGGTCGCGGCCGCCCTCTCCAGGTCGGCGTCGGCGAAGACGATGTTGGCGTTCTTGCCGCCGAGCTCCAGCGTCACCCGCTTCACCCGCGACCCGGCCGCGGACATGATCTCCTTGCCGACCCGGGTGGAGCCGGTGAAGACGATCTTCGCGACGTCCGGGTGCTCGACCAGCCGGGCGCCGGCGACCGGGCCGGCGCCGGGCAGGATCTGGAGGACGCCCTCGGGGATCCCGGCGTCGAGGGCCAGCTCGCCGATGCGGCGGGCGGTGAGCGGGGTGAGCTCGGCCGGCTTGACGATCACGGCGTTGCCGGCGGCGAGGGCGGGGGCCGCGCCCCAGGCGAGGATCGGCATCGGGAAGTTCCACGGCACGATCACCGCGACCACGCCGAGCGGCTCGGCGAACGTGACGTCCAGCCCGCCGGGCACCGGGATCTGCCGCCCGAACTGCCGTTCCGGCGCCGCCGCGTAGTAGGAGAGGACGTCGCGGACGTTGCCCGCCTCCCAGCGGGCCTGGCCGACGGGGTGGCCCGCGTTGGCGACCTCCAGGGCGGCGAGCTCCCCGACATGGGCGTCGACGGCCGCGGCGAACGCGCGCAGCAGGCGGGCCCGGTCGCCGGGGGCCACGTTCCGCCAGGTCCCGTACGCCCGCCGGGCACGTTCCACCGCGGCGTCGGTCTCCTCGGCGGACGCCAGCGTGACGGTCTCGACGACCTTCCCGGTCGCCGGATTGATCACATCGAAGTCCATGGTCCCCCCGGGCCGGCGTTCGTTCACAGGCGCTCGAAGCCGCGGCGCAGCTCCCAGTCGGTGATCGCCCGGTCGTAGGCCTCCAGCTCGACCCGGGCGTAGTTGGCGTAGTGCGCCACGACCTCCGCGCCGAAGGCCCGCTCGGCGAGCTCGCTGCGGCCCCAGTCGGCCGCCGCCTCGCGCAGCGTCCCGACGACCGTGGGGGCGTCGGTGGCGTAGGCGTTGCCGGTGCAGGGCTCCTCCAGCGGCAGCTCGTCGTCGATGCCGCGCAGCCCGGCGGCGACGAGGCCCGCGACCGCGAGGTAGGGGTTGACGTCGCCGCCGGGCACCCGGTTCTCGACGCGCAGGGACGGCCCGTGCCCGACGAGGCGCAGCGCGCAGGTGCGGTTGTCGACGCCCCACTTGATCGCCGTTGGGGCGAACGAGCCGGGCTGGAAGCGCTTGTAGGAGTTGATGGTGGGCGCGTACAGCAGGGTGAGGTCGCGCAGCGCCGCCTGCTGCCCGGCGATGAAGTGCTCGCCGACCTTGGACAGGCCGTACGGGCCGTCGCCCGCCATGACCGGCGTGCCGTCGGCGGCGCGCAGCGAGATGTGGATGTGGCAGGAGTTGCCCTCCCGCTCGTTCGGCTTGGCCATGAACGTGATCGACATGCCCTCCTGGGCGGCGATCTCCTTGGCGCCGGTCTTGTAGAGGACGTGGTTGTCGCAGGTGGCGAGGGCGTCGGCGAAGCGGAACGCGATCTCGTGCTGGCCGAGGTTGCACTCGCCCTTCGCCGACTCCACGTACATCCCGGCGCCGTCCATGCCGTTGCGGACGCGCCGCAGCAGCGGCTCGACCCGGGAGCCGCCGAGCAGCGAGTAGTCGACGTTGTACCGGTTGGCCGGGGTCAGGTCCCGGTAGGCCTTGTCCCAGGCCTGCTCGTAGGTGTCCTGGTAGACGACGAACTCCAGCTCGGTGCCGACGTACGCGCCCCACCCGCGTTCGGCGAGCCGGCCGAGCTGGCGCCGCAGGATCTGGCGCGGGGAGGCGACCACCGGGGAGCCGTCCTCCCAGCCGAGGTCGGCGAAGACCAGGGCCGCGCCCTCCTGCCACGGAACGCGCCGCAGCGTGCCCATGTCGGGCCGCATCACGAAGTCGCCGTAGCCCCGGTCCCACGACGACATCGCGTAGCCGTCCACGGTGTTCATGTCGACGTCCACCGCGAGCAGGTAGTTGCAGCCCTCGGACCCGTGCCCGGCCACCTCCTCCAGGAAGTAGCGCGCCGACAGCCGCTTGCCCTGCAGGCGCCCCTGCATGTCGGTGATCGCGATGATCACCGTGTCGATCTGGCCGGCCTCGGCCTCGACCCACAGCTGTTCCATGGTGAGAGGTGGGGGAGATGGGGGCACGGGCGTCCGCCTTCCTCGGGGTGGTGGGTCGGCCGGGGGTCAGCCGACGGACTTCAGGTCCTCTTCGATCGCGGCGAGCTCCTCGGCGCTGCCCTGCACCTTGGGCCCGGTGAACCACGTGCGCGCCGACACCAGCCACCACAGGCCCGCGCCGCCGAGCACGACCAGCACGGCCACGGGGGAGTAGTTGAAGGAGTCCCGCGTGATCGGGTTGACCGGGGGCAGCATGAACACCACCGAGATGAACAGCACCCAGGCGACCGCGACGATCCCGACGGGCCTGCTCCACCGGCCGAGGTGCCACGGCCCGCGCTGGAACCGGTCGCCCTGCCGCAGCCGCAGGAACGTCGGGATCACGTACGCGATGTAGAGGCCGATCACCGCGACCGAGGTGACGGCCAGGTAGGCGGTCTTGTTCCAGATCGCGGGCAGGGCCAGCACCCACGCGCCGCCGGCCGCGAGCCAGATCGCGTTGGTGGGGGTGCGGGTGCGCTTGTTGATCGCGTGCCAGAGGCGGGAGAACGGCAGGGCGCCGTCCCGCGAGAACGCGTAGATCATGCGGGAGTTGGCGGTGACCGAGGCCATGCCGCAGAAGAACTGCGCGACGAACGAGATGAGGATCAGCAGCTTGCCGGTGGTCTCGCCGGCCGCCGCGACGAAGATGCCCGCCGGGCCCTCGGTGAGCGCCGCGTCGTAGTCCTGGATGGCGAACGTGACGCCGACCAGCAGGATCCAGCCGGCGATCACCGACACCAGCACCGAGTTGACGATGCCCTTGGGCCCGCTGCGCGCGGCGTCCCTGGTCTCCTCGGTCATGTGCGCGGAGGCGTCGTAGCCGGTCATCGTGTACTGGGACAGCAGCAGGCCGATCAGCGCCGCGTACCAGCCGAACTGCCAGCCGCTCCCGTTGACGAACTCGGTGAAGACGAAGCCCGCCGACTGGTGCTCGGAGGGCTTGAACACCAGCACCCCGACGACGACCGCGACGCCGATGACGTGCCACCAGACGCTGACGTTGCCCAGCAGCGCGACCAGCTTCACGCCGAACTGGTTGAGCAGCGCGTGGACCGCCAGGATGACGGTGAAGAGCACGAAGGTGTGGCCGAGCGACACCGAGTAGCCGAACTGCAGGTCCAGCAGGGGGTTCAGGAACGCCGCCGAGCCGTAGACGATCGCCGCCGTGACCGCGACCTGGCCGATGAAGTTGAACCAGCCGGTGAACCACGACCACGCGGCGCTGTTGGTCGACGCGAGCTTGGCCGCCCAGTAGTAGAGGCCGCCGGCGGTGGGGTAGCTGGAGCAGACCTCGGCCATGGCCAGCGCCACCAGCAGGGTCATGGCGCCGACGAACAGCCAGCCCCAGGTGATGATCACCGGGCCGCCGCCGGCCAGGCCGATCGTGTAGGAGGTGAGGCAGCCGCTCAGCACCGAGATGATGGTGAACGAGACCGCGAAGTTGGAGAAGCCGGACATCGAGCGGCTGAGCTCCTGCGCGTAGCCGAGCTCGTGCAGGCGCTTCTCGTCGGCGGACAGTGAATCGGGCGGTTGGGCGGATGCCTTGTGCTCGTCGACGCTCACGAGCGCCTCCTAGTGATCCGTGCGGAGGGGTCGGGGTCCATCTGCGCTGCCGGCCGGCTGCCTAGCACGTCGTTAAACGGGCTAATGTCAGACCATTAATGGTTATGGTCGCGGTGGCGTCAAGAGCCTGGCCGACGCGAAACAGACATGTAACGTGGCTCCCGGAATCGGGGGCGGTGGAGGGCGGCGATGCAGGGCGACACCGGGCTGGGCGACCCTGGGCTGGGCGACGCCGGCGAGCCCGCCGCCGAGCCCGCCGCCGAGCCCGCTGCCGAGCCCGCTGCCGAGCCCGCCGCTGAGCCCGCCGCCGAACCGGGCATCGGGGCGGTGTTCCGGCCCGTCCGCGCCGGCAACGCGTTCGAGGAGACCGTCGAGCGGCTGCTCCAGGTGATCAAGCTGGGCGTGGTCGGCCACGGCGGGAAACTCCCGCCCGAACGTGAGCTGGCGCCCCGGCTGGGCGTGAGCCGGGTGACGCTGCGGGAGGCCATCAGGGCGCTCCAGCAGGAGGGATACGTGGAGTCCCGGCGGGGCCGCGCCGGCGGCACCTTCGTCACCTACCGGCCGCCCCGGCCGCGCCGCGGCGATCTGGCCCGGGTCGCGGCGGGCCGCGGCGAGCAGCTCGCCGACGCGCTCACGTACCGGATGGCGGTCGAGACCGGTGCCGCGGCCCACCTGGCCTCCACCGGCCTCTCGCCCGCGGACGCCGCCCGGCTGCGCGCCGCCCTGGACGCGGTCAACACCGCGGGCGAGGCCGACTACCGGCGCCTCGACACCCTCTTCCACCTCACGATCGCCGAGCTCACCGGCTCGGAGCTGCTGGCCGGCGCCTGCGCCGACGCGCGCATGCGGGTCACCGACCTGCTGAACGCGATCCCGGTGCTCCAGCGCAACATCGAGCACGCCGCCGTCCAGCACGCCGCGGTCGTGACGGCGATCCTGGCCGGCGACCCGGAGGCCGCCAGACGCGCCGTGGCCGAGCATCTGGAGGGCACGGCGGCCTTGCTCCGCGGCTTCCTCGGCTGACCCCGGGGAGCATCGCCCATGACGTACCCTGAACGGGTCGCTGGAGATCACGAACCGGCATGGGACACGCGGAACCGGCACGAGACCCGGCACGAGACCGGGACCGGCGCGGGACCGGCGCAGGACACAGAGGGGACGCGCGCACATGGACTGGCTGCTCTGGGTGGCGGGTGTGCTGGGCTTCTTCCTGTGCCTCATGGGCTCCATCGCCCTGCACGAGCTCGGGCACTTCACGTTCGCCAAGAAGTTCGGCGTGCGGACGCCGCAGTTCATGGTCGGGTTCGGTCCGACGCTCTGGTCCAGGACCAGGGGCGAGACCGAGTACGGGATCAAGTGGATCCCGCTCGGCGGCTACATCCGCATGATCGGCATGCTGCCGCCGCGCAAGGGCGACGCGCCGGGCCAGGTCCGCCAGATCAGCACCGGCCCGTGGCAGGGGCTGATCGAGTCGGCCCGCGGCGCGGCGCTGGAGGAGGTCCGCCCCGGCGACGAGGACCGGGTCTTCTACGCCAAGAAGTGGTGGCAGAAGCTCACCATCATGTTCGCCGGCCCGGCGATGAACCTCCTGCTCGCGGTGCTCTTCTTCGCCATCCTGATCATGGGGATCGGCCAGGAGAACCGCATCGCCCGCCCAGTGGTCAGCGCAGTCAGCGAGTGCGTGGTCCCGGCCGCGCAGGCGACCGCGACGTGCCCGGCGAACGCCGCGCCCACCCCGGCCGCCCAGGTCGGGATCAAGCCCGGTGACCGCTTCGTCTCGTTCGCCGGTCAGCCGATCAAGGACTACCCGCAACTCCAGGGCCTGATCCGCGAGTCGGCCGGCAAGACCGTCCCGGTGGTCGTCGAGCGCGGCGGGCAGTGGGTCCCCCTCCAGGTGCCGATCATCAAGAACCAGATGCCCGACCTGAAGGACGAGACCAAGACCGTCACGGTCGGGTTCCTCGGCATCACCCCGCTCTCGGAGTTCGTCTACGAGCGGCAGGGCCCGGTCGCGGTCGCCGAGCAGTTCGGCACGATGACCGCGCACACCGCGGGCGCGCTGGTGCGCATGCCGCAGAAGATGGTCGGCGTCTGGCACGCGGCGTTCGGCGGCCAGGACCGCGACCCCAACGGCCCGGTCGGCGTCGTCGGCGTCAGCCGCCTGGGCGGCGAGGTCGTCGCCTCCGACTGGCCCGCCCAGCGCAAGATCGCGATCTTCGTCGGGCTGCTCGCCTCGATCAACCTGGCGATCGGCCTGTTCAACCTGGTGCCGCTGCTGCCGCTGGACGGCGGGCACATGGCCGGGGCGCTGCTGGAGGCGATCAAGAAGTTCTTCGCCCGGCTCTTCGGCCGTCCCGACCCCGGCTACGTCGACGTGGCCAAGGCGCTGCCGCTGACGTACGTGATGGCGATCATCTTCATCGTCATGGGCGGACTGCTGATCTACGCCGACCTCGTCAACCCCATCCGCCTGTCCGGCTAGCGCCCTCGCGCCGGTGCCGGGCCTCGGCGTCAGGCCTCGGCGTCGCGCGCCGATGTCAGGCCTCGACGGGCATCTCACCGGTCTTGAGGAACGCGCGCAGGGCCTCCACGTAGGGACCGACGGCCAGCCCGCGTTCGGCCAGCCACGCGTCCGAGCCGTACGTGCGGGCGTACCGTTCGCCGCCGTCGCAGATCAGCGTCACCACGCTGCCGCGCTCGCCGCGCGCCCGCATCCCGGCGACCAGCTCCGCCACCGCCCACATGTTGGTGCCGGTCGAGCCGCCGACGCTGCGGCCGGTGACCTCGGTGGTCCAGCGCATCGCCGCGATCGACGCCGCGTCCGGCACCCGCACCATCCGGTCGATCACGGTCGGCAGGAACGACGGCTCGACCCGGGGGCGCCCGATGCCCTCGATCCGCGAGCCCTCCGCCGTACGGTCCGGGTCGTGGTCGCTGAACGCGCCGTAGAACGCCGAACCCTCGGGGTCGACCACGGCCACCCGGGTCTCGAACCGCCGGTAGCGCACGTACCGCCCGATCGTCGCCGACGTGCCGCCGGTGCCCGCCCCGACCACGATCCAGGACGGCTCGGGGAAACGTTCCAGTGACAGCTGCTCGAAGATCGACTCGGCGATGTTGTTGTTGCCGCGCCAGTCGGTGGCGCGCTCGGCGTAGGTGAACTGGTCCATGAAGTGCCCGCCGCACTCCTCGGCCAGCCGCCGCGACTCCTCGTAAATCATTCCCGGCTCGTTCACCAGATGGCAGCGGCCGCCGTAGAACTCGATGAGTTGGATCTTCTCGGGACTGGTCGACGCCGGCATCACCGCGACGAACGGCAGGCCGAGGAGCCGGGCGAAGTACGCCTCGCTCACCGCGGTCGAGCCGCTGGACGCCTCGATGATCGTGGTGTCCTCGCAGATCCAGCCGTTGGCCAGCCCGTACAGGAACAACGACCGCGCCAGCCGGTGCTTCAGCGACCCGGTCGGGTGCACCGACTCGTCCTTGAGGTACAAGTCGATGCCCCACTCGGGCGGAAGGGGGAAGACGTGCAGATGCGTGTCGGCGCTGCGGTTGGAGTCGGCCTCGACCTTCCGGATCGCCTCCGAGATCCACTCCCGGCGGCCCGGGTCGCAGCGGTCCACGATGCGGCTCATCTCTGCCCCCTCGTCCGTGATCGTTCGTGATCGTTCCGCACTCCACGATATCCGCGCATGTCACAGGGCATCATGGGGGATACGGGGGGCTCATGATCGAGTTGTTCACGCACCGGATCGTGGAGACGGGCCGGCTGCCGCTGTTCTCGTTCCTGGTGGCGTTCATCGTGATGTTCGTGCTGACACGGATGAACGTCCGGCTGATCCGCGCCGACGTGCGGTGGTGGTTCAAGAACGTCAAGGTCGGCGAGATGCACATCCACCACGTGGTGTTCGGCGTGGTGCTGATGCTCGTCGGCGGGGTGGCGGGCTTCGCCGTGCCCGACCTCTACGGCGGCTTCAACGTCGTCGCCGCGGTCGTCTTCGGCATGGGCTCGGCCCTGGTCCTGGACGAGTTCGCGCTGATCCTGCACCTGGACGACGTCTACTGGACCGAGAAGGGCCGGGCCTCGGTCGACGCGGTCTTCGTCGCGATCGCGGTGACCGGGCTGCTCCTGATCGGCGTGCGCCCGCTCGGCTTCGAGGGCATCCAGCCCGACCCCGACGGCGACACCAGCCGCGCCGTCCTCGTCGGCGTCTACGCGTTCTCGCTGGGCGGCAACCTGGTCCTGGCCGTGATCACCCTGCTCAAGGGCAAGATCTGGACGGGTCTGCTCGGGCTCTTCGTGCCGATCATCCTGATCATCGGCGCGATCCGCATCGCCCGGCCCGGATCGCCCTGGGCGCGATGGCGGTACGAGCCCGGCTCGCGCAAGGCGCGCAGCGCGCAGTGGCACGAGGAACGCTTCCGGCGTCCTCTCATCAGGGTGAAGATCTGGGTCCAGGAGTTCATCGCGGGACGCCACGACCTCGACCTCAGGCATCGCCGCAAGGGCGTGACGGACCCGCGCGGCGGCCGCTCCAAGGTCGAGTAGCGCGAGCCGCCAGAGGGGCGCGCGAGCCCGCCAGAGGAGATCGTCCGGAGCCCCGCCGTCACAACCGGGCGGCCGGGTCCGTCATCACGGTGACAGACCTGATCGAAGGGGCACGATCGTGAACGGGAGGATCGTCGAGATGGACATCCTCGGTGACCGTGACCGTGACCGTGACCGTGACCGTGACCGTGACCGTGACCGTGACCGTGACCGTGACCGTGACCGTGACCGCCTGGCCGCCCTCGACCTCGACCTCGGCTCGCTCAGCGGCTGACGGAGAAGGGGTCGGCGTCGAGCCCGAACTGGAGGCCGAACGGGGCCTCGGCCTTGAGCTCGGTGTTGGGCTTGGGCTCCGGGTTGTCCTGCTCCTCCAGGGCGCCCGCCGTGCCGGGCACGGGGTCGTCCGCCCCGGGAGCGACGGCGGCGGCGCCGGGCGCGGTGTCGCCCGCACGGGGCACGGCCGCGGCAGGCCCCGCGGCGGGAGGAGGCGGGGCCGCGGCGGCGCCGGCGGGCTGAGCCACCGCGAGCAGGCCGAGCGCGGCCCCGGCCAGGGCGGCCGGGAACCGGGCCGCCACGGTACGGACGGCAGTGTCACGCATGATCGCCCCCGATGTCACTGGTCACCCCCGATGTCACCGAGTCACCATCATCGGCGCCCCGGCCGCCGGTGCGCCGCAGCGACACGGCAAAGGCTGTGCCGCGGCGACACGGCACAGCCGCAGCCAGGGCCCGCGGGTCAGTCCATGACCGGGGCGATGGCGCGCACGGTGTCGATGGTGTCGGCCTCGGCGGCGGACTTGTCGGGGCGGTAGCGCAGGACGCGGGCGAAGCGCAGCGCGATGCCGCCGGGGTAGCGCGGGCTGTGCTGGACGCCGTCGAAGGCGATCTCGACGACGAGCTCGGGACGGACGTGCACGGTCCAGTCGTCCTCGCGGACGGCGAGGGCGCGCAGCGCGTCGGTCTGCCAGGCGAGCAGCTTGTCGGTCAGGCCCTTGAACGTCTTGCCGAGCATGACGAAGCCGCCGGTTGCGGGGTCGCGGGCGCCGAGGTGGAGGTTGGAGAGGTAACCCTTGCGGCGGCCGTGGCCCCACTCGACCGCGAGGACGACCAGGTCGAGGGTGTGCCGCGGCTTGACCTTGATCCAGCCGGCGCCGCGGCGGCCCGCGGTGTAGGGGGTGTCGAGCGACTTCACGACCACGCCCTCGTGGCCGAGCCTGACGGACTCGGTGAAGAAGGCGGTGGCGGTGGCGGCCGAGTCGGTGACGATGCGCGGCATGCGCAGGTCGTCCGGGACGACCCGGGCGAGCGCGGCCTGGCGGTCGGCGGCGGGCGCGTCGAGCAGGTCGTCGCCGTCGAGGTGCAGCACGTCGAACAGGAGGACCGAGAGGGGCACCGAGTCGTCGCTGTGGGTGCGGGTCATCGTGCGCGCGGAGGTGACCTGGAACGGGTGGGGGCGGCCGTCCGGGCGGAGCGCGATGAGCTCGCCGTCGAAGACGCCGGTGTCGAGCGCGAGCCCGCGCATCGCCTCGACCACCTCGGGCAGGCGGTCGGTGATGTCGTCGAGGGTGCGGGTGAACACGCGGACGCCGGCCGGCGAGACGTGGATCTGGGCGCGGATGCCGTCCATCTTCCACTCGACGGCCACCTCGCCGGTCAGCTTGGCGAACGCCTCGTCCATGTCGGGCGCGGCGGCGGCGAGCATCGGCTTGATCGGGCGGCCCACCTCGAGGCGGAACGCGCGCAGGGCGGTCACGCCGCCGGCGAGGGCGGCGGTGGCGACCGGGCCCAGGGCGCCGCGCAACATCACCGCTCGCCGCACCTCGGTCGCCGGAACCTCGGCGGCGGCCGCGATCGCCTCGGCCATCACGCCGTCGAGCGCGCCCTGGCGCAGCTCGCCGGCGAGGAAACGGATGAGGAAGTCCTGCTCGGCGTGGGTGGCGCGGCCCAGGAGGCCGCCGAGCAGGGTGCGCCGCCGGGCGACCGAGCCCTTGCCCGAGACCTCGCCGATCTCGGTGAACGCCGCGTCGACCTCGAGGACGGTGAGCGACGGCCCGGTGGCCGGCCCGGGAATGTCACGCAACGCGGCGTAACCCACCCCGATCTGGCGTTGGGGCAGGTCACCGGACAGGTAGGCGACCACGACGGCGGCCTCGCCCGGCTCGGCCGTGCGCAAGCACTCGGCGAGCAGACTTACCTTGGTCTTGCGGCCGGACGTGGCGGTCACCGCGTCCGACGTTCGAGCGATATCGGCGAGCAGCACACCCCCATTGTGTCCACAGGGTCTGACATTTGCCGCCACCAGGGTGTCTGGTCAGGACCACGGTCAGCCGATTACCTTGCGAGGAGAACAGGGCTGTCGGGGGAGTGAGGAGCAAGAGTGGGGCGTCCTCGTCCACCGGAGCCATTCCCGCGCGTCTACTCGCCGCCGGAGCCCCCGGCGCGCGCCCGCCGTCCGCGGCCGGCCGCCGTCGTGACGGCGCTGGTGTCGTTCGCCGTGGCGGCCGTCGTGGTGTTCCTGCTCGTGCCGGGCCTCGGCGGCAAGAGCGGCGAGCGGACCGCCGGGTCCGCGGCGCCCACGCCCACCGGGGCGCAGACCGGCGCGCCGTCGGCGTCCGAGCCGGCCTCGCCCCCGGCCGAGCCGACCACGAGCCCGAGCACCGCGCCGTCCGGCCCGCCCGTGGCCGGAGCGCCCCCGATCACCGCGTTGCCCGCGTCCTGCGGCACGATCTCGCAGGGCACCGTCAACCGGCTCGTCCCCGGCGCCAGGCGCCAGGAGGAGAGCCGCAACAGCACGCTCACCACCTGCACCTACGCCTCCGCCGGTCCCGAGTCGCGCTGGCTGCGGGTCGAGGCGCACCTCTACCCGCCCGACAAGTCCGACACGCCGGTCGATGACGCCAAGGGCTACTACGATGCTCAGTGGACGCAGGCGAGGCAGCCCACGCTGGAACGCACGGTGAGCCTCAACCGCCAGTCCGGTCTGGGCGACGAGGCGTTCCGCTGGTTCAAAGTCGACAAAGGCCAACCGACCGTCGTCGGTCAGGTCACCGTGCGCCTTCGCAATGCGGTGATAGCCGTGAGTTACAGCGAATATGCCGAGAGTAAAAATGAAGCGGATTCGCGTGAGCGGACATGCCTCGCCAAAGCCACCGAGGCGGCCCGAGAAGTGCTTGGCGGGTTCCGTTGAGTTGAACCATTTTTGTCCTGGTTCGGCCGATCGTGGCATGGCTGCCGTCATTCGCTTCTAGGCTGTTTCGGTATAGGGGAGGGCGGTACCGGCCCGGCTCAGTGGGAGGGCGGCGTCCGGTGCGGTCGGCCCGTGGGGAGGAGGAGGTCGACGCGTGTACGCGCAATTGGTAGGAGTGTCCTGGGTGTAGTAGCCCCAGGTCACGAGGAGTAAGTCGGCACAAGGGCCGCAGGGTGGACCATCGCCCTGCGGCCCTCACTGGTGTAAGGAGTGGACCACTCGACGTGTTCGCAAAAAGGTTCCGCACCGGCCCGACCGGACCATCGCTTAATGTGACAACAGACGGACGATGAATGGAGCGAAGGTGGAACCGGTTGCAGTTTGGTGGGCGACGCTCGCGGACGTACGGCCGGCGCACGAGGCCCTGCTCGACTCGGTCGAACGCGGGCGCCGGGAACGGTATCTCCGTGACGCCGACCGCGACCGGTTCACACTCGGTGCGGCCATCACCCGAATCGCCGTCGGAACGGCGCTCGGCATCTCTCCGGAACACGTTCGCATCGACCGCGCGTGCGACGACTGCGGCAAGCCGCACGGCCGCCCGGTGATCGACGGCGGCCCGCACGTGTCGGTCTCGCACTCCGGCGACCGGGTCGGTGTGGCGATCTCCGCGCACGGTCCGGTGGGCCTGGACGTCGAGGAGGCCGGCCGCGCCAACGAGAGCATCGCCGGCCATCTGCTGGCGCCCGCCGAGAAGGCCGACGCCGCGGCGGCCGGGATGAGCCCCGACGCGCTCCTGGCGTACTGGACCCGCAAGGAGGCCGCCCTCAAGGCGACCGGAGACGGCCTGCGCGTGGGCCTCACCCGCCTGAGCATGTCCGCGCCCGCCGACCCGCCGCGGCTGGTCGGCTGGGAGGGCCGTCCCGACCTGCCGGGCCGCATGGCCATGCGCCGGCTCGAGCCGGGGCCGGGCTACGGCGCCTGCCTCGCGATGATCGACCACCCGGCGGCCGTCGACGTCACCGAGGCGCCGGCGTACTTCCTCCGGGGGCCAGCAGGCCGGCCTTGATCCAGACGTTCCGCGCGGGGCCGTCCAGGAAGCCGACCTCGTCGAAGAAGGCGGTGCACTTGGCCAGCGACCACGCCATCGTGGCGCGGCGGTGCGGGCTGCGCGCCGCGACCCGGCGGGCGATGCCGGGGTCGAGTCCGACGCCGGCGTAGCAGGACGGATGGATGATCTCGGCGGCCATGAGCCGGGTGGCCTGCGCCAGCCCGTAGGCCGCGGCGCGGCGCTGCACCGCGGGCTTGCGGACGACCAGCCGCTTGAGCTCCTCCCGCGCGTACTTGATGTGCCGGGCCTCCTCGATCACGTGGATCCGGGTGACCTGCCGGACCATCGGCTGCATCTCCTCGTCCGGGAACGTCAGCCGCTGGAACGCGTCGGTGAGCTCCTCGACGAGGAGCACGCCGGCGAACATCGGCATCGGGTCGTAGACCGCCGCCACGACCTTGCCCAACTGGAAGACCGGCCCGCGCGGCCGGTGGGTGCGCAGCCCGCACGTCTTCACCATGCGCGCGAACATGACCGAGTGGCGGCACTCGTCGGCGATCTCCGTCAGCGCGTACGCGACGTGGTCGCTGTCGTACCGGAGCCGGTAGGAGTGCTGCACCAGCGACTGCATGAGCAACATCTCCGACCAGATGCCGAACGAGGCGATGCTGCACAGCTCGTGCTTGCTCAGCTCGACCCGCTGCCGGTGCGTCATCCGGTCCCACAGCGGCGTCTCGTACAGCGACACCAGCGGTGGCGGCAGGTAGAAGCGGTCCGGGTCCTGTGGCGCGTCCCAGTCGACGTCCACGTGCGGGTCGAACGAGTGTCTCCGGGACGTCTTGAGGAGCCGCGCGGCGACCACCTCGCGGTCGGTCAGGTCGAGCGTGTGGTCCCCATCCCTGCAGCGGACCTTCGCGGTCCAGGTCCGGGGGCGGTCGGTGACGGCGGCCGGGGTGGTCATGGGGGCCTCCTAGCGGAGCTTTCCTAACGAAGTGGCGCCGGTATCCGGGCGATCAGGCGCAGCGAGGCGGGCGAGACGCGCGAGAGCGCGTGCAGGAGGTGCCCTTCGAAGTTGACCGGCACGAGCGGCTTGTTCTTGGCGATCGCGTCGACGATCCGCTCGGCCACCTTCTCCGCGGGGTAGCGGCGCATCCGCAGCGCGCGTGCGCCGCGTTCGCGCACCTGCCGCTGCTCGTCCTCGCCGACCCCCACGTAGGTGGCGTTGCGCGCGATGTTGGTGTCGGCGAAGCCGGGGCAGACGGCGGTGACGCCGATGCGCGAGCTCGCGAGCTCGGCCCGCAGACACTCGCTGAGCATCACCACGGCCGCCTTGGTCGTGCAGTAGGCGGGCAGCTCCCGGGACGGGGTGTAGCCGGCGGCGGAGGCGATGTTGACGATGTGCCCGCCCTTGTTGGGCTTGTCCGGCTTGGTGGGCAGGTTGGCGACGCGCTCGGCCATCTGCCCGCCGAACAGCCGCGAGCCGTGGATCACGCCCCACAGGTTGACGCCGACGATGCGCTCCCAGTCCTTCAGCCCGGTGTCGAGGAACGGGCCGGCGACCGCGATCCCGGCGTTGTTGACGAGGATGTCGGGCACCCGGAAGTCGGCCCGGACGGCCTCCGCGAACGACTCCATCGCCGCGGCGTCCGCCACGTCCACCTGGTAGGCCGTCCCCTTCGCGCCGAGCGCCGCGGCCAGGACGATCGTGCGCTCCGCCGACTCCAGGTCGATGTCGGCCGCGACGACCGTGGCGCCGCGTTCGGCCAGGGCCAGCGTGGTGGCGCGGCCGAAGCCGCTGCCGGCCCCTGTCACGACGGCGAGTGCTCCGTCGAACTGCGCGATGGGCATGAGTACCTCCGGGGGAAGGGGATCTCAGGAAAAGGTACTCACGAGGCGGCCTCCGCCGCGATCACCGCGTCCACTTCGGCCTTGCGGTCGGCCTCCTCGACCGCGAACCGCTCGGCGTCCAGCTTCTCGGCGATCTCCTCGTCCTGCCCCATCAGCGCCTCGAGGTCGGCCTTGGACATGTCGAGCACGCCCATGTCGTCATAGGCCTTCTGGATGCGCTCGCTCCACAGCCCGATGTCCTTGACGCACGGGACGATGCGGCTGAACAGCAGGCTCTGGAACATCCGCATGTACGGGGAGTTCTCGACCATGTGGTCGACCTCCCTCGGGTCGATGCCGAAGTTGGTCCAGATCTCCCGGCCGCGGATGCGGTCGCGCATGAGGTGGCAGCCCTCGATGACGAAGTCCTCGCGCTCCCGCAGCTCCGCCGGTGACAGCTGCTTGTAGTAGTCGCGCAGGGCCAGCCGCCCGAACGCGACGTGCCGCGCCTCGTCCTGCATGACGTACGCCAGGATCTGCTTGGGCAGCGGCTTGGTGGTGATGTCGCGGATGACGCCGAACGCGGCGAGCGCGAGCCCCTCGATGAGCACCTGCATGCCGAGGTAGGGCATGTCCCAGCGGGAGTCGCCCAGCGTCTCGTTCAGCAGGTCCTGGAGCTTGGTGTTGATCGGGTAGACCATGCCGATCTTCTCCTGGAGGAACCGGGAGAAGATCTCGACGTGCCGGGCCTCGTCCATGGTCTGCGTGGCCGAGTAGAACTTGGCGTCCAGGTCGGGCACCGACTCCACGATCCGGGCGGCCGTGATCATCGCGCCCTGCTCGCCGTGCACGAACTGGGAGAACTGCCACGACACCGAGTGCCGCCTCAGCTCGCCGATCTCCCTGGCGCTGAGCATGTCCCAGTATTTCGTGCCCCAGATGGCCAGCGACTGGTCGGGCACGCCGAGCGCGTTGGTGGGATCGACCTCCAGATCCCAGTCGATGCGCTTCTCGCTGTCCCACTGCTTGTCCTTGCCCTTCTGGTACAGGGCGAGGAGCCGGTCACGGCCGTCGTCGTACTCCCAGGTGAACCGGGCGTCGCCGGTCGCGGGCACGTTCCAGGTGGACTTGTCGACGGGCGAGGTGTAGAGGTCATGGGTCGACACGGGCATCCTCCACGGTGGGCGGGCGCTGCGGAGTCGTGACCGTACTTGGCGACGTACGTTGTACGTCTTACGTACGATGTACGTACCGTGTCACGCGGCACTTACACGCGTCAACGGTCGGAAAGGGACGGACCGATGGCTAAGCGAGTGACCTCTGTCACCCCGGTGACCCGCCCGGTGCTCACCCGTGAGCGCATCGTGCAGGCCGCGGTGGACCTGATCGAGCGCGGCGGCGTGGACGGCCTGTCCATGCGCGGGGTGGCGGCCGAGCTCGGCGTGGCGGTGATGTCGCTCTACAACCACGTGCCCAACAAGTCCGCCCTCCTGGAGGGCGTGGCGGAGTACGTGGTGGCGGGGATGGACCTGCCCGACGATCCGGACGAGCCGTTCACCGACCGGGCCCGCGCCCTCGTGCGCGCGTTTCGCAAGGTCGCGCACGACTACCCGCGGTCGATGACCATCGTGTTCACGCACAAGATCGACACCCCGATCGGGCTGCGCCCCGCCGAGCGGGCGCTCGCGCTGGCGTCCGCGGCCGGCTTCGACGGCGAGACGTCGGTGCGCATCATGCGGGCGCTGATGGCGTACGCGCTCGGCGCGCAGATGCGCGAGGTCGGCCACGCCAAGGTGCTCGACCACGAGACGCCCATCACCGAGGGGACGGGCGGCCTGGACCCGGCCGAATACCCGCACGTCATCGCGTTCGCGCCGCAACTGGCGCGCTACGACCCGGAGACCGACTTCGAGTTCGGGCTCGACCTGTTCATCGAGGCGCTCGACGCGCTGCACCGGCGCCTGGACGCGGCCGGCGGCGGCGGGGACGCGGCGACCTAGGGCAGGTAGGGGCTGAGGCCCTGCCAGCAGAACTCGGTCATGTGCCCCGCGGCCTCCTCGACGCTCATCGCGTCGGGATGGCGCGTGCGCCACAACGCGAGCCGCTCGCAACCGCCGATGATGATCTCGGTGAACGCCTGGAGCGTCGCGTCCGGGGCGTCCGGCGCGAACGACTTGAGCACGCCGGTGATGAGCGCGCTCTGCTGCTGCCGGGTCTCCTCGACCAGGTCGCCGCTGTCGGCCGGCACGTTGAGGGGCTCGGACAGCAACGTCACGAACCCGTCGCTGTGCGAGTCGACGAACTCGAAGTAGGCGAGCATGCCGCGCCAGAGGATGTCGCGGGGGTCGGTCGCGCCCGCCATGGCCTTCTGGGTCACGTCGTAGAGCTCGGCCTTCGAACGGGCCATGGACGCGTGGAAGAGCCCGTCCTTGGAGCCGAAGTACTCGTACAACATCGGCTTGGAGACGCCGCAGCGGTCGGCGATCTCGTCCATCGAGGTGCTGCGGTAGCCCTGCTCGGCGAAGACCGCCTCCGCCACGTCCAGCATCTGCCGCTCGCGCTCGGCGCGTGACATCCGGCGGCGGCGCGGTGTGGCGGTGCTCACAACGAAATCCTATCTGTTGGACCTACCGTCAGTAACCTACTCGCGGTAACTTACCGAAAGTAGGTTAACGCGGAACAAGGGAATCGACATGAGCGACAGCGCCTCCTCCCCGGCGATCGTCATCATCGGCTCCGGGTTCGCCGGGCTCGGCATGGCGATCCAGCTGAAGAAGCACGGCTTCCACGACTTCGTCGTGCTGGAGAAGAGCGAAGCCCTCGGCGGCACCTGGCACGACAACACCTACCCGGGCTGCGCCTGTGACGTCCCGTCGCACATGTACTCGTTCTCCTTCGAGCTCAACCCCGGCTGGACCCGGATGTTCGCGCCGCAGCCGGAGATCCGCTCCTACATGGAGCAGACCGCCGACAAGTACCGGGTGCGCGACCACGTCCGCTTCGGCTCCCAGGTGGACGCGATCGAGTACGACGACGGCACGCGCCGCTGGAACGTGACGCTCGCCGGCGGCACCGTCCTCACGCCGAAGGCCGTCGTCTCCGGGATCGGGGCCCTGCACATCCCGTCCTACCCCGATCTGCCCGGCATCGAGAACTTCCAGGGCACCGCGTTCCACTCCGCCGAGTGGGACCACTCCTACGACCTGCGCGGCAGGCGCGTCGCGGTCATCGGCACCGGCGCGTCCGCGATCCAGTTCGTGCCGCAGATCGCCGAGCAGGTCGACGACCTGGTGCTCTTCCAGCGCACGCCGCCGTGGATCCAGCCCAAGCCCGACCGCGCGTTCCCCGCGCCGGTGCGCAAGGCGTTCGAGAAGGTGCCGGGCGCGGCCCGCGCGCTGCGCCACGGCATCTACTGGACGCTGGAGGCCCGCGCCGTCGGCTTCACCATCGACCCGCGCCTGTCGGTGCCGATGGAGAAGCTCGCCCGCTGGCACATCAAGCGCCAGATCCGCGACCCCGAGCTGCGCGCCAAGGTCACCCCCGACTACACCATCGGCTGCAAGCGCGTGCTGCTGTCCAACGACTACTATCCGGCGCTCGCGCGCCCGAACGTCGAGGTCGAGACCAGCGGCGTCGCCGAGGTGCGCGCCAACTCGATCGTCACCACCGACGGCCGGGAGTACGAGGTCGACGCCATCATCTACGGCACCGGCTTCAAGGTCACCGACGCGCTCAACGACCAGACCATCACCGGCCGGAACGGCCAGAAGATCCAGGAGCTGTGGGCGAACGGCATCGAGGCCTACCGCGGCACGACCTACCCCGGCTTCCCCAACTTCTTCACCCTGCTCGGCCCCAACACCGGGCTGGGCCACAACTCGGTCGTCTTCATGATCGAGGTGCAGATCCAGCACGTGCTGAGCTGTCTCAGGCTGCTCCAGGACGGCGGCGGCGACGCCATCGAACCGCGCCCCGAGGCGCTGCGCTCGTTCAACGACCGCATGCACAACCGGCTGCGCAGGGCGGTCTGGAGCGAGGGCGGCTGCCAGAGCTGGTACCTGGACGAGGGCGGCGTCAACCGCACGTTGTGGCCCGGGCACACCTTCGAGTTCTGGGCGTCCACCCGCAAGGCCAAGGCCGCGGACTACCTCATCACCAAGTGAGCGGCCGCCTCACCGGGTGAGGAGCCGCCGCCCGCCCGACCGGCAGGTCACGGGCGGGCGGCGCGCAGCGGGACCCAGAACAGGCGCACGGGCCGTGCGGGCTGGGGCGGAAGCGTGCGCAGCCGGGCCGCGGTCAGCTTCTTGCCCTTGGGGATCTGGACGCCCTTGGGGAGGGTGAAGCCCGCGGGCAGCCTCTCCCCGTACGGGAGGAAGAGGACACGGCGGGCCCGCCGGGCCGGGGTGTGGTGCCGGCGGGCCAGCCGCAGCCTGGCCAGCAGCAGTGACACGGAGGTCACCAGCGCCGCGAGCCACCCCGCCTGCAGCGCGGCCAGGACATCGTCGCCGAGGACGGGTTCGAAGCCCGCCCGCAGCGCCGTCATCGACGCGAGGGGCTGCGCGTCCGGCGCGATCTGCGGCGTGGCGATCGGGGGCAGGGCGACCTGGCTCGGCGGCAGGTTGAGCGGGTTGAAGCCGCCCATGGGCGGGCTGCCGCCACCGCCGGGGAAGCCCGCCGGGAGCACGCCGCCCAGCCCGGAGGCGGCCGGCAGCGAGATGTTGCGCGGGTCGGTGACGACGACGGTCGCCGACGCCGTCCGCGTCGCCGCCTTCCGCGCGCTGACCGTCGCGACGATCGTGACCGCGCCGTGCTCGGTGTTGGCCGGGAACCTCACGGTGGCCAGCGCGGCCCGCCCCGAGCCGTTCACGGTGCCGAGGGTCTGCGACGCCGGGCTCACCGACACGCCCTTGGCGGCGACGCGCACCGTGGTGCCGCCCGCGTTCGCCTTCGCCGAGGAGACCCGCACCTGCGCCGTCAGCGAGCCGCCGGGCGCGACGACCGGGTAGCTCATCGCCAGCCCCACCGACAGGACCGGCGTGGACGAACCGGGCGGAGTGGTCGGCGGGTCGGTCGGCGGGTCCGTCGGGGGGTCGGTGGGCGGGTCCGTGGGCGGATCGGTGGGGGGATCCGTGGGCGGGTCGGTCGGCGGATCGGTGGGCGGGTCCGTGGGGGGATCCGTCGGGGGATCGGTCGGCGGGTCCGTCGGCGGGTCCGTCGGGGGATCGGTGGGGGGATCCGTAGGCGGGTCGGTCGGCGGGTCCGTGGGCGGGTCCGTGGGCGGATCGGTCGGCGGATCGGTCGCCTCGGTGCCCGAGGGGGTGGGCGTGGGGTCGGCGGCCACCGGGACGGCCGACCCCACGACCAGGACGGCCGCCGCGCCGAGTCCGGCGAGGACCGTCCCACGTGCCGATCTGCGGACCACTTTCCGTCCACCTCCGAATATCAAATAAAGGTGCTATTTGATATCAGCACGAAGTGGAGCGGCTAATCAAGCCTTTCCGGAAGAGTTCGGTTGATCTGCGAAAACCGACCTCCGACTCAACATCAAATTGTCATCGGGTGAGTGCCCTCACCCTTCGTCCCGGTACTCCTCACGTTCAGTGCGGGACCTGTTCCTGACCCACATCGCACGCAGCACGATCTCGATCGCGAAGCGGTCGTCCGGGTCGGTGAGCCGGCCGCCGAGCTCCTTTTCGAGCCGTTTGATGCGATGCCGCACCGTCTGCGGGTGAACATGCAGGGTCTCCGCCATTTCCGCGGCGGTGCCCCTGGTCGTCAGCCAGGTGTGGAGGGTGGCGACGAGCCGTTCCCGCTGGCCGTGCTCGAGGTCGTTCATCCCGGCCAGCTGCCGGCGCGCGACCTGGTCGATCAGCGTGCAGTCCGACAACAACCACAACGTGACCAGATGATCTTCGCAGGAGATGACCGGGCCGTCGTCGAGGATTCCGGTCTCGACCAGGGAAAGCGCTTGGCGTGCCCACCGCAGCGAGTCGGCGGCGAACTCGATCGGCACCGTCAGACCGGCCGCGACGGGATCGTCGGGGAACGCCTCGGCGAGCATCGCGCGGCGCTCGTCCGACAGCGGCACCGGCGCGCCGGCCGACGACCCGCACGGCACCAGCAGGTGCGGCTCGTCGGCGGTGAGGTCGACCAGCACGTCGCAGTCCAGCGCGCCGCGCACGCAGCGCGCGTCCGGCGGCACGGCGACGAGGGTGACCTCGGCCGGCACCTCCCAGTCGGTGAGCTCGGCGAGCTCGCCGATGGCCCGGTCGGACGCGCTGGTGGGACGGCGCAGGAGCAGCTGGAGGAGCCGCCGCCGCTGGTCCTCGATCTCGGCCGGGCGGGCGTCCATGTAGCCGGCCAGGGAGAGCGACGCCAGCTCGTTCATGTAGGCGAAGAGGGCGTCCGCCAGCCGCGCCGTGACGGTCGAGGACAGGTCGTGCCGCGCGGCCAGCCGCATGACACGGCGCCAGGCGACCTGGGCGCCGATCCGGTAGGCGGCCTGGAGGCTGTCCAGGGAGCGGCCCTCGTGCGCCTCGAAACGGCCCAGCCTGCGGTAGGTGTCGTCGTGGCGGACGGTGGACGGCGAGGCCTCGGCCACCCGCGCCACGAACTGGATCAGGGCCCGTTCAACGCCGATCGTCAGCGCCTGGGAGTACGGGGTCTGCAGGGGGCGGTCGTACTCGGGGAGCGCCCGCGGGATCTCTTCGATGATCTCCTGCGCCAGGCTGGGCAGCTCCGGCCGCAGGATGGTGGCGAGCCGCCGCGGGAGCGGCGACGGCAGTTGATCCAGCCCCCCCGGTTCGAGCGTTCGGGGCATCGGTGGCACCTCCAGGTAGAACACCGTCGGCATGGCCGGACGGCGGTCCGGGCGGGGCCGCCCGGCCGCGTGTCGGCCGTGGGGTGGTTACGGCATTGGACCCGAGGAGGACGCGCCGAGCGGGGGACCCCTGCGCGTCCCCCGAGCGCTGGATTGTGAGGTGGAGCACACTGACATTAAGTCTGATAACGCTGACGTTTGTTAAAGCGAACGTAAAATCGTCAGTCGTGATCATGAAGTGGCCGTGCGTAGCGGCCGATTCGGTCCTGCTTGGTACTCACTCCCGTCACTCATGCGCTAATAATCCCGAACAAACACCCAAGCGCTTGTTCGTCCCACTCCCGCCGGCGAGCGGGACCGCGGGGCTCAGGAACCGGGCGTGCCCCGGCGGCCGAGGTGGCGGCGGCGGTGGAGACTGGCGGCGCGCAGCGTGACGTCGAGCGAGAACCGGGTGTCCGGATCGGCCAGGCTCTCGCCGAGATAGCTCTCGAGCTGCCGGAGGCGGTAGCGCACGGTCTGCGCGTGCACGTTCATGCGCTCGGCGAGCTCGACCGCGTTGCCGCGGGTGGTGACCCACTCGGCCAGCGTCTCGGTGAGCTTGCGCCGGTGCCCGTCGGACATGTCGTCGAACGGGGCCAGGTGCCGGCGAGTCAACTCCTCGATCAGCGTCACGTCCGAGAGCAGCCACATGGTCATCAGGTGCTGCTCGCAGGGGATCAGCGAGCCGTCCCGGATGATGCCCTCCTCGGCGAGCTCAAGCACGCGCCGCGACCAGCGAAGGGAGTCGGTCGCCTTGTCGATCGGCATGGTGAGGCCGAGCACCGAGCTGGCCTCCGCCAGGGCCGCCTCCAGCATGCTCTGCCGGCTCCGGTCGAGCGGCCCCGGCACCAGGACGCAGGGCTCGGGGGAGTCAAGGTCGATGAGCACATCCGCGTCAAGGGCCGAGATCGTGCAGGGCGCGTCCGGGTGGATGGCGACCATCGTGACCTCGTCCGGCAGCGGCCAGGACGCGGTGCGCGCCAGCTCCTCGATGGCCTCCGGCACCACTGCCGGCTGCTGGAGGATGAGGTGCAGGAGCTGCCTGCGGTGCTCGCGGCGGCGCAGATCGGCGTGCTCCATCGCCTGCTGGTGGCCGTGGCGCGTCTGGGCGATGGCCTCGTCCATGTAGGTCAGCATCGACTCGACCATCGTCGTGACGACGACCGACGGGATGCGTTCCCGTTCGGCCACCGCGGCGGTCCGCCGCCACGCGATGTGGAAGGCGATCCGGTAGGCCGCCTGCATGTGGTCCAGGCTGCGGCCCTCGACGGCCTCGAAGTGGCCGAGCGCCCGGCAGGTCTCGTCGCGTTCGGTCAGCGGAACGGACGGGTCGGCGATGCGCTCGATGTAGGCCGTGATGAGCTTCTCCGCGCCCAGCCGCAGGATCTGGTCGTAGGCGGAGTTCTCCGGACGGTCGTACTCGGGGATCGCCCGCCGGATCTCCTGCACCACCTCGCCGATGACGTCTTCGATCTCGCCCCACATGATCTGGGCGAACTGTGGCGGGACCTGCACGGGGTCGGGCTCCGCCGGGCCGGGGAGCTCGACTGCCTGCGTCATGGAAAACACACCTCCGCCTGGGACCGCTGTTCGACGGCCGGGAGCGTGCCGTGCGGGGGGAGCTCACACCCGAAACCGTGCACTGGAGCACGTGAAACATAGGTCGAACTGCCGGTTCTGACAAGACTCGGGTGGCACATTACTGTCAAGTACTATTCCGCCGATAACGCAAATGCGCGATGAGGCTTAGTAAGTGATAACGGGCCTCCCGGGAGATCGGATGTAGGCAATTACTCGCCAGTACTCCAGAACGACGATTTTGGATTGATCGAACACTCAGCAAACGACAACGCCCCTGCCCGTGGTGGGTCTTCCACCCGAGAATCCTCCGGTTTACTCTTGAGTTGTCACCGGAGATAGTCGTAACGTCCTCGCCAACAGCAGGCGGGCGAGGTGTGTGGCACTTGGGAATTGAAGTCGTCGTCGAGGGACTGACGAAATCATTCGGTCGGCAGACCATTTGGCGCGATGTGTCCCTCACCCTGCCGGCCGGCGAGGTGACCGTGATGCTCGGGCCTTCGGGCACCGGAAAGACGGTGTTCCTCAAATCGCTCATCGGGCTCATCAAGCCGGAACGCGGCCGGGTCATGATCGACGGCGTCGACATGGTGAACGACAAGGACCACAAGGTCTACCGGCAGCGGAAGTTGTTCGGCCTGATGTTCCAGGACGGCGCGCTGTTCGGCTCGATGAACCTCTACGACAACATCGCCTTCCCGCTCCGCGAGCACACCCGCAGGTCCGAGTCGGAGATCCGCCGCACCGTGCTGGAGCGCATGGACATGGTGGGGCTCGGCGGCGAGGAGCGGAAACTCCCCGGCCAGATCTCCGGCGGCATGCGCAAGCGGGCCGGCCTCGCCCGCGCCCTGGTCATGGACCCGCAGATCATCCTGTGCGACGAGCCCGACTCCGGCCTCGACCCCGTCCGCACCGCCTACCTGTCCCAGCTGCTCATCGACGTGAACGCGCGCATCGACGCGACCATGCTCATCGTCACGCACAACATCGAGATCGCCGCGACCGTCCCGGACAACATCGGCATGCTCTTCCGCCGCGACCTGGTCGGCTTCGGCCCGCGCGAGGTGCTGCTGACCAGCGAGGAACCGGTCGTCGCGCAGTTCCTGCACGGCACCCGGCACGGCCCCATCGGCATGAGCGAGGAGAAGGACGCCGCCACCCTGGCCGCCGAGGCCGCCGTCGAGCGGGCGCCGCGCTCCCGGATCGAGATCGTCCCGCAGCTCCAGCCGTCGCCCGGCCTGCCGCCGCGCCAGGCCGCGACCCGGCACTGGCAGCGGGTGGAGGCGATGCTTCCCCGGCTTCCGTACGCGGCGCAGCAGGCCATCTTCGAGAACCGGCGCGAGCACGCCGCCGGCGCAGGAGGACATTCGTGACCACCCCACAGACGGCGGCGCCGGGAGCGGGCGCGCTCCGCCAGGTCGGGCGCCTGTTCACGCTGGCGGTGACCGTCATCGCGATGACGTTCCGCCGGCCCTTCCAGCTGCGCGAGCTCATCCAGCAGTTCTGGTTCATCGCCTCGGTCGCGATCCTCCCGACCGCGCTGGTGTCCATCCCGTTCGGCGCGGTCATCTCGCTCCAGGTCGGCTCGCTCGCCAAGCAGCTGGGCGCCCAGTCGCTCACCGGCGGCGCGAGCGTGCTGGCGGTCGTCCAGCAGGCCAGCCCGCTGATCGTGGCGCTGCTCATCTCGGGCGCGGCGGGCTCGGCGATCTGCGCCGACCTCGGGTCGCGGACCATCCGCGAGGAGATGGACGCCATGGAGGTCATGGGCGTCTCGCCGATCCAGCGGCTGGTCGTGCCGCGGGTCCTGGCCTGCATGGCGGTCGCCGTCCTGCTGAACGGGCTGGTCTCGGTGGTGGGCGTGGCCGGCGGCTACTTCTTCAACGTGATGATGCAGGGCGGCACGCCGGGCGCCTACCTCGCCTCGTTCTCGGCGCTGGCGCAGCTACCCGACCTGTACGTGGCCGAGCTCAAGGCGCTCATCTTCGGCTTCATCGCCGGCGTGGTCGCCGCGTACCGCGGGCTGAACCCCAGCCCCGGGCCCAAGGGCGTCGGCGACGCGGTCAACCAGTCGGTGGTCATCACGTTCCTGCTGCTGTTCTTCGTCAACCTCGTCCTGACGGCGATCTACCTCCAGGTCGTCCCGCCGAAGGGGGCGTGACCCATGGCGACCTCAGGGGCCCGCCGCCGCGCGGGGCGGTCGGTGTCGTGGCTGGACCAGCCGGGCGACCAGCTCGGCTTCTACATCAAGGCGCTGCTGTGGATGCCGCGCGCGATCCGCCGCTACTTCAAGGAGATCGGCCGGCTGCTCAGCGAGGTCGCGTTCGGCTCGGGCGCGCTCGCGGTGATCGGCGGCACGGTCGGCGTGATGTTCGGGCTGACCGTCTCCACCGGCGTCGTCGTCGGGCTCCAGGGGTACGCGGCGCTCGACCAGATCGGGTCGGCCGCGTTCACCGGGTTCGTGTCCGCCTACTTCAACACCCGCGAGATCGCGCCGCTGGTCTCGGGGCTGGCGCTGAGCGCGACCGTCGGGGCGGGCTTCACCGCCCAGCTCGGCGCGATGCGCATCAACGAGGAGATCGACGCGCTGGAGGGCATGGGCATCCCGTCCCTGCCGTACCTGGTGACCACCCGCATCGTGGCGGGCACCGTCGCGATCATCCCGCTGTACGGCATCGGGCTGCTGAGCTCCTATCTGGCGTCCAGACAGATCACCCTCTGGGTGAACGGGCAGTCGGCGGGGACCTACGACCACTACTTCAACATCTTCCTGTCCCCATCAGACGTGGTGTTGTCGTTCGTCAAAGTGCTGATCTTCAGCGTCATGGTGATCCTGGCGCACTGCTACTACGGCTACCGCGCGGTCGGCGGCCCGGCAGGGGTCGGCGTGGCCGTCGGCCGCGCGGTCCGGACCGCCATCGTCCTGATCAGCGTCACCGACTTCTTCGTCAGCCTCGCCATCTGGGGCGCGACCACGACGGTGAAGGTGACCGGCTGACATGAGCGCCCAGTCCGAACGTTCGACCCTGCTGCAGACCACCGGGCGGCGGCTGCTCGGCGTGGCCTTCCTGCTGGTCCCCGCCCTGCTGATCTGGTTGTCGATCTCGATCTACCAGAAGAGGTTCACCGAGGTCACCAAGGTGACGCTGATGACCGGTACCGCCGGGCACGAGATGCACCAGCAGGCCGACGTGAAGGTGCGCGGCGTGGTGGTCGGCGAGGTCCGTTCCATCAAGGCGAACGGCAGCGGCGCCAGGTTGGAACTGGCCCTCGACCCCGACAAGGCGAAATTCGTCCCCGCCGACGTGCGGGCGCAGCTCCTCCCGACGACGGTCTTCGGCGCGCGCTACGTGGCGCTGGTCCCGGCCACCGCGACCGGGGCGCCGGCCGGCACGACCGTCGCGCAGCCGATCGCGAACGACGCGGTCATCAGCGAGGACCGCAGCCAGAACGCGGTCGAGCTGTCCGAGGTGCTCAACAACACCATGCGCCTGCTCAACGCCGTCCAGCCGTCCAAGCTGTCGGCGACGCTGACCGCGATGGCACAGGCGCTGGAGGGGCGCGGCGACCAGATCGGCCGCAACTTCGCTCAGCTCGACTCGTTCCTCGCCAAGCTCAACCCCGAGCTGCCCGCGCTCAACCGCAACCTGGCCGAGCTGGCGACGTTCGCCGACAACCTCAACGCGGCCTCGCCCGACCTGCTCCAGGCGCTCACCGACTTCACCACCACCAGCCGGACGATCGCCGAGCAGCGGCAGAACCTGGCCGACCTCTACGAGACGGTCTCGACCGCGACCGGTGACCTGACCGAGTTCGTGAGCGTCAACTCCGAGAACCTCATCGCCCTCGCCACCGAGAGCCGCGGCTCGCTGCACCTCTTCCGGCGGTACTCGCCGGCGGCGCCGTGCACGTTCCGCACGCTGGCCGACTTCATCCCGAAGATGAACGAGGTGCTCGGCAAGGGCACCGACAAGCACGGCGTCCACGGCCAGGTCGTCTCCGTCCAGCATCAGGGGCGCTACATCCCCGGCAAGGACAAGGTCCGGTACGACGGCGGGGGCGGGCCGCGCTGTTACAGCGTGCCCTACACGCCGGGTGGCGGTAAGGCGCCCACGGCGGTGCCCACCGGCGCCAAGGTGCCGGGCGCGGTGACCACGGGCGGGCTCGGCCCCGCCAACTCCACCGCCGAGAACGACCTGGTCAACCAGCTCGTCGCCCCGGGCTTGGACGAGGTCCCCGAAGAGCTGCCCGACTGGTCCAG
Source organism: Spirillospora sp. NPDC047279 (assembly GCF_040643285.1). Classification (NCBI taxonomy): domain Bacteria; kingdom Bacillati; phylum Actinomycetota; class Actinomycetes; order Streptosporangiales; family Thermomonosporaceae; genus Spirillospora; species Spirillospora sp. NPDC047279. Next base: position 443,790 of record NZ_JBEYUA010000003.1, read on the forward strand.
CGTGCTGGTCGGCCCGATCTACCGGGGCGCGGAGGTGACGGTCAAGTGAGGCTCACCGGCCAGGGGCTGAAGGGCCTCACCGGCCCGCTGATCAGCTCGCTGATCTTCATCGTGGTGACGGTGCTGGCCACCGGGCTGCTCGCGGCCAGCATCACCGACACCTCCTCCGGTGACCGGATCACGTACTACGCCAAGTTCACCGACGTGGCGGGCCTGCACCCGGGGCACGGCGTGCGGATCGCGGGCGTACGGGTCGGGTCGGTCGAGAAGATCTCGGTCACCGACAGGCGGCTGGCGCTGGTGAAGTTCAGCGTCGACCGCGACCGTGACCTGCCCGCCTCGACCACCGCGTCCGTGCGCTACCTCAACCTGGTCGGCGGCCGCTACATCGCGCTCGGCCAGGGCACCGGATCGCCGGGGCGGACGCTCCGGCGCGGCGGCACGATCCCGGCGGACCGGACGCAGGGGCCGCTCAACCTCACCCAGCTCTTCCAGGGATTCCAGCCGCTCATGCAGGCCCTGTCGCCGGGTGACGTGAACTCGCTGTCGGAGTCGATCGTCAAGGTGCTCCAAGGTGAGGGCGGCACGGTCGAGAGCCTGCTGCGCACGGTCGGCGAGCTCACCACCACCATCGCCGGACGCGACCGGGTCATCGGGCAGGTCATCTCCAACCTGAACTCGATCGTCGCCACCATCAACGACCGCGACCGGCAGCTCATCGACCTGCTCACCACGTTGCGCAAGCTCACCTCGGGCCTGGCCGCGGACCGCGAGCCGATCGGCGAGGCGGTCGTGGCGCTCGGCGACCTGAGCACCGCCACCGCCGACCTGCTCCACGTCGGCCGCGCGCCGCTCAAGAACAGCATCGGCGAGCTGGGCCGGCTCAGCCGCAACCTCGACCGGGACGAGCCGCTGGTCACCCGGTTCCTGCAGCGGCTCCCCGGCAAGCTCGAGAACCTCGGCCGGACCGCCTCGTACGGATCCTGGACGAACTTCTACCAGTGCGAGGTCAAGTTGATCGGCGTTCACTACGCCGGGTCGGACGTGGACGACCGTCCGCCGCCGACCGGACTGCCCATCACCGACGACGGCCGGGAGAGGTGCGTCGGATGACGTCCACCACACCTGCCCGCGATGACAGGCCGCCGGGACCGCGCAAGCGCACCGGCAGGCCCAGGCTGAAGCCGCTGCGCGAGCGCAACCCGATCCCCGTCGCGGTGCTCGGCCTGGTGTTCCTGCTGGCCTTCGGGATGGTCGCCTACCGCGCGGACGAACTGCCGATCATCGGCGGCGGCACCGCCTACAAGGCGTACTTCTCCGAAGCGGCCGGGCTCAAGTCCGGCCAGGAGGTCCGGGTCGCCGGCGTGAAGGTCGGCAAGGTCACCGACGTCTCGCTGGACGGCGCCAAGGTGAAGGTCGAGTTCCGGGTCAAGGACACCTGGGTCGGCGACCGCTCCACCGCGATGATCATGATCAAGACGCTGCTGGGGTCGAAGTACCTGGCGCTCGACCCGCTCGGCGCGAACAGGCAGGATCCCGAGCAGCCGATCGGGCTCGACCGGACCGTGGCGCCCTACGACGTGACGACCGCGTTCGAGGATCTCGGCAAGACCCTCCGCGACATCGACACCGGCCGGCTCGCGACCAGCCTCACCACGATCTCCCAGACGTTCGAGAACACGCCCGCGAGCGTCAAGCAGGCGCTGACCGGACTGTCGGCACTGTCGCGGGTCATCGCCACCAAGGACGCCGAGCTGCAGCAGCTCCTCGCCGGGACCAAGCGGCTCTCCGGCACCCTCGCCGACCAGAACGCCCAGTTCGAATCGCTGTTCAAGGACGGCAACCTGCTGCTCGCCGAACTGCGCCGGCGCCGCGAGGCGATCCACGCGCTGCTCGTCGGCACCCGGCGGCTCGGCGTCGAGCTGGCCGGCCTGGTGGACGACAACGACGAGCAGCTCGGGCCGACGCTCGACGCGCTCGACGCGGTGACCGCGACCCTGCTGCGCAACCAGACGAACCTGGAACGCGCGATCAAGGTCTCCGCCCCGTACACCCGGCTCCTCGGCAACGCCACCGGCAGCGGCCGCTGGGTCGACGGCTACCTCTGCGGCACCGTCCCCCGCGAGTACCTGGAGAACGGCCGATGGCAGCCGGAAGACCCGAAGGGCTGCAAGCCGCCCCGCCTGACGGGAGGGCGCTGATGAAGCTCCCCGCGCTGCTCTCGCCCATGCGCGACAACCGCACCCGCGTCCTCGAAGCGATGATCGTGGTGCTCCTGCTGGTCGCCGCCGCCATCCTGGCCCCGATCCTGACCGCGGCCGAGGGGCGGCGGATCACCGCGCACTTCGCGACCACGATCGGTGTCTACCCCGGATCGGACGTCCGGGTGCTCGGCGTCAAGGTCGGCGCCCTCGAATCGATCAAGCCGGAGGGCGGGTCGGTCAAGGTCGTCATGAAGGTCGACAAGAAGGTCAAGGTCCCCGCGGACGCCCGCGCCATCGTCATCGCGCCCAACCTGGTGTCCGACCGCTACGTGCAGCTGACCCCCGCCTACACCGGCGGTGCCGAGCTGTCCGAGGGCGCCGACATCGACGTCACCCGGACGGCGACGCCGATGGAACTGGACCAGCTGTACGACAGCGTGCGGCGCTTCTCGACCGACCTCGGCCCGCAGGGCGCGAACGCCCGCGGAGCGCTGTCGCAGTTCATCTCGACCGGCGCCGCCAACCTGAACGGCAACGGCGGCCTGCTCAACACGACGATCGCCGACCTCGGCAAGGCCTCGGAGACGCTCAACGACTCCAGCGGCGACTTCTACGCGACGATCTCCAACCTCAACAGGTTCAGCACGATGCTGAAGGCGAACGAGGGGCGGATCCGCCAGATCGAGCGGCAGTTCGCCGAGGTCAGCGGCTTCCTCGCCGCGGACCGCGACGAACTCGGCGACGCGCTGCGCAACCTCGCCGCCGCGCTCGCGAAGGTGAAGACGTTCATCAGCGAGAACCGCGAGAAGCTCGCCAGGAACGTCGACAAGCTCGCCGACGTCACGCAGATCCTCGTCGACCAGCGTGCCGCCCTCGCCGAGGCCCTCGACAACACGCCCCTGCTCCTCCAGAACGCGCTCCAGACCTACGACCCGGAGACGCGCACCCTGATGAGCCGCGGCAACCTGCTGGAGATCACCAAGGCGTTCGGCTCGACGTCGCAGCCGGGCGTCGACCCGGTGTCCGCCGCGACCAGATCGGTCTGCGCGGCGGCGACCGGCGTGAGCTCTCCCGCGCTCCGATCCCAGTGCGAACGGCTCCGGACCGGCGGGCTCACGGCCGTGCCGCCATCGAGGACCGGCGGTGTCCCCGCGCTGCCGTTCCCGCCCGCCGGTCCGGTCTACGCCGGCCAGAACGGCAAGGCGGGACAGAACGACGAGGGAGGTCGCTGATGCGGGTGGTCAAGGCGGCGGCCGCGGCGCTGGTGGCCGTGCTGGCCGCCGGGTGCTCGGTCTCGGTTGAGGAGATCCCGTTGCCGGGCGGCGCCGACCTCGGCGACCACCCGTACACGGTGAAGGTGCAGTTCCCCGACGCGCTCAACCTCGTGCCGCAGGCGTCGGTACGGGTCAACGACGTGCCGGTCGGCCGCGTCACCAAGGTGTCGCTGCCGCGGAACGCCTGGCACGCCGAGGTCACCCTCCGGGTGAACGGAGACGTGCGGCTGCCGTCCAACGCCATCGCCAACCTGGAGCAGTCGAGCCTGCTGGGGGAGAAGTACATCCGGCTCGCGGCGCCCTCTCCGTCGGCCGGCGGAGCGCCCGCGGTCACCCCGCTGGCCGACGGCGCGACGATCCCGCTGTCCCGGACGACGCGCAACGCCGACACCGAGGAGGTGTTCGGCGCGCTGTCGATGCTGCTGTCCGGTGGAGGCCTACAGCAGATCCGGACGATCAACCGGGAGCTCCAGAAGGCGCTGGGCGGGCGGGAGCCGCAGGTGCGGTCGGCGCTGCGGCGGCTCAACACGCTCAGCTCCACGCTCAACACCAACCGGCAGACGATCGTGGACGCGCTGGACGGGCTCAACCGCCTGTCGTCCACCGTCGCCGCCCGCCGGGGCCAGATCGACACCGTCCTCACCGACCTGTCGCCGGGCCTGAAGGTGCTGGAGGACCAGCGCGGGCAGCTCGTCGAGATGTTGCGGCGGCTGGAGCGGTTGTCGGACGTCGCGGTGACCACCATCAACCGGAGCAAGGACGACACCGTCGCCGACCTCCAGGACCTCTCGGTGATCCTGCGCAAGCTCGCCGACAGCGGACGCGACCTGCCGAAGTCGCTCGAGGTGCTGTTCACCTACCCGTTCACCGACGAGGTGCAGAAGGGCATCAAGGGCGACTACCTGAACGGCTACCTGAGCGTGATCGCGGCGCCCGGCAACGACTGCGTCATCCCGGCGGTCGAAGAGCAGGACCCGAAGAAGCCGGCCCGGGCCAGGACTCTGGCAGGCACCTCGCCGGAAGGGCCGCAGGCCCAGTTCTGCCCGCTGGCCGGCAAGCCCAAGCCGCCTTCCACTCCCATCCCCTCCGCACCTCCCGCGCAACAGACCGGACCCCAGGCGCCTCCACCGTCGCAGGAACAGCCGGCCCTGCCGCTCCCGCCGATCGAAGGGGGCAACTGACATGCTGACCGCCGCCACCAAGGCCAAGATCGTCACGTTCGTCATCCTCGCCGTCGTCGTCATCGGCTACCTCGGCACCGGCTACGCCGACCTCGGACGTTATGTCGGGCTGCGCGGCTACTACACGGTGAAGCTCAACCTGGAGAGCACCGGCGGTCTCTTCGAGGGCTCGGCCGTCTCGTACCGGGGGATCACCGTCGGCAAGGTCGGCAGGCTCGACCTCACCCCGGACGGCGTGATCGCCGAGCTGCGCATCGACGACTCGGCACCGAAGATCCCGCGGGATCTCCAGGCGATCGTGGCCAACCGGTCCGCCGTCGGTGAGCAGTACGTGGACCTGCGCCCGGCCGCCTCCGGCGGTCCCTTCCTCGCCGACGGCAGCGCGATCCCGCGCAGCGTCACCACCATCCCGGTGCCGGTGGCCGAGACGCTCAAGAGCATCAACAGCCTCACCGCCTCGCTGCCCCTCCAGAACCTGCAGACGCTCATCGACGAGCTCGGCCTGGCGTTCGCCGGACAGGGCCCGCACCTGCAGAAGCTGCTCGACACCGGCGGCGAGTTCATCGAGACCTCGGACCAGAACTTCACCACCACCCGGCAACTGCTCCACACGGGCGGCGACGTGCTGCGCGTCCAGAACGAGGAGGCCGACTCCTTCCGCGCCTTCGCGTACAACTCGCGGCTCTTCGCCCGGCAGCTCCGAGACTCCGACGCCGACCTCCGTGATCTCATCGAGACGACGCCGGGCGCCGCCGGAGAGTTCGCCACCCTCGTCCGCGACCTCGACCCGGGCTTCGGGACGCTCATCGCCGATCTCCTCACGACCGCGCGGCTGACCGGTGCCCGCCTCGACAGCCTCGAAGACCTCCTCGCCAACCTGCCGCGCGCCGCCGCGATGGGCTCGTCGGTCATCTCGGGCGGCAGGCTCAGGCTCGGCCTGGTCAACACGTTCTTCAACCCGCAGCCCTGCACCCGCGGCTACGAGGGCACCCGCTACCGCAACGCCAACGACCTCACGTGGGCGCCGCTCAACACCAAGGCCCGCTGCACCGAGCCCTTGAGCTCCGGCATCAACGTCCGAGGATCGAGCCGCGCGCCGCGCCACGGCGTCCCGGCACCCGTCAAGCCCGGCCACATGAGGGGAGTCGGCGAGGTCCTGGACGCGGTCGGTCTGAGATCTCTGGTCGAGCCCACCGAAGCGCCGGCACGGGCGGGCTCATGAGTCCCCGCCGCCTGATCCGTCCCGCCGGCTGGACCGCGGTCGCCGCGGCCTCGGTCCTCCTCGTGCTCGCGTGCTGGTCGCTGATCCAGTCAGGCCGTGGCGCCGACGTGGACCGGGCCAGGGAACGCGACGAGGTCTCCAAGGTGGCGGTCAGGCAGCTCACGATCCTCAACTCGATGGACGCCAAGCTGCTGGACATCTCCATGGCACGCTGGCTGGAGGCGTCCACCGGCCAGCTCCACGACGAGCTCGAACGCGACCAGATCACCGCCCGTACCAAGTTCGGCAAGGCGGGCACCACCGCCGTCGCCACCGTCCACGGCCTGGCCATCACCAGCCTGGACACCACCAGGGGCGACGCGACCTTCCTGGCCTCGGTCCGCGTCCGCGTCACCACCGGCCCCGACCAGGACGGCAGCGAGCAGCGCAAGCGCTACCAGGTGGGGATGGTCCGCACCGCCGGCGGCGGCTGGAAGATCAAGTCTCTCACCGCGATTCCCGCAGCCGGGAGGCCCGCGCCGTGAGCATCACCGAAGCTCCACCCGAGAAGCGCGTTCCGCGCAGGAAAGAGGCCCGGCCCTTCCGCGAGCGGTTGCGCATGGGCGGGTTGGGGGTACCGGTGGCCCTCGTCCTGGCGATCTGCCTGCTCGCCCTGGGTGCGACCAGCTGGGCGGACAGGCGGAACGAGGGTTCACCGGCCACCAACCGCGTCCTGCTGGACCAGGCCGCCACCGCCAAGGTCGTCGCCGACGTGTCGTCAGCCGTCACCCGGATCCTGACGTACACCCACACCGACCCGGCGACCACCCAGCGCGCGGCCGACCAGCTGCTCACCGGCAAGGCGAAGGACCAGTACCGCCGGCTGTTCGGCGAGGTCGTCCGGTACGCGCCGATCCAGAAGCTCGCGCTCACCACCCGGGTCGTGAAGGCCGGGGCCATCAAGCTCACCGGCGACACCGCGGTCGTCCTGGTCTTCCTCGACCAGGACACCACCCGCGCCGGCAAGAAGTCGGGCAGCACCGCCACCGCCCAGCTGATCGTCACCGCTCGCGACCAGGGTGGCTGGCGCATCAGTGACCTGGCCGCGGCCTGACGTGAACAAGGGGTGTGACAGGTGAAGACCAAGATCGGATCAGAGCCCGAAACGGCCGAGGACACGGCCCCGGCCGACGCCACCGCCGAAGACGACGCCGCGACCGAGGCCGGCGCGGAAGACGAGTCCGCGGAGTCCGGGCCCGCGGGGGCCACGGCCCCGGAGCCGAGCACCCGGCGGCGCGATCCGGTGGTCCTGGTCGCGATGGTGGTGACGGCCATCGCGGCATTGGCCGCCGCGTGGTTCGGCTGGTCGGGCTACGCGGCGTCGCAGGACGACTCACTCTCGTACGCCCGTGAACGTGACCGCGTGCTGAGCAGTGCGGAGCAGGGGATCGTCAATCTCAACACCCTCGACCACCGCGATATCGACGGCGGCCTGCGCCTCTGGCAGGACTCCACCACGGCCGAGCTGTACGACGGCATCGCCAAGGGCCGGACCGAACTGGAACGCGAGGTCACCAAGGGCAGGACCTCGACCACGGCCAAGGTCGTCGAGTCGGGTCTGACCGAGCTCGACACGCACGCGGGCAAGGCGGCCGTCATCGTCGCGGTCCGGATCACCGTCACGCCCGCCGAGGGCCGGGCGTCCAGCAAGATCAGCCGCCTGACGGGCCAGCTCACCAAGACCGCCGAAGGCTGGAAGTTGTCCGCCCTGGGCGTCGCCCCCACCGGCACCGGCTCCTGAGGAGGACGAGATGGCGACCGCAACCCTCCGCCGAACCGTTCCCGGCTCGGGCCGCAACCGTCTCCTGGCCCTCCTCGCCGTCCTCACCATCGCGTTCGGCGGCATCGCCGCCTGGTCGGCCGACCACGCGAGCGGCCTCAACGGCAGCGCGGCCGCTGAGAACACGGCGCTCAGCGACAACGCCCGAACGAGCGAGGTCCGCGGCCAGGTCACCAACGCCGTGAACACGGTCTTCTCCTACAACTACGCCGACGTCGCCAAGACCGAGAAGGCCGCGCAGGAGTTGCTCACCGGCAAGGCCGTCCAGCAGTACAACCAGCTCTTCAGCCTCGTCCGTCAGCAGGCTCCCACCCAGAAGCAGGTCCTCACGACCACGGTCACCGAGACCGCGGTCAAGTCCCTGGCCTCTGACCGCGCCCGCCTCCTGGTCTTCGCCGACCAGCGCAACACCCGCACCGACAAGGGCCAGACCAGCTACTCCGCCGCCGTCTTCGCCGTCGACGCCCTCTACGCCAACGGCAAGTGGCGCATCGACGACATCGACACCCTGACCGGTTAGCCGACGCCTGAAAATTGGTGACGGCAACCTCGGGCTTAACGCGTTTCGCGAATACGCAGCCAATCCGTTGCTAACTGTTATGAGGCCTTAGGGTGGTGTTCATTGAGCCTCGCCAGGCAGATTGTTGACAATTCTCCCGCCGCAGGCTCACAAAGTGAGCGTCTGTGGAGTTCGGCGACTAATTGTCGCAACATCTCTCGGGTCGATGCAGGTCGGGGTCCGTGCCGCCTCGGTGGCCGTCGCCGTGAGAGTGGGGTTGCCGAGGAACTCCCTTTCCCGTCACCGCTCGAATCCGTCGGCAGGTTTCGGTCGCTGGCGGAGTATGGACGGGCAGGTCAGGGCCGCCGCGACTCATCGGGTGAGCATTCGACAAGATCAAAAACTAAGGGCGACAACATTTTCCGCGACAATGCGAATATGTATCAAATTTTTCGCGGACGCCTATTGAATTGGGCAGAAGTGCGCCATATCTTCCATGTGTACGGACCTGCGGGACAGGGTGGTTCCGGGGTGGGTGGTCAGTCATGGACTGCCGGTCCCGCCAAGGAGGTCCCAGCCGGTCCATCTCATCCATTGGAGGAGTCGCCCCTGCTTCAGCTGTGCCCATGCACTAGTCAGATGTCCCGACGAACAAAAAGAAGCCCACCCCATGAAAGGGATGTAGGACTGACATGCGAAAGCTGACTCGTAACACGCTCGCCACCGCCGCGGTCACCACGATGGCCCTCGGCCTGACCGCCGCGCCGGCCCTCGCCGCCACCTTCACGGTCACCGGCGGCACCAGCATCACCGGCTCGGCCTCGGAGCCCCTGGCGGCCACCGTCGCGAGAACCGGTGCCTTCGCCACCTGTGACACCGCGACCGCCTCCGGCACCGCGGTGAACGGCAGCGGGCTGTCCGGCACCGCCGTCGCCTCCCTGACCGCGGCCAGCTTCTCCGACTCCACCACGATCGACGGCCGCTGCCCGGCGTCCACCGGCGCTGTCGGCACGCTGACCGCGAACAACCTGCCGTGGAGCTTCAACGTCACCTCCGTCAGCGGCGGGGTGGCCACGGGCACCCTGACCGGCGTCAAGGCGACGGCGGCGTTCAGCGATGGCTGCACCATCGTGGCCACCGGTCCTGGCGGCGGTGGGGGCACCATCAACGGCACCTACACCAACGCCAGCGGAGAGCTGCGCGTCCTCCCCGGTGGCGCCGGGTCCAACCTGGTGGTCACGTCGGCGACGGGCTGCAACGTCAACGACGCCCAGGCGGGTGACGCGCTCGAGCTCGACGGCGCCTACACGGTCTCTCCGAAGCTGACGATCACGCAGCAGTCTTAACCCGCGTCCGCGGCCGCGTCCCCCCGGGCGCGGCCGCGTTCCGGCGGCCCCCGACAAGGAGCTCCATGCGACGCCTTACCCGTTTCGCGGCACGGACCGCAGGCTGGACCGCGGTGTTGGTCACCGGCGTGCTGCTGGGGGACCCCCCTCCCGCCGCGGCCGACGGCATCGCCGCCGAGATCCGGTACGCGTGCACGACCCCGTCCGCCGCGGCCGAGGTCGAGGTGACGGTCACGGGCGCCGCACCGAATCGGGGCCGGATCGGTGAGCCGGTCCGGTTCGGCCGGGTGAAGCTCACGGTCTCGATCCCCGATTCGGCGAACGACCTGCTGGGGACGCCTCCCAGCGCGCCGCCGGACACGCCCGCGGCGATGACGGGCAGCATGCGGCTCGCCGCCATGGTCGGCCAGCAGGGGCGCGGGGTCGACGCGGTCTGGCCGGAGTTCGCGATCGATTCCGTGACGCCGGGTGAAGGCGGGGGGACCCGACTGACCGGCTCCGGGGCGGTGCCGACGGTGACCGCGGCCGAGGCCGGTGAGGTCACGTTGACCCCCGGGGTCCTGCACCTGCTGATGAGCCGCACCGGCGCGAGCGATCCGGTGTCGACGGTGACCTGCCTGCCCGTGCGGACGCCCACGGCGATGGCCACGGTCACCATCGTGGGCGCCGGCGGGAGCGGGGCACGCTCGCAGCCCAAGGCCGTCCCGCCGCCGAGCTCCGTCCAGGAAACGGACGTGCCGGCCTGCGCGCCGCTGGAGTCATCGGAATTCAACCCCGACGAGAAACTGGCTCTCGAACCCCCCAGGTTCGATGACGTGGTGGATCTGGTGCCCGGCCCCAGACCCTACTGCGCGGCGGTGAGCGGTCTGGCGGGTGTGCGGAAACTGGGCGGTGCGGCTCCGCTCGTCGGGGACTCGCAGGTCGAACTCGACACGCTCATGAAACGCAGGGTCCGCCCCTTCTATTCTTACCGGGCCGGTGTCGTTCTGGCGAATACGGCGCCGTCGTCCGCGACGCTCCTGGGATTCGGCTTCATGCCGACGACCGCGACCACCGTGACACGACAGGTCGCGACACCCGCGTCCGCCGGAAGTCGGCTCGGTAACTTCGCCTTCTCGGCCACCAATGTCGGCTGGGTCGCCGACTATCCGAACGAGACGACCGCCAAGGCGTTCACGGAGGCCAGGGTCGATGGCGTTTCCGTCAACGGAGTTCCGCTGAAAGTGGGCGAGCGCTGTGCCGCCGGCCCGATCTTCACGCGCCTCTACTTCTTCCAGGGCGACGACGAGACCGGAAGGGCCCTCGTCACCGAGGGTGGACGCGGCCTCGCCACCGTGGACGTGCCGGCGTTCACCGGCTGCCACAACGGACAGGAGGATCTGGGGCCGCTTCTCACGGCGACCGTTTCCGGGCCGGGCAATCACGTAGTGATCGACCAGGGCAGCCTCTGTGCCTACGGTTTCGAGGACTGTGACGCCGACAGGATCCTCTACCCCTTCTCCGTCTCCCGGTCGGGTGTCGTGACCGGTACCGCCAAGCAGGTCACCCTGCTGAGCACCGGGGGTGGCAAGGTCGTCTGCGAGTCGGCGGCCCTGAAGTTCCAGTTCCAGCGGGGGATCAACCTGGACGGCCGATCCCTGGGGCGGCTCGCGGGCGGCGAGTTCGATGGTTGCGTTCGCCATCAGAACGTGCCCGGTCAGCCTGAGCAGGTGGCGACGACGGTCACGCTGGACCGGGTGCCGGGATATTTCCGCGGGGAGTTCGCCCCGACGATCGGCACCCAGTACCGGATCGGCGGGTTCGTTATCAAGATCTCTGACAGTTCGGGCGACCCGAACTGTTACGTACGCATCGGCCAGACGGACGGTGCCAGAACCACCGCCGACCTTCCCCTGGACCTTTCCGGCAAGTTCGACAACGACACGCAAAGATTCGCTCTGGACGTCGCGTCCCCTCGTAGCAGGGTGACTCAGCAAAGCACCTGTACGCCCGAGGGGTTCGCCCGGAACGCACAAATCAGCTTCGAGGACTTTGACTTCCACTTCAGTCCGAGTGTGACGATCAAGGTGACGAAGTTCACGTAGCGGGTCGTCGCATTTCGGTCGGCGGAAGGGGGGCGACAAGGGTCCTTCAGTGAAGTGCCCCATGCAGTTCGTGGTTGCAGGCTTCGCCTATTGAAAGGAAACGATGTGAGGATTCACAGCTCGACACGGCGCGTCACCCGGATCGCCGTTCCGATGACGGGGCTCGCCGCGGCCGCGGCGATGCTGACCGCCGCGCCGGCCCAGGCGGCTCCGGCCGCGCCGGCGGCGGCCGCGGAGGATCTCCCCACCTTCAGCTTCACCGACTGTCCGGCGCTCGCCGCGAACGACGACCCGAACCGCTCGACCTGCGTCAACGCGGTCGTGACCGCGCTCGAGATCAAGGCGGGAGCGCTCGAGCAGACCATCACCGGTGAGCCCATCCGGATGACCTTCGGCAACCTCTACGACAAGACGACCAAGCGCTCCCGCGCCGTCTTCGGGAAACTGAACGGGCAGGAGTTCAAGGTCCGGCCGGGGATCTTCGATTCGGAGTTCGGCGCCGTCTACGGCAAGCCCGCGTACGCCGGGGTGTTCGACCAGCCGCCGAGCCCCGACTTCAAGATCGTGCTGGGGCAGAAGATCAAGCTGACCAAGCCGTTCGTGCTCGGGCTCTGCGAGATCGGCACCGACAGCAACCCGATCCTGCTGAACCTGACCACCGGCACGACCAGCCCGCCGGCGCCCAACCAGCCGATCACCGGTTCGCCCGCCACGCTCATCACCACCAATGGCCCGATCTCGATCTACAAGGCCAAGCACGTCGACAACTCGTGGGCGGCCCCCGGGGCGCGGAACTGCATCTACGGGAACGACCCGGTCAGCGCGACCGTCAGCCTGCTGGCGGGCCTGCCCTCGGCGGCCGGTCACAACTCGATCGCCCTGGACGAGTACATCGCCCGGGTCAACTACACCAACAAGCCGTAACTCACCTGGCCGAGCCGCGGCTCGGGGCGCGATCCGGCCGCCCTCTGGAACGTGAGCGCTCGGGGGCCGGCTCACTTCCACCACATCGTGAACGACCAGGTCGGCGTGCCCGCCACCGTTGGTGACCACGGTGATCTTCAACGAGTACCTCGCCTCGAAGCGATTCACCGCGCCCAAGAACGGCATGTCGCTTCCGTGGCTGCCCTGCGATCCACGGCGGTCGCCCCGAGGCCGGCCGTGCCTGCGCGCTACCACCCCCGCAGGCACGGCCTTCCATCCCCGGCCCGGTGACAGCTCCGACCGACCCTCATCGCGGCGGGCCATCCCCTCGGGTCATGAAAGGGCGCCGCGGGACGCTCAAGATCTTCCTCGTCGCCGTCGGAACCACGCCGCCTTCTCCCTCTCCTACGCCGTCGCCCCCGCCCAAACCCTCACCTCCTGACAAGGAACCCCCCGATTCGGCCCCGCTCGGGTGCCGGATGAGGCCATGACCGGATCAGGTCCGGGCGAACGGCCTTTTCGATGATGGAATCGGTCGGGCCGGGGTGACGGATCAAGGTAAGGAGAAGACATGTCCCACGTAAGGGCGGCCCTCGTGGCCGTGGCGGTCTTAGGGACAGTGGTGGGCGCGGCGGCTCCCGCGTCGGCCGGCCCGAACACCCGCCTGACGTTCAGCATCGCTCCCGAGATCGGTGTGCCGAGGTCGGTCACCCTCACCTGCCAGCCGACCGGGGGCACGCACCCCGACGCCGAGGCCGCGTGCGCGGACCTCATCAAGGCGAACGGCGTGATCGAGAGGATCCCGCCCGGGGGCGGCTACTGCCAGCCGGTCGAGCGGCGCGTGGTCGCCTCCGCGACCGGACTCTGGAACGGCCGCCTCGTCTCCTACGAGCGGTCGTTCACCAACGACTGCTACGCCAGGATCGCCACCGGCGGCCACGTGTTCCATTTCTGACCCCGCACCGCCACGGCCCGGTCCCCCGCCCGGGCCGTGGCCCCGGGTCTAGACGAGTGATTCCTGATGGTCGTAGGCGGTTGCAGCGACTGAGCTGTTCGACATCTTCCAGGTAGACGCTCACGCCTGCAGCACCCTCCAGGTAGGCGACATCCAGGTTGAGCGGACCAGCGAAGCTGAGCAGGACGAACGACCCGTCCACACCAGGGTGCGCATCGGCTGAGGTTGGCGCTATGCGAACGTGGACGTTGGACCGTACGGCCGATTCGAGCAAGCTGAGGAACTGCCGCCTGCCGCTGATCTGTTCGAGTTGCTCGGCCTCGAGAGCGACGCCTTTGGGCAGAGGAAGACCGACACGTCCACGGACAGGATCGCCGCCAACTGCCGAGTGATAGCCGCTGCCACTCGACACAATCCGGCGGAAGCTCCGGGGGAAGGCTCTCCTCGGTGCTGAACGCGACAACGACTTGGCGAGAGTCGATTTGCAGCACCGGCACCGCTCCAGTTCAGGAACCTTCACCATCACTGGTCGAGATCCCATGCTCGGCGGCATAGTTGGCAAGTTGCTGGTCAGGGTCAGGGAAACCGCCCATCAACCAGGTGTCCCCGCTCTCTTTGACGACGACAATAGGACCGAGGCCCGGTCCGATGATGTCAGCAAGGTCACGGGTCTCGATAAAGCGGACCGTGTTCCACGGGAACTCGTAGCACCAGCCATGGTCGTGCACGAACTCGTCATCAAACAACGCCACCGATGGTGATTGCGGTCCGTTCTCCCTCAAATATTTCTCAGCCAAAGCACGGGCCTGATTGATATCCATGAGCACTCCCTCGATCAATTGGTTCGATAGAACTCGAGATGTGCGTATTTTTCCAGGACGGCCCAAGTTCCACTCTGGCCGTCAATAAAGTGAATCTTGCCGCCCAGGTTCACTACGTTGAACACGTGACCTGCGCGAGGTACTCCAGTTGCCGGGTCCACTCTAAGGCCGTGCACGACTCCCCGCGATCCGTCACCACCTTTGAGTAGCTCCTTGATAATGTCATCATAATCATTCACGGCTCGAAACGAGCCACCGGGGCCTACGTTCTTCGTTACGCTATCCGGCCACGTAACCTTAGAAGGGTATTTGAGATGCCGTGGCACGGCGGAACTCGGCGCCTCACCAGCAAGCTGGCGGTCCACATTAACGACACAACTTTGGCAATTGATATCGAAACCGGACTTCCCTGAATGAAATTGTGGATTAACGTTCTTTAGGTTTGGGAATTTGTGGTCGAGTTCCTTCTGGGTCGCGGTGCGGGAATGGCGTGCAACCTTGGGGTTGTCGTGCAGGGGCGTCGTTGGCGAAGGGGTCGGCCTGATCGGGCTGGTCCGCGGCTCTATCCGCTTGACCTTGCCGAACTTGCCGGCCACCATGCTCAGTTTGGAGCCTGCATTGCTAGCGGTCCCTGCGCCGCCCGTCGACACGGCGAGGATCGCGCCCGGCACCATCTCGCCGTAAGCGCGGACCGGGTCCTCCTTCCACTGGTCCCAGTTGATGATCGCCTTGCCGAACTCCACCGGATGCTGGACGCCGTTCCATAGACCGTTGGCCTGACCGACCAGGCTGCGCTGCATCCACCCTTCACGGTCGACCATGCCGTAGAACGGAGCCGTCGCGGCATTGCTTGCCAGGGCGGTGAGGCCGATCCCCTTCACACCCTCTGCCACCCCGCCCAGGTAGCGCTTCACATAGATGTCCCACCCGGCGTTCCAGGCGGTTTTCAAGAGGCCCGGCCGCTGAGCCTGGGCAGACCCGATCGCCTGGGCTGTGGCGTGCACCGTGTTCATGGCGGCCTGAATCGCCGCCTGCTGGTCTGCTCTCAGGAACTCGTCGCGCCGGCGGCGGACTTCGGCCTGTTGCGCGGCCACCCCGCTCCCAGCCCGAGCGATCGCCCGCGCAGGACCAGTGCCCAACCCCAGCCCCGACAGAACACGCGCGAGGTCATCCCCGGCATCACCCCACGCCCGGCCCGCACGACCGAGTTCGGTCGCCAGCAGATTCAGCAGGTCCGGTGAACCACTGCGCACATCGCCTGAGGCGCGCAGCCCGCCGCGCGGCGGTCCCGGAACGTATGGCTCACCGACCCGCGGCGGCCCGCCCTCCGCCTCCGCGGC
Organism: Spirillospora sp. NPDC047279; assembly: GCF_040643285.1. NCBI lineage: Bacteria > Bacillati > Actinomycetota > Actinomycetes > Streptosporangiales > Thermomonosporaceae > Spirillospora > Spirillospora sp. NPDC047279. Next base: position 459,459 of record NZ_JBEYUA010000003.1, read on the forward strand.
CAGACGTTGGACCAGGTCGAACGCATCGTAGAAGCCAGACCGGGCAGACCCATGAGACTCGGTCAGCCGAGCGAACAAGCCACTGGCAGCGGGACCGACCAGCGCACCGTCATAGAGCAACTGGTAGGCCCTGCGCAGCGCGCCGCCGTGCTCCTCGGCCAGCCCCTTGACCCGCACGAGCTCGGACGCGGCCCGTTCTGCCCGGCTCACTCGAACCCCCGCGGTTCGTGCCCTGCCGTCCTCACCCCAGCGGCGACGCAGGGGCAGCCACTCATCCTCTGGCGCGGACGGGACAAGAACGGTCTCTTGCGCCAGAGGTAACGCGATGTTGCACCAATCGTCAACACCCCACCAACCCCTGTCGATCGCCCTGCATTGAGCAACCACGCGCCAATACGGATGAACAGGCATCAGGTACTCAAGCGGCGCGGGTACGTTGCCACAGTCGGCCAGAATCCCGACAGCACCTGCACGAGGCCGTTGCCTCCAACGGCCCCGATACGAGATCTGTCCGGATCGTCCCCTAGATCGCCGTAGCGTGCCCGGCTGTTCGTTGACGCTCTTGTTGACAGTTCGGAACCGATTGCCGGTGGGTTCACAACTGATGGAAGCCAGGCCGATCGAGGCCTGACTGCTCATTCGACGGGCCGGGGCGACCGTGAACCACTCCGGCAGTGGAGGGACAGCCTCCGATGCCCCTTGAGCCCCGGTTCCGAAGGAGCGCCGCGCTGCACCACACCGACCAGCCAGTCACCCGCTCACCGACCGCCCACGACCATGAGGAATCACTCGTCTAGGGGGTGGCGGAGGGGCCTCGGCCGCCGCCGAACTCGCGCCAGAACTCCTCCTCGGTCTGGCCGCGCTCGGCCAGGAGCTGCTCGAAGGCCTCCTGGCCGCGGCGGTCTCGCTCGGACTGGTCGGAGAGGGGGAAGACCGTGCTGAGGCGGGGGAGCCGGCGGGCGGCTTCGGCGGGGTCCTCGAAGTCCCAGCGTTCGCCGGACGGGTCGGGGTCGCTGCCGCTGAGGTGGCCGCGCGCCTCCATGGCGTCGAAGATGCCCTCCACCTCGCCGGTGACCTTGTCGTAGGCGACGCGGGCGGAGTAGTTGAGCGACTCCCATCCGGGCCAGTCGGCGTTGGACCAGTCGCCGGTGGGGCGGCCGGCGAGCCGGCGGATCTCGGGGACGTTGATGAGCTCGTCGGGGTCGGCGACGACGCGTTCGAAGGTCTCGCGGCCCAGGCCGACCAGCCAGGGCTGGAAGTACCAGAAGCCGTCGGACGAGCAGAGGCTGTCGCAGACGAGGTAGGCGGCGCCCCACATCAGCCAGGTGTCGGTGCGTCTCTTGGCCTCGTCCAGGTGGATCTGGAAGTCGACGATCTCCGTGGGCGGGAGGGTGCTGAGCCGCTCCTCCAGCCAGGTCAGGCGGAGGTCGGGGTCGGGCCACTGACGATGCGACTCTTCGATCAGGTCCCAGAACGCGTCAACGTGCATGGCGTTGGATTGTCGCAGGTGGGAGTGACAATCAGAAGGCCTCGGCAAGGATCGTGGGGGTGGTGGTCGTGCCAGGCGAGGAAATGTCACACATCGGGGGCCCGTCCGGTCAAAGGGGCATGAGAGCAGCTGTGGCGGGAGGCACCGGGACGCTGGGGCGGAGACTGCGGGCCGGGGTCCTGCTCAGCGAACGGCCGGACGCTGCTCGCGCCGGACGCGGTGCTGCGCGGCGACGGCCGGGGGCAAGGTCTCGGCGGATCATGGACGTGAACGGCGTGCCCGGGGTGGTGCTGATGGATCCCCAGGAGCGGCTGTCGGTGGTGGCGTTCACCGTGGACGGCGGGCGGATCACGGCGGTGGACGTCATCCGCAATCCCGACAAGCCGGCGGCGGTGCCCGGCGACGGGGCGTCAACTCCCGGTTGACGGGTTCAGGTCGTCAACCTATGGTTGACGTATGACGAATCCAGTTCGGCTGGACGAGCTGATCGAGGCCGTCAAGGCGGGCCACGCCGACGCCCTCGAGCAGCTCTCCACGGCCGTTTTGATGGCGGAGCACCTCGATGACGTGGCCGATCACCTGATCGGCCACTTCGTGGACCAGGCGAGGCGTTCGGGCGCCTCGTGGACGGACATCGGCAAGAGCATGGGCGTCACCAAGCAGGCGGCCCAGAAACGTTTCGTGCCCAAGGGCGTCGACTTCATCCAGGGGCTCGAGCGGTTCACGCTGCGCGCCCGCAACGTGCTGCGCGCAGCGCACGACGAGGCGCGCGCGGCCGGCAACGCCGAGGTCGCGCCGGCGCATCTGGTGCGCGGGCTCCTGACCGAGCCGCACGCCCTCGCCGCCAAGGCGATCGAGGCACAGGGGGTCACGCCCGAGGCCGTCCGGGAGGCGGCACCGCTCCCGCCGAGCGCGGGCGAGGTGCCCGAGTCGCTCCCGTACGGCCCGGACACGATCAAGGCCCTGGAGCTGACGCTCCGCGAGGCGCTGCGGCTCGGCCACAACTACATCGGCACCGAGCACATCCTGCTGGCGCTGCTGGAGTTCGAGAACGGCACCGGCCCGCTGTCGTCCGCCGGGGTCGGCAAGCCCGCCGCCGAGGAGTGGATCATCGCCGCGCTGGCGAAGGTCTGACCATGCTGCTCGGCACGATCGAACTACCGGACGGGACGCGGGTACGGGGCCGCGGGCTCCGGCGCCCGCCTCCCGACGGCCCGGCGCCGGACTTCGGCCTCTACCTGGGGTCGGGCCGCCTGAAACGCCGTCACGACGGCGAGCTCACCTGGCCGCACACCTGGATCGACTGGCCCGACTTCCTGCTGCCGCGCGACGAGCGGCAGGCCGTCGAGGACATCCGCGACCTGTACGAGCGGGCGCGGGCGGGCCAGGCGGCCGAGGTGGCCTGCGGCGGCGGCGTGGGCCGTACCGGCACGGTCATCTCCTGCCTGGCCGTCCTCGCCGGGACGGATCCGGCCGACGCCGTCGCCTGGACCCGCGCCCACTACGACAGGCGCGCGGTCGAGACGCCCTGGCAGCGCCGCTGGGTGGCCCGCTTCCCGGCTTAGGCGCCGGCGCCGCCCCGCGTTCCCGCCCGGGGCTGCGCCGGGCCGGCCGTCCGGCGGCCGGGCCCGGATCCCGGCCGCCGGCGCCGGAGCGGTCAGCGGAGCGTGCGGAAGAACGCGCGGATGTCGGAGACCAGCAGGTCCGGGGCCTGGAGCGAGGCGAAGTGGCCGCCGGTGTCGAACTCCGACCAGTGGGTGATCGTGTTGGACAGCTCGGCCAGCCCGCGGATCGCCTTGTCGCCGAGGAAGTTGGCGACCCCGGTCGGGACGGGCGAGGGTGCGGGACGTTCGGCCCAGGCCTCGCCGGCCTCCAGGTAGAGGCGGGCCGCCGAGCCCGCCGTGCCGGTCAGCCAGAGGATCGTCACGTTGGTGAGGAGGGCGTCGCGGTCGACCGGCGTCTGGTCGGTCCGGGTCGGGTCCCAGTCGACGAACCACTCGAGGTTCCAGGCCAGCTGACCGGTGGGCGAGTCGTTGAGCGCGTACGCCAGCGTCTGCGGCCGGGTGCCCATCTGGGTGGCGTACCCGGAGTGGGAGTACCACCACATCTCCGCCTCCTGGGCCAGCGCCCGCTCGGCGTCCGACAGCGTGTCCAGGTCGGACGGTGACGTGGTCACCGCGGCGTCGGCCAGCGCGTTGACGTGCACGCCCAGGACGCGGTCCGGCGCGAGCCGGCCGAGCTCCGGCGACACGATGCTGCCGAAGTCGCCGCCCTGGGCGCCGTACCGCTCGTAGCCCAGCCCCCGCATGAGCTCGTCGAAGGCACGCGCGACCCGGGCGGCGCCCCAGCCCCGCTCGCGCGTCGGCCCGGAGAACGCGAAGCCCGGCACCGACGGCGCGACGACGTGGAAGGCGTCCGCCGGGTCGCCGCCATGGGCGCGCGGGTCGGCCAGCGGCCCGATGACGTCCACGAAGTCGTTCACCGTGCTCGGCCAGCCGTGCGTGATCAGCAGCGGCGTCGCGTCCGGCTCCGGCGAGCGCACGTGCAGGAAGTGCAGGAGCTGGCCGTCGATCTCCGTCGTGAACTGCGGCAGCTTGTTGAGCCGCGCCTCCTGCTCGCGCCAGTCGTAGCCGGTGCGCCAGTACTCGACCAGCTCGGTGAGGTGGTCCTTCTCGACCCCGTAGTCCCAGCCGGCGCCGGGCAGCTGGTCCGGCCAGCGGGTGGCGGCGAGCCGGGCGTTCAGGTCGTCGAGGTCGGCCTGCGGGATGTTGATCTGGAAGGGCTCTGGTGTCTTCATGTCTCCCATGGTCGGAGACCAGTAGGACAGCTTCGTTCCTACATGTGTGGCAGGCTCGGAGAATGGTGGAAACCTCGGCCCGGCTCCTCCGGCTGCTGTCCCTGCTCCAGATGCACCGCGACTGGTCGGGCACGGAGCTCGCCGGCCGCCTCGGCGTCACGACCCGCACGGTGCGGCGGGACGTCGACCGGCTGCGCGAGCTCGGCTACCCGGTGCACGCGGCGATGGGCTCGGCCGGCGGATACCGGCTGGGCGCCGGGGCCGCGCTCCCGCCGCTCCTGCTGGACGACGACGAGGCGGTGGCGGTCGCGGTCGGGCTCCAGGGCGCCGCGTCCGGCGGCGGGGTGGCCGGGATCGAGGAACCCTCGCTGCGCGCCCTCAACAAGGTGGAACAGGTCCTGCCCTCCCGGCTCCGCCACCGGCTGAACGCCCTCAGCAAGGCCACGGTGGCGATCCCGCCCCGCGACGCGCCCGCCGTCGACGCGGCGATCCTCACCGCGGTCTCGGCCGCGATCCGGTCGGCCGAGACGATGCGTTTCGACTACGTCCGCCACGACGGCACGCGGACCAGGCGGAACGTCGAGCCACACCGCCTGGTCACCTGGGGCCGCCGCTGGTACCTGGTCGGCTGGGACGCCGACCGCGGCGACTGGCGCACGTTCCGGGCCGACCGGATGACCCCGCGCACGCCGAACGGCCCGCGCTTCACCCACCGCGAGCCGCCCGACGGCGACGTCACCGCGTTCATGAAGCGCACGATGGGCCGCGACATGTGGCCGTACCGCTGCAGCGTCGTCCTGCACGCCCCGGCCGAACGTTTCGAGGGGCGCGTCGACGGCGTCGTGACCCCGCTGGACGGCGGCCGGTGCCGCGTGGAGATGGCGTCCGACTCGTTCGACCTGGTCGTGTTCGTCATCGGCATGCTCGACGTCGACTTCGAGGTGGAGGGCCCGCCGGAGCTGGCCGGCCATCTCCGCAAGTACGCCGCCCGCTTCGCGAACGCCGCCGGCCCCGGAAATCGGCGGGAACCATGAAGGACCGGCCGGCCAAGTACGGGTGACACCCTTCGGAGAGGATCACCCATGAGCGGACGTGGTTCATGTTGACCGAGCCACTTGAGGCGGACGCCGCCCCGGAAGGGGAGAGCGACGCCGCCGTCGTCCGGGGCTCGTTGTCGCGGCCGGAACGGTTCGCGGCCGTCTTCGACCGGCACAGCGACGAGATCTACCGGTACGTCGCCCGGCGCCTCGGCCCGGAGACCGCCGAGGACGTCGTGGCCGAGACGTTCCTGACCGCGTTCCGCAAACGCGGCGGCTACGACCTCGACCGGCCCGACGCGCGGCCGTGGTTGTACGGCATCGCGACCAACCTGGTCCGCGCGCACCGCCGCGCCGAGGTCAGGCGCAACCGGGCGCTGGCACGCGGCCACGATCCCGCGACGGCGGAGTCGTTCGACGAGCGCAGCGTCGCCAGGTTGACGGCCGAACGGCTCCAGCCCCGGCTCGCCGCCGCGCTCAACCGGCTCTCGGCGGGCGAACGCGACCTGCTGATGCTCATCGCGTGGGCGGACCTGACCTACGAGGAGGCGGCGCACGCGCTCGGCGTGCCGGTCGGCACCGTCCGGTCGCGCCTGCACCGTGTCCGCACGAAGGTGCGCCGCGCGCTGGGCGGCGTCGACCCGATGACGACGAACGAGGAGTCCCTGGCATGACCACCGACGAGATCACCACCTTCCGGGACGCGCGCCCGGAGGCCGGTCCCTATGACCCGGACGCCAAGGCGCGTGCCCGGGCCCGCCTCCTGGACGGCGAGGCCGCGCCGCGGCGGCGGCCGTTCCGGTTTCCGCGCCTGACGTCCGCCCAGGGCCTGCTCGCCGTCGGCGCCGCCACCGCCGTCCTCGTCGCGGGCCCGACCCTGGCCATCAAGAACCTCGGCGGCGACGGGAAACCCGCGCCCGGCAAGGTCCTCGCGCAGAAGAAGGCCGACGACCGGCCGCGTCCGGGCCAGTGGGCGTACCTCAAGACCGTGACGGCCTCGTCCTCGAAGGGCGTGGGCGGATCGTTGTTCGGACCGCCGGACCGCCGCGTCACCAGCGAACGCTGGCGCAGCGTCGACGGCAAGCAGGTCGCCTCCCTGCGGAAGGGCCGCCTGTCGGTCACGCCCGAGACCGTCCAGCCGGGCATGTCGCCGAGGTCCGACTACCCCTACCTGCTCTCGCTGCCGACCGACTCCGCCGCGCTGCGCGCCGAGATCGAGAAGACGGTCGACGCGGAGTACGGCCCGAACAAGGCGACGCCGGCCGAACGCGCGGCGCGGGCGTTCGAGATCATCGAGATCTACCTGCGGGACGCGGCGCTGCCGAGCAGGCTGCGCCACGCGTTCTACTCCGTCCTCCAGAACCTCCCCGGCGTGAAGTACGAGGCGAAGGCGGTGGACATCCTCGACCGGCCCGGCGTCACCTTCTACCGCGTCAACGAGGGCTACCTCCGCAGCGAGATCATGATCGACCCGTCGACGTACCAGTACCTCGGCTTCCGGGCGATCGCGATCAAGACCCACGTGTCGCAGGGCGACGACAGGGACCTCAGGTCGAAGAAGGGGCAGATCCTCGGCTGGGGCGGCCTGGCCCAGGCGACCCTGGTCGACCACCCCGGCCAGCGCCCTTCCTGAACGTAAGCAGTCGTCGCCGGTCGTGCGGAGGCATTCGAGGATCTCGTGCCGCTCGTCCAGCAGCTTGTGGAGCGGCTGGTGCTGGATGCCGGGGTACTTCAGGCGTACCTCATTTCCTCTCATGCCGTGAGGAATCTCTTCAGCCGACGGTGATCACCTGGATAGCCTGGGCGGGTGCGACTTGGAGTGAACGTCCCCAACTTCGGCCCCGGCACCGACCCCGGCGTGCTGAGGAGCTGGGCGCAGACGGTGGAGGGGCTCGGCTTCGGCCTGCTGATGGTCTCCGACCACGTGGCGGTGACGCCCGACGTGGCCGAGCAGTACCCGGCGCCCTTCTACGAGCCCTTCACGACCCTGTCCTACCTGGCGGGGATCACGACGAAGGTCCAGCTCGGCACCACCGTGCTGATCGTCCCTTACCGCCATCCGCTGCTCACCGCCCGGATGGCCGCCAACCTCAACCAGCTCAGCGGCGGCCGGCTGATCCTCGGCGTGGGCGTCGGCTGGGCGAAACAGGAGTTCGAAGCGCTGGGCGTCCCGTTCGAGCGGCGCGGCCGGCTCACCGACGAGCACCTCCAGGCGATCCGCGACGCGTGGGACGACGAGTACGACTACCGCAGCGGACCGCTGCCGATCTGGGTCGGCGGCAACAGCGACGCCGGCCTGCGCCGCGCCGTGCGCTTCGGCGACGCGTGGCATCCGCTGCGCTTCACGTTGCCGTACGTGGACGAGGCGCTCGCGCGGCTCGACAAGCTCGCGGAGGGCGGGCGGCGGCCCGCCTTCGCCCCGCGCATCGTCCTGCGCCTCACGAGCGCGCCGGTCACCGGGCCCGACCGCCTGGCCGGCGAGGGCACCATCGACCAGGTCGTCGACGACCTGGAGCACCTCCGCCGGCTCGGCGCCCAGAGCGTCGTCCTCGACCCGTTCGGCGGGGACCCCGAGGAGACCCGGCACCCCGAACGAGCCTGGCAGGACCTGGCCACCGTGGCCGCCAACGTGCGAACGGAACCGTGATGATCGACGAGAGCCTGCTCCGCCGCGCCATCGACCTGGCCGCCGAGGCCCGGGAGTCCGGCAACCCGCCGTTCGGCTCCCTCCTGGTGGCCGCCGACGGCACGATCCTGGTCGAGGAGCGCAACTCGACCGTCACCGACGGCGACATCAGCGCCCACCCCGAGCTGAAGCTCGCCCGGTGGGCCGCCCGCGAGCTCGACCCGGAGACCGCGGCCGCGACGACGATGTACACCAGCTGCCAGCCCTGCGGGATGTGCACGGGCGCCATCGAACGTTCCGGCCTCGGCCGCGTCGTCTTCGCGCTCTCCAACGACCAGCTCCTCGACCTCAAGCCGGGCGGCGGCTTCCCGCCCGTCCCCCAGGAGGGCCCCGCCCTGCTGGACGAGGCCAGGGTCCCGGTCGAGGGCTACTACTGAGTCTCGCGAACCTGCCCCGCGACGCGGCGCGCGAGCCGGGCGGTGTCGGCGCGGCGGGCCCAGGCGAGGAACGCGATGGGGACCAGGTAGGTGGCGGGGACCACCGCGGTGGCGGGGTCGTCCACGATCAGCTGCGTGACCACGGCACCGGCCAGGAGCGCGGTGAGTCCGGTGGCGGCCAGGCCGCACAGAGCGGGGATCAGCAGGCCGGCGGCGCCCGCCAGCTCGACCGTGGCGATGAAGTACATGAACCAGGAGCCGAAGCCGATCTTCTCGAAGCCCTCGACGGCCTGCTCGTTGCCGCTGAACTTGGTGGACGAGGCCATCAGGAACACCAGGGCCATCAGGACCTGGAGCGCCCAGAGGGCGATGTGCGCCTTGCGGCCGGAGGACTTCGCGGCGGTGGCGGTGGCGGTGCCGTGGGTCGTCTGCGTCGTCATCGTTCTCGTCCCTTCGTGAAAGTGCCTTCACCTACTGGTCGAAGCGGGCGGCGCCATCACGACATCTCCGGCGAAGATTCTTGGGGACTACTGTGGAGAGGCGCTTCTAACAGGGAGAACGCCCGTGAAATACATGATCATCATTTACGGCAACCAGGAGTTGTGGGACTCGTTCACGCCGGACGAGTGGAAGCAGGCGGTCGCCGAGCAGGACGCGTTCAACCAGAAGTTCAAGGACAGCGGCGAGCTGCTGGGAGCCTTCGGCACCGGGGACGTGGAGGAGGCCAGGACGGTCCGCGTGCGGGACGGCATCCCGGCCGTGACCGACGGCCCCTACCTGGAGACCAAGGAGTACCTGGCCAGCTGGTGCCTGATCGAGGTGCCGAGCGAGGAACGGGCCCTGGAGATCGCCGCCGAGGTGCCGCACGCCAGGCTGCGCGCGGTCGAGGTCTGGCCGATCAGGCACGAGGCCTCCTGGGCGAGGGTGTGACCCGGGGACCGCTGGACGACCTGCTGCGCGAGCTCGCGCCGCAGGTCCTCGGCGCGCTCATGCGCCGGTACGGGCGGTTCGACACCGCCGAGGACGCCGTCCAGGAGGCGCTGCTCGCCGCCGCGACCCAGTGGCCGGTGGAGGGCGTGCCGGACAACCCCTACGGCTGGCTGGTCACCGCGGCCGGCCGGCGGTTCATCGACTGGGTGCGCAGCGACACCGCGCGGCAGCGGCGCGAGGACGCCGACATGATGGCGACCCCGGCCGCGGCGTACGTCGCGCCGGGCGCCGACGAGGAGCGGGCGGGCGACCGGGACGACAGCCTGCGGCTGCTCTTCCTCTGCTGTCACCCGTCGCTCTCGCCGCCGTCGCAGATCGCGCTGACGCTCCGCGCGGTGGGCGGGCTCGGCACCGCGGAGATCGCGCACGCGTTCTTCGTGCCCGAGGCGACCATGGCGCAGCGCATCAGCCGTGCCAAGCAGAGCGTCCGCAAGGCGGGCGCGACGTTCGATCTGCCGCCGCCCGGTGAACGCGCCGAACGGCTGAAGGCCGTGCTGCACGTGCTCTACCTGATGTTCAACGAGGGCTACACCGTCACCGCGGGGCCCGACCTGCAACGCGACGACCTGACCGCGGACGCGCTGCGGCTGACCCGGCTCGTGCGCCGGGTGCTGCCCGACGACGCCGAGGTGGCCGGGCTGCTGGCGCTCATGCTGCTCACCGAGGCTCGCCACGACGCCCGGACGGCCGCCGACGGGTCGCTCGTCGCCCTGGCCGACCAGGACCGGGGCCGGTGGGACCAGGACCTCATCGCCGAGGGCGTCGCGCTCATCAGCACGACGCTGGCCGCCACGCGCGAGCTCGGGCCGTACCAGATCCAGGCCGCCATCGCCGCCGTCCACGACGAGGCGCCGCGCGTCGAGGACACCGACTGGCCGCAGGTCCTGGCGCTGTACGGGCTGCTCGAACAGGTCGCGCCCAACCCGATGGTGACGCTGAGCAAGGCGGTCGCCGAGGCGGAGGTCAACGGCCCGGACGCGGGCCTGGCCATCGTGTCCGGGCTGGAGGCCGACGACCGCATGGCCCGGCACCACCGCCTCCACGCCGTGCGGGCCCATCTCCTGGAGATGGCGGGCCGGCGGGCGGAGGCGCTGGACGGCTACCGCGCCGCCGCGCTCTACGCGACGAGCGCACCGGAGAAGCGCTACCTCGACGGCCGCGCCGCCCGGCTCGTCCAGACGGGCTGACCCGGCGGGTCAGTGGCTCGGCGCGCCGGCACCGGCGGCTGCGCGCGGCCCGCCCGATGGGGTAGGGAGGAGTCATGAGCAGAGTGCTGGTGCCAAGGCCGGTCCGAAGGTTCAACCGCGTCGTCACCAACCGGGTGCAGGGGGTCTGGGCGCCCTACCTGCTGCCGTGGGCGGTCATCGTCCACCGCGGGAGGCGGACGGGACGCGAGTACCGGACGCCGGTCACCGCGTTCCGCAGCGGTGACCGCATCCTGGTCGGGCTGCCGTACGGCGCGGACACCGACTGGGTGCGCAACCTGGTCGTGCGGGGGCACGGCGGCGTCGAACGCGCCGGGCGCGTCCGGCGCATCAGCAACCCGCGCGTGCTCGACTCCTCGTCGGCCGGAGAGCTGCCGGCGCCGGCCCGGCACGCCGTCCGCTACATGGACATGCTCGTCGCCGACCTCGACTAGCGCTCCCGTCCGGGACCCCGGGCCGCGGACTGCGGACCCGGGGCCTGGACGGGACGGCTATCCGAGCGCGCGATGCCAGGCGAGGGCGCGGCGTTCGAGCAGCAGGAACAGCGCGTTGAGCGCGACGCCCAGCACGCCGAGCAGGACGATGCCCGCCCAGACCGCCGCGACGTCGAACGAGCGCTGGGCGTCCAGGAGCCGGAAGCCGATCCCGTCGGTGCTGCCGTTCATCTCCGAGATCACCATCAGGATCAGCGCGAGCGAGAGGCTGAGCCGCAGCCCCGCGAAGATCTTCGGCGCGGCGGACGGCAGGTAGACCCGGGTCAGCCGTTCGGCCGGGGAGAAGCGGAAGACCCGGGCGATGTCCAGGTGCTGCGGGTCGATCGAGCGGGCGCCCTCGGCCGCGTTGAGCAGCACCGGCCAGACGATGCCGAACATGATGGTGGCGAGCTGCATCTGGGTGCCGCCGCTGAACAGCGCGATGAAGAACGGCAGCAGCATGATGGGCGGGATCGCGTAACCGAACGCGATCAGCGGGCGGACGTAACCGTACAGGCGCGCGGACCGGCCGAGCGCCGTGCCGATCGCGATGCCGGCGACCGCCGCCAGCACCCAGGCCGCGAGCAGCCGGGTCAGGCTGGCCCGGAAGTCGGCGGAGGCCTCCTCGGTCAGCCACAACCGCGACGCGGGCCCGCTGAACCACAACTCGTGCATGCGGACGACGATGTCCGACGGCGGCGGGAAGTTGGGGTCCTCGGCCCCGCTCGTGACGGTCTGCCACAGCAGGACGGCGAGCGGCACCGGCAGGAGGAGTACCAGCAGCCTGATGATCATGAGGCCTCCGACCGGACCGAGGAGTGCCAGCGGAAGAGCCGCCGTTCGACGCCGCCGAACCCGAGGTTGAACAGCAGCCCGATCATGCCCGCCCAGAGCGTCGCGGCGACGATCATCTCGACCCCGTCGATGCTGCTCCCCGCCCTGATGACGAACGTGCCGATGCCCGCCGTGCCGCCGCCCATCAGTTCCGCGCTGATCGCCAGGATGAGCGCGATCCCGGCGGAGAGCCGGATCCCGGTGGCGATGAACGGGGCGGTGCTCGGCAGCGACACGCGCAGCAGGACGCTCAGCCGGCCGAACCCGAAGCTCCGCAGGGTGTCCTTGGCCAGCGGATCCACCTCCCGCAGCCCGTAGACGGTGTTGATGAGGATCGGCCAGGACGCGCCGTACACGATGATGGCCAGCTGCATGTCGCGGCTCTCGGGCAGCAGCAGGATCGCCAGCGGGATGATCGCGACCGACGGGATCGGCCGCAGGAACTCGATGAACGGACGGGCGGCGGTCTCGGCGAGCGGGACGGACCCGAGGAGGAGCCCGAGCGGTACCGCGACCAGCACGGTCAGCAGCAGCCCCAGCGCCCAGCCCAGCAGGGTCGAGCCGACGTCGGCGAGGAAGCCGGGGTCGGTGGCCAGGCCGGCCGCGCGGTCGAGGATCGCCGAGGCCAGCGGCAGCACCTTGGGGTCGATGGCCCCGGTGCGGCCGACCGCCTCGGCGACCCCGACGAAGATGACGACGCCGAGGACGCCGCGGCGAAGGTCCGGGCTCATCCGTTGACGTCGGCGATCGCGGCCGACGCGTCCGCCTTCTCCTTCAGGTAGCCGTACTGCCGCATCACGTCCGGCACCCGCTGGATCTCGGCGGTGTCGAGCGAGGTCGGGAACGTGGGCACGGCGACGGCCTTGGCCGTGGCCGCGTCGATCGAGGTGTAGGTCGGCAGGATCGCCTCCAGGTTCGCGCGGTCGGCGGCGAGCAGGCCCTGTGCCTTGAGCACCGCGCGCTGGAACGCCGCGGCGGTCTTGGGGTTCTTGCCGGTGAAGCGCTGCGTCATCACCCAGCCCGCGATCGGGAAGTCCTTGAGCGGCCCGGTCATCGTGTCGGCGACGCTGCGCAGGCCCAGCTTGCCCTTGCCGCCGGTGATGAACGGCTCGGTCATCCAGGCCGCGTCGACGTCGCCCTTCTGCAACGCCGGGCCCATGTTGGGCAGCGGGTACTCCAGGAACCGCACGTCCTTGGCCTCCACCCCGGCGGACTTGAGGGTGACGACGCTGGACAGCTCACCGATGTTCTTCAGCGTGTTGACCGCGAGGCGCTTGCCCTTGAGGTCGGCCGGCGTCTTCGCCGGGGAGTCCTTGGTCACCATGATCATGAACAGGTTGGGCTGGGCCGCGGCGGCGGGCGCCACGATCTGGATGTCGTTCTTGCGTTCACGGGCGATGAACAGCGAGACGTAGTTGGACAACGTCGCGTCGAGCGCGCCGCTCAGCAGCTTGGGCGTGGCCGCGGCACCGCCCTGGATGATCTCGACTTTGACGTTCAGGCCCTCCGCCTGGAAGAAGCCCTTGGATCGGGCGAGCATGACGGCGGCGGAGTCGGCGATGGGCAGGACGCCCACGGTCAGGTCCGACTGCTCGAGACCGTTCGGCCCGGAGCCCTTGTCGTCATCGCCGCCGCAGGACGCCAACGTGAGGAACAGAGTGGTCGCGAGTACGGGTGCGAATGCGCGAATGAGCCTCAAGGCCCCTCCCGGGGGAAAGATCGCCATAACCCTCTGTGTAGTGAGTACGCCGAAGCGGCCGCTCCCGCAAGAGCGTGTTATGGCCGTGTTACCGGGGAGGCGCGCTTATTTGGGCGGCGCGAAGAGCGGGCGGATGCCGGCCAGGAACTGCCGGATGACCGGACGCTGGTCGCGCGGCGAACGGCCGCGCAGGTCGAGGACCGGATCGAGCCCGTCGTAGTACGGGGCCAGCGCCAGGTAGGGGAGCGTCATGAGGAACAACGTCGCCAGCACGTCGCGGTCGGCGTCGGCCCGGATCTCGCCGCGTTCCTGCCACAGCTGCAACGTCGGGTGCAGCACCTGGAGGTAGTGCTGGTTGGCGGTGTCGCGCACGACCGAGCGCACCGAGTTGTCGAGCTCGAAGTTGGTGGCCGCGGTGACGGCGCGTTCGAGCGGGTGGTCGGCCATGTACTCGGTCCACTCGCACAGCACGTCGAACAGCCACTCCTCGAAGGACTGCTCGAAGTCGAGGAGCGCGATGCGGCGTTCCATCTCCTCACGGATGCGGCGCGAGGTCTCGTCGCAGACGAACGCGAAGAACTCCAGCTTGTCGGTGAAGTACTGGAACAGGGAGCCCTTGGCGATGCCGGCCTCGCGGGCGATCGTGTTGAGGCTGCCGGTGGAGTAGCCGTGGTCGCCGAACTCGCGCATCGCCACTTCGAGCACGCGTTCCCGCTTGGCCACGTTGAGGCGGAACCAGGTCGACGTCGGCATGGGAGCGGGGGATCTCCAGTCGTGGGACGACGGTGTGCCAGGGGCGTGTCAGGGGCGTGTCAGGGGCGTGTCAGGGGCGCGCGAGTACGTAGAGTAGCGAGCTTATCGGGCGAGGCGGATCAGGATACGGCAGACCTCATCGATGATCTCCGTCGCCTCCGCCTCGTCGTCGGCCAGCGCGATCTCGCGGCCCGCCTCGCCGATGACGGTGGTGAGCACCAGGCTCAGCACCTGCGTCGCCCGTTCGCCCTCGTCCTGGCCGCGCAGCAGCTTGGTGTTCTGGCCGATCCACTGGCGGGCGCGGCCCCGGCGCATCAGCGAGAAGCCGGACGGGCCCTCGCCGCCGTGGAAGAGCCGCGCCGCCTCGCGCTGCTCCCAGCACACCTCCAGGTAGGCGCGGGCGCCGGCGATGAACAGCGTGATCGTGTCGGCCTCGCCGGCCTTGCGGGCGGCCGACACCGCCGCGGCGGCGCTGCGCTCCTGCTCGGCGGTGAGCTCCTCCCACAGGGCGAGGTAGAGACCGGCCTTGCCGCCGTAGTGGTGGTAGAGGCTGCCGACGCTGATGCCGGAACGTTCGACGATCTCGGCGATGCCCGCGTCGGCGTAGCCGCGGTCGGCGAAGACGGTCTGCGCGGCGTTGAGCAGCGCCTGCCGGGTCGCGTCCGCCCGTGCCCACTGCCGTCCGCCGCCGGCGCCTTCGGCCGGGCCGGTCGCGCCGTCGTTCGCGCCGCCGCCGTTGTCGTGCCGCGCCCTGCTGCTCCGCATCCCTCCATGGTCTCGCATGAGCGCCGCCGGGCGCGCGCGGGATCGATTGTCAGCGGTTCAGTACCGGCCGGTCGGAATCGCCGGGCGATATCGGCCGGTCAGTACCAGTTGTGGGATTGCCAGAACGCCCAGGCGCCGCACGGGTCCTTGTAGCGGGCCTTGATATAGCCGAGCCCCCAGGCGATCTGGGTGGGCGAGCTGGTGCGCCAGTCGGCGCCGGCGCTGGCGAGCTTGGAGCCGGGCAGGGCCTGCGGGATGCCGTAGGCGCCGCTGGAGGGGTTCTCGGCCCGCTCGTTCCAGTGGCTCTCCTTCGTCCAGAGGATCTTGAGCGACGGCCAGCAGCGGTCCCAGCCCTTGAGGGCGTTCATCTTCCTGCCGTAGGCCATGTTCTGCGTGGAGCTGGGGTTGGAGCGGGCGAGCCGCTCGCGCTCGCGCTGCGCCTCCAGCTTCCTGCGCGCGGCCGCGTCGCGCTTGGCCTTCTCCTTGAGCTCCTTGAGCTCCTTCTGGTGCTGCTCGTACGCCCGCTTCTTGGCCATGGCGATCGCGTCGGCGGCGACCGGGTCCATGTCGGAGCCGCTCACCTTGGCGAGCATGTCGTTCGCGGTCAGGGCGCTGATGTCGCCCTTGGGGGCGCTCTTGCCGCCGCTCAGCCGTTCGAGGTCGACGAACACGATCCCCGCGGAGATCGCGACGATCGCCACCGCCGCGATCGTCACGTTGCTGGTGAGCACGCGCCGGACGACGCCCGGCCCCTTCTCCTCGGGCAGCGGGGTCTTCCTGCGTGTGCCGTGACTCTGGGGCATGGGAGTAGATTGCCTTATCGCCGGAGTGGTTTCGCCCTCGTTGACCCGGTACGTACGCCGCGTCACTCACGGTTCATCCTGCTGGAGGGCGTGATCGGCGATCTAGAAGTCGTGATCTCCGATCGCCAGCCGGGCCGGCTGCAGCGCTCCGAAGATCTCCTCGTGCATGGCGCCGAGGGCCGCCAGCGCGCCTTCGGGCGCCTCCAGGGCCAGGTTGACCGCGCCCGCCAGGTCCCGCCCGGCGTCGGTGATCTGGACGAGGGTCGCGCGCCGGTCGCGCGGATGCGGGGTGCGCGTCACCAGCCCGGCGGCCTCCAGCTGGTCCACCGTCAGCTTGACCGACGTGGGGTGCACCATGAGGATCCGGCCGAGCGAGCTCAACCGGGCGCGCCCGTTGGTCGTGAGTGCAAGAGTGGTCAGCAGGAAGTAGCCGGGCCGGCTCAGGTCGAGCTTCTTCAGTTCGGCGTCCAGCGCCTTCTTCACGAACTGGTGCAGGCGGCTGATGGAGCAGACGGCCATGAAAGCCCAGGGTTCGCCCGGCATTCCCTGGCCGTCCCAACGGTCATGGATGCCGGCCACCAGCGGGTCCACGCGTCCTTGTGTCTCGGTTCGCACCGGCTGATCGTAGCTTCGGACAAATCAGGAAGTAAGTACTCGCTTCTTAGACCTTCTTCCAATAGAGTGCTCCAAATCACAGCCTGATCCCTGAGTTGTCATGCGATGCCAAAGATCGGGCCGTGGTCATCGGATGGGCGCCAACGTCCGAGACAGAAGGAGGCTGGAGTGACCCTTCCACCTGCCCCCGACGGGGAGGGTTCCGCCAGATGGCCCTGAGCCTCAACAAGGCCCCGGACCTCGCCCGCAGACGGGTCGGGCGCACGCTCGACGAGACCGGCCTGCTCGCCGTCACCTTCCTCGAAGGCATACGGCGGACGTGGGACGTCCGTCAGTGGTGGGGCGAGTTCATCGAGCAGTGCTGGTTCCTCGCCCGCGTGACGAGCGTTCCGGTCATGCTCATCGCCGTCCCCCTGGGCGCGACCATCTCCCTGCAGGTGGGCGACATCGCCCGGCAGCTCGGTGCCGCCTCCGGCACCGGCGCCCTGCTGGTCGCCGCGATGATCCAGCAGGTCGCGCCGCTGGCCGCCGCGCTGCTGGTCTCGGGAGTCGGCGGGTCGGCCATCACCTCGGACATGGGCGCCCGCAACATCCGCGACGAGCTGTCCGCCATGGAGGTCATGGGCATCAACCCGGTCCACCGGCTGGTGACACCGCGGTTGTGGGCGGCGAGCACGGTCTCGATGTTGCTCTGCTCGGTCGTGATCCTGGCCGGCGTGCTGGGCGGCTACTACTTCAACGTCATCCAGCAGGGCGTCAGCCCCGGCGCGTTCTTCGACGGGTCGACCACCCTGCTGCAGTTCTCGGACCTGCTGATCACCCTGTTCAAGGCGTGGATCTTCGGCTTCATCGCCGCGGCGGTCGCCTGCTACATGGGCATGAACTGCGATTACGGCCCGGTCGGCGTGGGGCGCGCGGTCAACCAGGCGGTGGTGGTCACCTCGATCGTGGTGTTCCTCACCAACTACGTGCTGACCATGATCTACCAGGTCCTCTTCCCCCCGAGGTTTTGATGGTCGCCATATCCCCCGTACGCAAGCTCGGCCGGGCGGTCTCGGACCGCTCGGCGGGACTGGTCGCCTCGGCGAACCTCCCGATCTTCCTCGGCCGGGTGCTCTACCACCTGTTCTTCGACATCATCCTGCGCCGCAAGTACGGCAAGACGCTGCTCAAGCAGGTCAGCGACATCACCGTCGGCGTCGGCGCGCTGGTGATCGGCGGCGGCATGATCTTCGTCATCGCGACGATGTCGCTGGCCACCGGGGCCATGGTCGGCCTCCAGGGTTATCCGGGCTTGGAACGTATCGGCGCGGAGGCCTTCACCGGCCTGGTCGCCAGCTACTCCAACGTCCGCGAGGTCACCCCGATCATCGCCGGGGTCGCGCTCGTCGCCCAGGTCGGCACCGGCTTCACCGCCGAGATCGGGGCGATGCGGATCTCAGAGGAGATCGACGCGCTCGAGGTCATGGGCATCAACTCGCTGGCCTACCTGGTGTGCACCCGCGTCGCGGCCGGCGTCATCGCGCTGGTGCCGCTCTACCTGGTGTCGCTCTTCATGGCCTTCTGGGCCACGAGGTTCATCACCATCCAGTACTTCGGCCTCTCGCCCGGCATCTACGACTACTACTTCCACCTGTACCTGCCGCCGATCGACGTGTTCTACAGCGTCATCAAGGTGGCGGTGTTCGCGTTCATCATCATGTTCGTCCACTGCTACCGCGGCTACTACGCGGCGGGCGGTCCGGTGGGCGTCGGCGTCGCGGCCGGGCGGGCGATCCGCGAGTCGACCATCCTCATGATCCTGATGAACCTCGTCCTCTCGTACATCTTCTGGGGGCACGGCAGCACTGTGAGGTTGACCGGATGAGCGAGGAACCTCTCTCCAACCGATCCCGGACGGCCTTCGGCCTGGTGGGCGCGGGCGTCATCGCCGCCGCCGCGGTCTTCGTGGTGCTCGGCTCGCAGCAGGGCACCGCGGGTTCGACCTACTACTCCGCCACGTTCGGCCGGGCCGGGCAGGGACTGGACCCCGGCAAGTCGGACGTCAAGATCCGCGGCATCACGGTCGGCACCGTCGAGACCGTCAAGCTCGACAAGGCGGGCAAGGTCAGCGTGCGGATGCGGGTCGACAAGGGCATCAGGGTGGCCGACACCTCCAGTGCCCGGATCGAGCCGGTGTCGGTGTTCGGCCCCAAGGACCTGGTGCTCGAGCTGGGCGCGCACGAGCTCACCGGCCCCTACCTGTCGAACGGCGGCACCGTCGCGCAGACCACCGACCCCCAGGAGCTGTCCGACACCGCCTGGCCCGCCTACCGGCTCACCAAGGCGATCAACCCGGACGAGGTGGCCGCGATCGTGCACACGTTCGGCGCCGGGCTTTCCGGGCAGGGGCCGGCGCTGCGCCGCACCATCGACAACGGCGGCAAGGTGATCGACGCCGCGCACGCCAACCGCGCGGTGATCCAGAGCCTCATCAACGACATCGGGCTGCTGGGCGGCACGGTCGGCGGCAAGGGCGGCACCATCGTGCGGTTCACCGGCGACTTCAACGACCTGGCCCCCGCGCTGAACGGCAACCCCGACAAGGTCTCCCAGCTGCTCGACGAGGGCGGCGAGCTGGCCGACCGGGTCGGCACGTTCACCGCCCAGCACGGCAACAACCTCAGCTCGGTCATCGACGGCGGCGGCGACGTCATCTCCGTCATGGCGCGCCAGCGGCGCAACATCCCGCTCCTGATCGACAGCGTCAACGGCTTCTTCGCGCTGCTCTCCCAGGTCATCCGGGTGCCGGGCCCCGAGGGGTCGCTGCTCGCGCAGGCGCGCGCACCGCTGCCGCTCGACCTGTGCGGCATCTTCGTGGACGTCTGCCCGCAGGAGCCCAAGCAGACCGCCTTCCAGATCAAGACCGACCCCGACGCCGACCCCAGGGCCGGCAACACGCCGCGCAACGGCACCACCAACGGAACGGGGGCGCGGCCATGAGCCCTCTCAAGCGCACGACCGGACGCGGGCCCCAGTGGGGCGTCACCATCAAGTTCGGCGTCTTCGTCGTGATCACCGGGCTGCTGACGTTCTTCATCGGGCAGCAGATCCTCGGCACCAGCTTCAACAAGCGCTACAAGCTGAGCGCGACCTTCGACGACGTCACGGGCCTGCTCGAGGGTGACGTGGTCAAGGTGGCCGGCGCCCCCGTCGGCCAGGTCAAGAGCATCAAGGTGGAGCGGGGCAAGGCCGTCGTCGGGATGGAGATCGACCACGACGTGCGGGTGCCCGACGACTCGACCGCCGCGATCCGCTGGCGCAACGCGATGGGCCAGCGCATCGTCTACCTGGAGCCGGGCACCAGCCAGGCCAGGCTCGCCGCCGGCGCCCGGGTGCCCAAGACCCGGTCGGTGGTCGACCTGGGCGACGTCGTCAACAGCCTCGGGCCGATCACGCGCAACCTCGACCCGGTCCAGATCAACAAGATCCTCTTCTCGTTCTCGCAGGCGCTGGACGGCAACGAGCAGAACATCAACCTGATGATCCAGAACCTGGACGGCCTGCTCCAGACGTTCGCCGCCCGCAAGCAGACGATCAGTTCGATGATCAAGGACTACGAGACGGTCAGCAGCGCGGTCGCCGTCCGCGACCGGCAGATCGCCGCCAGCGTCGACAACCTCGCCGAGCTGACCAAGGTGTTCGCCAACAACCACAAGCTGCTCGAGAACGCGGTGGTCGAGGTCGCCGGCGTCACCACCAACCTCAACCAGGTGCTCGGCGGCAACGACGCGCAGCTCGCCCGGATCGTCGGCAACCTCGCCAAGTTCGCCGAGACGTTCCGCCTCAACGTCGACAACCTGGAAAAGATGGTCCAGAACCTCCCGCTCACGATGCGCCAGCTGTTCGCCTCCGCCAACGGCGGCAACTTCCTTCGGACGAACGCGCTGTGCCTCAACATCGTGCAGGGGCCGTGCCCCTTCCCGATGGAGTTCCCCAAGACCGAGAGCCAGGCGCAGCAGGGCCCGTCCCAGGCGGACCTCGCCAAGCTCAAGGCGATGCTCACCGGCAAGACGGGGGGCAACTGATGGCGCTCAAGTCGCTCCGCGACGTCAACCACAAGGTCGTCGCCATCGTCTCGCTGAGCGTGCTGGCCGCGTGCTGCGTCTTCGCGTTCGCCGTCGGGCAGCTTCACCTGTTCGACCGGGGCTACACGATGAGCGGGGTGTTCTCCGACACCGCCGGCCTGAAGACCGGCCAGGACGTCCGGGTCGCGGGCGTCAAGGCGGGCCGGATCACCGCGGTCGAGCCCGACTTCAAGCAAGGCGCCGTCATCGTGACCTGGCACATCGACGCGGGCATCGACCTCGGCCCGGCCACCCGGGCCGAGATCCAGACGGCCACCCTGCTGGGCGGCCGCTACCTGCGGCTGACCGGCCCGGTGGCCAAGCCCTACATGTCCGAGGTCACCGAGGGGCGCCGGCGCATCCCGCTCGAGCGCACCAGCGTGCCGTTCACCGTTCCGGACGCCATCGAGGGCGCGCAGAACATCGTCGGGAAGCTCGACCAGAAGAGCATCGACAAGCTGCTCACCCAGGTCTCGAAGATCGAGTCGCCGAACGCGCCCAAGCTCAGGCAGATGCTGGTCAACGTGCAGAGCCTGAGCCGCACGCTCAACGACGCGACGCCCGAGATCCAGAAGCTGATCGAGAACAGCAAGAACATCACCGGCGTGCTCGCCGCCAAGGACGAGAAGCTCAAGCAGATCATCACCGACAGCCAGATCCTGCTCCAGACGCTGGTCGAACGGCGCAACGAGCTGGCCGCGACGATCGGGCAGGGCAGCAGCACGGTCCGCACCCTGTCCAACGTGATCTCGCAGCACCAGCGTGAGCTCAACAACCTGCTCGACAACCTGCACCTGCTGACCACCCGGCTGGCGCCGAACATGGACGCGCTCAACACCGACTTCTCGCTGCTCGGCCCGACGCTCATGCGCGTCGCCGCCCTCAAGGGCAACGGCCCGTGGGTCGAGGGGCTGCTCACCGGGCTCGGGCCGCTCCAGCCACCCGGTCCGATCTCCACCCGGCACGGTTCGGGCACCCAGGGCGGAGGCAACTGATGGCCACGGCAGCCAAGCGCCCCGGAGCGCGCCTCCCGCTCGTCGTCGGGTTGTGCGCCGCCATGGTCACCTCCCTCGGCGGCTGCTCCGCGATCAGCGAGGCGTCCGGCGGCGGCAAGCGCGAGATGACCGTCTACGTGCCCAAGGCCCGCTCCTTCTACAAGGACTCCAAGGTCAAGGTGATGGGCGCCGACGTCGGCCTGGTCGACTCGGTCGAGAACCAGGGCGACAAGGTCAAGGTCACCTTCCACATCCGCGGCGACGTCCCGCTGCCGCAGGGCGTGCAGGCCTCGATCGTGCCGCTCAACCTGGTCGGCGAGCGCAACCTCGTCCTGCACCCGGCCTGGAAGCCGGGGCAGGCCAAGGAGACCTCCGACCAGATCCCGATCGAGCGCACCAGCGTCCCGGTCGAGGTGGACGACGCGCTCAGCTCGTTCACCAACCTGGCCAACGCGCTCGACCCCACCAAGATGCAGAACGCGCTCGGGCAGGCGGCCGGCTCGTTCGAGGGCAACGGCAAGGAGTTCAACGCCACGCTGGAGCAGAGCGCCCGGCTGGTCGAGAACATCGCCGGCCAGGACAAGCAGCTGATCGAGGTCGCGCAGAACCTCAACCGGCTGGCCGGCGTGGTCCGCGGCCGGGAGCAGGTGCTCGGCCAGATGATCCGCAACTTCGGTGAGGCCACCCGGGTGCTCAGCGCCGAGCGCGGCGAGATCCAGGACCTCATCGCCGGCATCCTCGAACTGTCCAAGAACGGCGACAAGCTGATCCAGAAGTACAAGGGCCAGCTCCCGTACGACCTGGCGGTCCTCACCAAGGTCGCGCTCGTGCTGAAGGGCAACTCCCAGCAGCTGGCGCTGCTGGTCAAGGCCCTGCCGGGGATCGACCGGGCGCTGCTCAACGGCTACAACCCCGACAACAAGTCGCTGCAGATCCGCTTCGCCACCGACGCGTTCCTGCGCACCTGGCTCAAGGGGCTGATGAAGTCGGACGAGGTCAACTGCCCGCTGCCCGAGCCCCACTCCAACTGTCCGTGGCAGAACGGAGGCAACTGATGAGGCGGCGGATGAGGCGGCCGGGCCGCACCTCCACGGCGGGCGCGGCGCGCACGCTGCGCGGGCTGCCGTTCGTCATGCTCGCCGCCGTGCTGGCGGTGACCGGCTGTTCCTACCAGACGGCCGGCGCGCCCAAGGGCGGGCTGACCCTGCGCGCCACGTTCACCGACGTGCAGGGGCTGGTCGCCGGGCACAGCGTGCAGATGTCGGACGTCAAGGTCGGCACCGTGACCAAGGTGGAGCTCGACAAGGCCACCTACAGGTCCCGGGTCACGATGGCGATCAAGGACGACATCCGCGTCCCGCGCACCATCACCGCGGAGATCAAGATCACCTCGCTGCTCGGCGAGAACTTCGTCGACCTCCGGCTGCCGCCGGGCGGCCGGCTGGACCAGGGCCCGTTCCTGGCGACCGGCGCCGACATCGCCAACACCAGCGTGCAGCCCGCGTTCGAGGAGGTCGTCGGGCAGACCGGCCCGCTGCTCAAGGCGCTGGCCGGCGACGACGTGGCGAACGTGGTCAACGCCGGGGCGACCGCGCTGGACGGCAACGGCGAGAAGCTCAACTCGATCATCGCCAAGTCCGGTGACCTGGTGAAGGTCTTCGCCGACCAGCGGGCGCAGCTCGGCGCGGCGGTCGACGACTTCGCCAGGCTCGGCAACTCGCTGGCCAAGGGCGGCGGCGAGCTGGAGAGGGCGCCGGTCGAGCTGGAGAAGACCACCCGCCTGCTGCGCGACAACAAGGAGAAGATCCTTGACGTGGTCGAGCGGCTCACCCGGATGGCCAGGGAGCTCAACGACAAGGTCCTCGAAGGCCGCGTCGTCCGGTTCAAGACCCTGCTGAGCGACCTCGATCCGGTGCTCGCCCAGCTCGGCAACAACCGCAAGCGGCTGACCGACCTGGTGAACGGCCTGGTCACGTTCACCGACAAGCTGCCCAAGGCCAGCTATGACGGCCAGCTGCTGCTCTACCCGCTGCTGCGCATCGTGTGGCCGGACGGCAGCGCGGTCATCCCCGGCCTGCCCGGCAACAGCGAGAAGACGAACGCCGATCAGGTGCCCAAGGAACTGCGGGGCGCGCTACCGGACCTCGACAAGATGCTGAGGACGCCGCGATGAACAGACGCCTCACGATCAACCTCGGCGTGTTCGCCCTGCTCGCCGTGGTCATGGTGGTCTGGGCGTTCAACAACGTGGTCCGGTTCGACTTCATCGACCGGCCGTACGCGATCACCGTCGAGTTCCAGTCGTCGCCCGGCCTGCACCCCAACTTCGAGGTCGACTACCTCGGCACCCGGATCGGCAAGATCGACTCGGTGAAGCTGCAGAAGGACAAGGTCGTCGTCCGGCTCGACATCGAGCGCGGCGTGACGATCCCGCAGGGCGTCACCGCCCAGGCCGCCCGCAAGTCGGCGGTCGGCGAGCCGGTCGTCGAGCTGACCCCGCCGGCCGGCGTCGACCCGAACGGGCCGAAGATGAAGCCCGGCACGGTGATCCCGGTGTCGCAGACCAAGGTGCCGCCCAAGTACGGCGACCTGTTCGGCGCGGTCATCGACTCGCTGAAGGCCATCAAGCCCGAGGACGTCCAGGTGCTCACGCACGAGCTGGCCGCGGGCTGGTCGGGGCGGGAGAACTCGCTCCGGCAGGTCATCGCCGGCAGCGACCAGTTGTCCGCCACGTTCGCCGAGAACAGCGAGCTGCTGGACGGGCTGACCAAGGACTTCGGCAAGATCACCAGCGTGCTGGCGCAGAACCGCGGCGACCTGGCGGCCGGCATCGACAACATCGCCGCGCTCACCGCCGCGCTCAAGGCCTCCCGCGGTGACCTCGCCGAGCTGGTCGAGACCGGTCCCGAGCTGCTCAACACGGTGAACGCGCTGCTGGACCGCTCGGGCGCGGACCTGGAGTGCACGGTCGACTCGCTCGGCACGCTGGGCCTGCGCAAGCACAACCCGAACGCGCTGCGCGACCTGAACGACGCGCTGCGCATGGCGCCCCAGCTCCAGGCGGTGCTGGACGGCATCATCGGCACCGACCAGGGCGAACCGGTCCTCAACGTGGCCTTCCTGCTCACCCTCAACACCAAGGCCACGCTCGAGTTCAAGTATCCGCTGCCGCAGCCCACGGTCAGCAAGATGCTCACCTGCCCGGGCGGCCGCGACCCGGTCAAGAACGTCCAGCAGAAGCCCTACAAGGCCAAGAACCCCGGTCAGACCGTCCCGACGCATGACCCGTCGATCCAGAAGACGACGGACATGAAGGCAAAGAATGCCGCGAATCAGGCGCGGGACTCTGCCGGTGGACCGCCCGCTTGGCTAATCTACGTCCCCCCGCTCCTTGCGCTGTTGGTGCTGATCAAGGTCATGATGGGTTCCGTTCCCGTGGTGTCCCGGATCAGGCTGCGACGCCGCAAGGACGACGACTGACCCCCACCCGAGGAGACTCCGAAGTGACTGCCAAGACCTCCAAGGACGCCGACGCCGTGGGGGCGGACGAGACCGAGCCGGACGAGACCACGGAGGCTCGGGCCGAAGAGACCGCTCCCAAGCCCGCCGCCAAGCGCAAGCGCCGCGTCCGGGTCATCGAGGTGCTCGACGACGAGGACCTCGACGAGGTGCTCGAATCCCTCGACGAGGAAGAAGAGGACGAGCCGGCCCCGCGCAAGAGGCCGGCCGCCAAGAAGAAGCCGGTGATCGTCGAACCGGAGATCGAGGACGAGGACGAGGAGGAGGACGAGGAGCCCGCGCCCAAGGCCAAGGCGAAGCCCAAGCCGAAGCCGAAGGCCCCCGCTCCCGACCCCGCCGGGCCGACCGTCCTCGGCCTGCCGCGCACGGCCGCGATCGTCGTGGTCGTCCTGGTCGCGCTGCTGGCGAGCCTGGCGATCTGGCAGTGGCGCACCGCGAGCTCGGCGACCGGCAAGGAGGACGCCCGCGCCGAGATCACCGAGCAGGCGACCGCGTTCGGCAACCTGGCGACGTCCTACAACGCGTCCAACTACCAGAGCCAGATGGAGAAGATCCAGAAGCTCATGACCGGCGACCTGCTGGAGCGGTACAAGTCGCAGACGGCGCCGGGCCTGGCGGGCGCGTTCAAGACCAGCCCCAACGCCTCGCTGGCGTCCAAGACCAAGCAGGTCTTCGTCGGCGGCGTCGACGGCAAGTTCGCCACCGCCGTGGTCTCGGTCGACATCACGGTGAGCGACGGCAAGCAGACCAGCTCGGTGCCGCAGAGCCTCATCCGGCTGGCGTTCGTCAACGAGGGCGGCCAGTGGAAGGTCAGCCAGATGAACGCCTCCGGCGACGACGGCTCGGGCTCCAGCGGCCAGCTGCCCAACGTTCCGAGCACCCAGCCGTCCCCGACGCAGAAGCCGAAGAACTGACCTCCGGCGCGTTCTGAACGCCTCACGACGCCCCGTACGGCATAACTGGAGCCGTACGGGGCGTTGCACGTGTTCGGCATCGGAGGTGCGCATGGAGGGACGCCGGGACCCGGTGGTGCACGAGTTCGGCGCCCTCCTGGGCGCGACCGCCGCGCTGGAACGCATCGCCGGCCGCGAGCTCGAACGCCGCTGCGGCATCAAGCACGCGACGTTCGAGGTGCTGCTCCATCTGGACCGCGCGGGCGCCGACCAGCTGACCATGGGCGAGCTGGCCGAACGCCTGATCCTCACCAGCGGCGGCATGACCCGCCTGGTCGACCGCCTGGAGACCGCCGGCCTGGTGAGCCGTCACCAGGCCCCCGGCGACCGCCGCCGCCAGCTCGTGGCCCTCACCGAGGCGGGGCGGGACAAGCTGGCCGAAGCCGCCGGCGTCCACACCGAGACCCTGAAGGCCCACTTCTCCGGCCCGCTGTCCGGAGAGACCTACCGCACGCTCATAGAGGCCCTCACGGTCCTCCGAGCCCACGCGAGAGTAGAGCTGGGCGACCTGCGCTGAGGGTCCGGGCGCATGACCGGGTGGCCGCGCCCGCGGGCACGGCCACCGGATCGCAGGGGTTTCAGAGGTAGCGAGCGGCGGCGGCTTCGGCGGGGGAGTCCTCGCCGGTGACACCGCCGGGGCCGGTCGGGACGCCGCTGTCGACCGACTCGGGAGCCATGAAGGTGACACGGTGCATCTTGCGGCGCTGGGTGTAGTCGGCGACCGCGTAGTGCTGGGTGGGCCGGTTGTCCCAGAAGGCGAGGGTGCCGGGGCGCCACTTGAGGCGGACCTGGAACTGCGGGTCGCGGACGGCGTCGAACAGCAGGGGCAGGATCGCCTCGTTCTCGCGGCGCGAGAGCCCGATCAGGCGCGTCACCGAGGAGCGGTTGACGTAGAGCGCCTTGCGGCCGGTCTCGGGGTGGACGCGGACGACGGGGTGGATCTGCGGCGGGTTCTTGTCCTGCATGTCGCGCAGGTCGAAGCGGTGACCCTTGTCGATGGCCTTGGAGATGGACATCGTCAGGTCGTGCTCGGCGTACAGCTCGTCGCACAGACGCTGGAGCCAGGGGGCGAGCGAGTCGTACACCAGGTACATGTTGGCCCAGTTGGTGTCGCCGCCCACCTCGGGCAGGATGACCGCGCGCAGCAGCGAGCCGGTCGGCGGGCGCTTCATGAACGTGTTGTCGGAGTGCCACTGGTCGCCGCCCTCGCCCTTGGGCGCGGTCTGGTCGAGCACGTGGATGGCCCCGCCGTCGACGTTCATCTTCGGGATGTCGAGGGTCCCGAAGTTCATCGCGAACGCCTCGTGCTGGGCGTCGTCGATGTGCTGGTCCCGGAAGAACAGCACGTAGTTGTCGAGCAGGCCCTGCCGGACGATCTGGACCTGCTCCTCGTCAAGGGGCTTGGTCAGGTCGATTCCCGTGACCTCGGCGCCGATGTTCGCTGTGACGGGGTGGAATTCGATCATGTCCTGGGGCCTCCATCGGTCTGCGCTGGTCAACACTGTGCCAAGCAATCGCTAGGTTGATGCTAACCGATGGAGGCGGACACCTGTCCAGGCCCAGGGCCCGCCGTTACCGCGAGTAGTGCTCCACCACGAGCTGCTCATCGCAGATCACCGGGATCTCGGCGCGCTCGGGCAGGCGGACGAACTGGGCGGCCAGGGCCTCGTGGCGCACGTCCAGGTACGGCGGCACGTTCTCGGTGTGGGCGCCGGTCGCGGCGACCTGGAACGGCACCATGGAGCGGCTGCGCTCGGCGATCGTGATGACGTCGCCGGGGCGGAGCCGGTAGGAGGGCCGGTCGACCCGGCCGCCGTTCACCAGCACGTGGCGGTGCACGACGAACTGGCGGGCCTGGTAGATCGTGCGGGCGAAGCCGGCGCGCAGCACCAGGGCGTCCAGGCGGCGCTCCAGGTCGACGATGAGGGCCTCGCCGGTCTTGGTGCCCTTGACCTTGTTGGCCTTGGCGAACGCGTTGCGCAGTTGCGCCTCGCGGATGTTGTACTGCGCGCGCAGCCGCTGCTTCTCGCGCAGGCGGACCTTGTAGTCGGACTCGTTCTTGCGCGCCCGGCCGTGCATGCCGGGCGGGTAGGGGCGGGCCTCGAAGTACTTCACGCTCTTCGGGGTCAGCGGAATGCCGAGGGCCCGGGACAGCCGGACCTTCGGGCGGGGGTTGTTCATTGTCCTCCTTCAGTGGTTAGGTGAACCTTAGTTAGGCAAGGCTAACCTACGACGTCAAGGGAGGGTGCGGCGTGGGTCGCAGGTTCAGCGCTATCGGACGAGGTGTGAAACGGCCGAGCGCGGCGGAGAGGGCGCGGACGCTCGCCTACGGGGTCGCCGACGGCGTCCTCGCGGCGCCCGGCGTCCCGTACGCGCCGGTGACGGCGCATGTCACTGAGGAGAACGGCCGGTCGCTGCTGCTCATTCCCGCGGCGTCGCCCGTCGCCGTTGCGCTGAAGGGCGAGCCCGACCTGCCCGCCACCCTGCGGATCTCCGACGTGGCCCCGGTCGCGCTCGCCGACCGCGTGCGCGGGCGGGCCTGGCTGCACGGCTGGGTCACCGAGGTCCCGGCCGGTGAACGCCGCGACGCGGCCGTCCGGCTGTCGCGCCTGCACCCGCGCCCCGAACTGCTCGACCTCGACGGGAACGGCGACTGGACGCTGCTCGCCCTGGAGGTCGCCGAGGTCGAGGTCGACGACGCGTGGGGGACCGCCACCCTGGAGCCGGAGGAGTACGCCGCCGCGTCGCCCGACCCGTTCGTCGCGATCGAGGGCGGCATCCTGGAGCACCTCGACGCCGCGCACCGGCCGGAGCTCGCCGCCCTGGTCGGCGACCGGATCACCGGCCGGATCGGCGGCGCCGACGGCGGACCCGGCCTCGTGCCGGTCGTCCGGCCGCTGTCCCTGGACCGCTACGGCATGTGGCTGCGCTGTAGGTATGTCACCGGATCGGACGGCCATGACGAGCACCTCGAACCGCTCGACCTGCGGGTGGTCTTCCCCGAGCCCGTCAGTGACCTCCACAGCCTGCGGTGCGTCTACCGCAGGCTGCTGGTGCCCCGCGCCTCCTGAGCACGGCGCATGATCCCGCCGTGTGTACGTGGTGGGTGCAGTGGTCGCACGGATGCGGCGCGGCCCCGTTCCGGGCGATGCTCGGATTCGACCGCGGGTCGCCTCTGCCGCGGGGTGCGGAGGCGGCTCCGGTCCCGGGGAGCCAGGCCACATTTCCGAATTGGCCCTGTGGCGCGCGATCACCTCGGCCGAGGCTGGTGCCATGAGCACTGAGCACCCCGAGACCCGCGTCGTCCACCCGGCCGTGACCACGCCCGCCGGCAGCCGCCCGCTGGGCGTGCCGATCTACCAGAGCCACCTCTTCGCGTTCGACGACGCCGACGAGATGGCCGCCGCCTTCGACGGCCCGGACGGCGCCTTCTTCTACAACCGCCTCGGCAACCCGACGGTCCGCGCGTTCGAGAACGCGGTGGCCGACCTGGAGGGCGGCGTCTCGGCGCACGCGACGGCGTCCGGGATGGGCGCGATCAACGCCGTGCTGATGGCCCTGCTGAAGTCGGGCGACCACGTGATCGCCCAGTCGTGCCTGTACGGCGGGACGTACACGCTGCTGAAGGACCTGACCGAACGCTGGGGCGTCGAGGTCACGTACGTGAGCGGCGAGGACCCCGCCGAGGTGCGCGACGCGCTGCGCCCCGAGACCAAGGTCCTCTACCTGGAGACGATCGCCAACCCGACGACCCAGGTGGCCGACCTGCCCGCCCTCGCCGGCGCGCTGGGCGAGGGCTCCGGGGTGCTGACGGTCGTCGACAACACCTTCGCCACACCGCTCCTGTGCCGGCCGATCGAGCACGGCGTGGACATCGTCGTGCACTCGGCGACCAAGTTCCTGAGCGGCCACTCCGACATCGTCGGCGGCATCGCGGTCTTCGCCGACGCCGCCGTACATCGCACGGTGTGGGACCACGCGGTCGAGCTGGGCTCCACCGCCGACCCGTTCGCCGCCTGGCTGGCCCTCCGCGGCCTGGCCACCGTGGGGTTGCGGGTGGCGCGGCAGAACGAGACGGCGCTGGAACTGGCCCGCCGGCTGTCCGGGCACCCGGCGGTGCGCAGGGTCGACTACCCGGGGCTGCCTGAGCACCCCCAGCACGAGGCCGCCGGGCGGCTGCTGGGCGGCAGGGGCGGCGGCGTGCTCTCGTTCGAGCTCGCGGGAGGGCGCGCGGCGGGCCGCACGTTCGTCGAGGCCGTCCGGCTCGTCTCGCTCGCGCCCTCGCTCGGCGACGTCAAGACGCTGGTGATGCACCCGGCCAGCACGTCCCACCGCAAGCTCGACGCCGCCGCGCTGGCCGCCGCCGGGATCGGCGAGGGCACCGTGCGGTTGTCCGTCGGCATCGAGCACCCCGACGACCTCTGGGCCGACGTCGAGCAGGCCCTGGCGAAGGCCGGCTGACGGCCCCGGCCGGACCCGCCGGCCGGACCCGCCGGCCGGAGGTCGGCCGAGGTGCCGGTCAGAGGTAGAAGCCGGTGTCGGTCGCCGGGGCGCTCTCGATCGCGGGGCGTACCTCGCCCTTGCGCAGCGCCACCAGCTCGGCCAGCGTCGCCCCGCCGGGCCCGATCCGGGCCGTGCCGGCCGTGCCCGCCGTGTCCTCGGCGCCGTCCTCCGCGCCCTCGTCCAGCCAGGCGAGGGCTTCGGGGCGGGTGAGCGGGCCGACCTCGATCTGGGCGAGGCACCGGCCGGGCCGGACGACCGCGGGGTGCAGCCGGGCCAGGTCCTCGTTCGTGGTGATCGCGACCAGGACGTCACGTCCCTGGCCGAGCATGCCGTCGGTGAGGTTGAGGAGGCGGGACAGGCCCTGCCCGGCCGCGTCCTTGGCCTCGCCGCGGATCAGCTCGTCGCAGTCCTCCAGGACGAGCAGGCGCCAGCGGCGGTTGTCATCGTCGTCGCCCTCGCCCACCGCGACCTGCATCAGGTAACCGGGCGCGCCGAACAGCGCCTCGGGGTCGAGCACGCAGTCGGACTGGCACCACGCGTTCCAGGAACGCGCCAGCGCCCGCAGCGCCGTGGTCTTGCCGGTGCCGGGCGGCCCGTGCAGCAGCAGGAGCCGGCCCGCGACCTCCTCGCGCGTCAGGCCCATGACCTGGTCGAGCGCCGCGGCGACGGGCGCGGTGTAGTTGCGCCGGATCTCCGTCCAGTCGTCGGCCGAGATCGTGCGCTCGCTGCGGATCGGGCCGCGCCCGCCCAGGTGCCAGAAGCCCATCTGGACCGCGCTCTCGTCCTCCTTGGGCGGCTCGGTGGCGTCCCGGACGCACTCGTCCAGCACCTCCCGGGCCAGCTCGTCGGAGACGGCCGACACCGCGACGTACGCGCTGCCGTGCTTCCACCGGTTGGTGAGCAGGGTCCAGCCGTCGCCCTCGTAGAGGACCGACTCCTTGCCCTTCTCGTGCGCCGTCCGGATCACCCGCGCCGCGGCGGGCCGCAGCGGGGCGTCCGACTTGACCTGGTCGAGCTGGGTGGACCTGGACCAGGGCTGCTCGCCGGACGCGAACGGGCGCAGCGACAGCACGTCCATCACGTCGGCGGGCGAGTTGCCGTCGTTGAGGTTGAGGACCACGGGCAGGCCGAGGTCCGCCCCGGGATCGGCGTGCGGGTCCCGGGGCTCGACGAGATGGAGGATCTCCTGCGGCCGCTCGGTCATGCCTCCGATGATCAGACGCCGGGACGGCCCACGTCCAACGAATTACGCTCCGTTCAGGAGCCGGACCCCTCCTCCTTGCGAGGCCGCCCCTCCTCGAGGGCCTGCTCGGCCTTGCGGGCCTCCCGCGCGGCCTGGCGTTCCTCGGCCTCCCTGGCGTCCAGCTCGGCCGCCTCCTCCGGGGTCGGCGCCGAGCCGCCCAGGTAGGCCGGCTGCCACCAGGTCTCGCCGCCCTTGGGGATCTCCGGATACTCGCGCTGGGCCCTCTCCAGGAGCTCGGCCATGCGGCTGCGCAGCTCCTCGGTGACCTTGTCGTAGTCGTCGCCGCGCTTGGGGTACATCGGCTCGCCGACGAGGATCGTGACGGGCACGTTGCGCTGGAACAGCCGGCGCTTGCGGCCCTTGGTCCAGAGGCGCTGCGGCCCCCAGATGGTGATCGGCACCAGCGGCACGCCGCCGGCCACCGCCATCCGGACCGCGCCGCTCTTGATGTCCTTGACCGTGAACGACCGGCTGATCGTGGCCTCGGCGAAGACGCCGATGATCTCGCCGCCCTTCAGCGCCGTCAGCGCGGCCTTGTAGGAGGCCGCGCCCGCCTGCCGGTCCACCGGGATGTGGTGCATGCCGCGCATCAGCGGCCCGGCGATCCTGTTGTCGAAGATCTCCTTCTTCGCCATGAACCGGACGAGCCGGCCGGCCGGGTGGGTCGCCAGCCCGGCGAAGATGAAGTCGAGGTAGCTGATGTGGTTGCTGACCAGCACCGCGCCGCCGGTGCTCGGGATCTTCTCGGTCCCTTCGAGGCGGAACTTGAGGCCGAGCGCCTTGAAGAGACCCTGCGCCGCCTTGATCACCGGTGGGTACACGATTTCGGACATGGATGCACCGTACCCGTGCAGCTGATGATCAGCGAGCACGGGCGATGCATCCCACATTCGGCCCGATCTCTGAGAGGCTTAGGGCAGGACGTTCCGGGAGAAGGATGAGAGGAGCTGAGCATGGAACCGTTGGACGCGGCGGCGGGCGTGCACGCGCTCATCCGGGACCTGCTGCCGGCGGTCGCGCCGAGCGCCTGGTTCGACTCGGGCACCTCGGAGGTCGTGCTGCCGGTGGGCCGCTCCGAGGCGCGGGCGTCCAGCTGGACCGTCCTGGAGCGCTGCGCCCGCGAGCCCAGGGACGCCTGGCCGGGCGTCATCGACGACTGGCTGCGCGAGGTCGGCGACCGCGCGTTCCTGGCGGTCGGCGAGATGGAGCTGTTCGGCGACGTCCGGGAGCTGCTGCGGCTGCGCATCGTGCCCAAGCTGGCGCCGCGCGACCGCGAGGGCCTGGTGGTCGTCCCGGCCGGCGACCACTTCGACGCCATGGTCATGATCGAGCACCCGCGTTACGGCGGCCCGCTCACCAAGGCCCGCGCCGGCCTGCTGGGCCTGCGCAAGCTCGGCTACGTGATGACCAACACCCACGACCGCGAGCTCGCCGACGTCGAGGTCCGCGACCAGCCGCTGCTGCCCGGCGAGAACGTCCGCGTCGTCACCAAGCCCGGCAGCCGTTACGTCTCCGCCCTCCTCAGCGAGGTCGAGCAGTTCCTGCCCAGCTACAACGAGAACGGCGCCCTGGTCGGCGTGCCCTGTCACAGCACGCTGCTGCTCTACCCGATCACCTCGACGTCCGTCCGCGAGGTCCTGCCGATCTTCTCCGACGTGGTCGCCGAGATGCACGACGCCGCCGACGACCCGTGCGCGAGCGGCGTCTACTGGAGCCACGGCGCGCGCCGCCTGACCCCGCTCCCGCCGGAGGCCGACGACTCCGAGGAGTTCGCGGCCTTGCTCTCCCGGCTTTCCCGGCCCTGACCCGTGCGGGCCGAGGCCGCTGCTCAGGGGGCCTAGGGCAGTTTCCAGTCGACCGGCTGCGCGCCCTGCTGCTCGAGGAGCTGGTTGGCGCGGCTGAACGGGCGGGAGCCGAAGAAGCCGCGGTCGGCCGACATGGGGCTCGGGTGGGACGACTCGATGCAGGGGACCGGGCCCAGCATCGGCTTGAGGTTGCGGGCGTCGCGGCCCCACAGGATGGCGACCAGCGGGCGGTCGCGCGCCGCGAGGGCGCGGATGGCCTGCTCGGTGACCTCCTCCCAGCCCTTGCCGCGGTGCGAGCCGGGTTTGCGCGGCGCGACGGTGAGGGACCTGTTGAGCAGCAGGACACCCCGTTCCGTCCACGGCGTGAGGTCGCCGTTGGAGGGCTCGGGGTGGCCGAGGTCGGAGCAGTACTCCCGGTAGATGTTGATCAGGCTGCCCGGGATCGGGCGGACCTCGGGGGCGACCGAGAAGCTGAGGCCGACCGGGTGCCCCGGGGTGGGATAGGGGTCCTGGCCGACGATCAGTACCCGGACGTCGTCGAAGGGCTGGGTGAACGCGCGGAGGATGTGGGCGCCCGCGGGGAGGTAGCGGCGGCCCGCGGCGATCTCGGCGCGCAGGAAGTCGCCGGCCCGCGCGATGTGGGGGGCCACCGGCTCCAGGGCCGTGGCCCAGCCGGATTCGACGATCTCCGCGAGTGGTCGTCCCGTCATGGGGGACCACCCTAATGCCGCGATCTTGGCCGTGTTGGGCACTGTCTCAGAGTGCGGAAGGATATTGGCCACATGAGGTCGGTGGTCGTCGAAAGTTTCCACCGTTCCACGGTGGGCCTGGGCTGATGACGGTGGTGAAACGCCCTGTTAAGTCGCAGTTACTTCCTCACGACCTTCATTGACCTACGTTCGGGTATTTCGTACTTCCTTGGGGTAGACGCCAGCGCACCCTGAGCAAAGGCAGGAACGAGCATGAGCCAACTGACCGCAGTGGACGCCACCTTCCTGCACGCCGAGACGAGCACTACGCACGCGCACATCGCCGGGCTGGGCATCGTGGACGCCCGCGAATGCCCGGGCGGCAGGCTGACCGTCGACGCCATGGTCGAGCTCATCGGGCTGCGTGCGCATCTCGCGGCCCGTCTGCTCCGCCAGCGGCTGGTGGAGGTGCCCCTCGGTCTCGACCACCCGTACTGGGAGGACGATCCGGACTTCGACCCGCGGCGCCACATCTACGAGATCGCGCTGCCCGCGCCGGGGGACGACCGGCAGCTCGCCGACGCGGTGGCGATCCTGCACGAGCAGCCCCTGGACCGGAGCCGGCCGCTCTGGGAGCTGGTCATCATCCAGGGGCTCTCGGACGGCCGCAGCGCCGTCTACGTCAAGGCGCACCACGCCGCGATCGACGGCGTGATGGCCGCCGAGACGCTGGCCGCGCTCCTCGACCTGTCTCCCGAGCCGCGCGAGCTCCCCGCCGACGACGCCGAGCCCGCCCGCGCGCCGGGCGCCTGGAGCATGCTGAGCACCGGCCTGCTCAAGACGGCGATGCACCCGTTCCGCAGCGCCGTCTCGGTGGCCCGCGCGGCGCCGTACCTGGACGAGATCCCGGGTGTCTCGGCGATCCCCGGCGTCGGCCTCATGACCCAGATGGTCCAGGGAGCGCTCCGCCGGGAGGAGCTGCCCAAGGCGCCGCGGACCAGCGCCCCGCCGACCTCGTTCAACCTGCCGATCGGCCGCCACCGGTCGGTCGCGTACGGCGACCTGCCGCTCGGCGAGGTCAAGGAGATCAGGGCCGCCCTCGGCGGCAGCGTGAACGACGTCGTCATGGCCCTGTGCGCCACCGCGCTGCGGCAGTGGCTCGACAAGCGCGGCGAGCTGCCCGACCGCCCGCTCGCGGTGGGCGTGCCGGTGTCGCTGCGCAGGGGCGACGACGCGGGCGACGCGGGCAACAGCGTGTCGCTGATGGCCGCGCCGCTGGCCGTGCACGTCGCCGACCCGGCCGAACGGTACGCGGCCGTCCGCGCCGACATGGACTCGGTGAAGCGCCGCTTCGTGGCCTCCTCGGGCGGCTGGGTCGCGCAGCTGACCGGCGCGATCCCCGCCGCGTTCGCCGGGCCGATCGCCCGGTTCGCGCTCGGCGCGCTGCCGACGCTCCAGTCGGTGCCGAACGTCAGCGTGCGCCCGATCAACCTGATCATCTCGAACGTGCCGGGCCCGCAGTTCCCGCTCTACCTGTGCCGGGCGCGGGTCCTGGGCTACTACCCGATCTCCGTGGTCACCGACCTCAGCGGCGGCCTCAACGTCACCGTCTTCTCCTACGACGGCCGGGTCTGCGTCGGCATCGTCGCCTGCCGCGACCTGGTGCCCGACCCGTCCGAGGTCCTGGACTACCTGGGCGACGCCCTGAACGAGCTGAAGGACCTCACCCGCGGCTGAGCAGCACGTCCCGGTGCCGCCACGCCAGTTCGAGCGCGGCGGCGCCGGCCGGCTGCATCGGCCGCGGCACCGTCCCGCCGAACGGCTCCGTCGAGACCCGGCCCTCCGCGTTCTCCCGGACCAGGCCGGCGAACAGCTCGTCGAAGACGGCCGGGTCGAGGACCACCACGGCCAGCAGGTCGACGGCGAACGTGAGCGGGTCGGCGCCCAGGCCCAGGACGTGCGCGCGCAGCCGCCCGCCCGCGCGGTGGCGGTCCAGCGCCCCGGCGAGCGCCGCGAACTCCACGTCCCTCCAGTCGAGGACCTCGTCGGCGCCGAGGAACTCCTCGCTGTACTCCCGCTGCATCGACCGCCAGAGATCGAGGTCGGCCACGTCGTCGGTGAGCGGCTGGAAGACCCCGACGGGCATGACCTGGTAGAGCCCGCCGGCGTGCGCGACCTTCCCGGGGTCGCGCCAGTGCAGCACGTAGGAGGCCGGCCGCCCGTTCCGGATCGTCACCGTCGTGATCGCCGTCAGCGCCGTCCGGCGGGTGAGGTCGCACGGGTCGCCGACGCGCGTGCGCAGCGGCAGGCCACCGCCGTCACCGGCGGCCAGCTCGTGGGCGACCGCCTCGCCGACGTTGACCCCGTCGAAGTAGGACGCCGGCCCGAACCGCAACCGGGCTGCCCGCAGGTCGGCGTCGACCAGCCGGTAGGCGGGGCGATCCTCGAAGACGGCCGGGGGCGCCAGCGCCGCCATCGCGTCCGCGTAGGTACGGAAGGCCGGCGGCAGCCCCTCGGCGGGATCCACGACGGCCGGGGGCTCCGGGGCGGGCTCCCACTCCAGCCGTACGTCCTCCAGCGGGATCGGCGCGTCCGGGACCCAGCCCGGCCGCGCCAGCAGGGCGCTCGAACCCACCCGCGGCGCGTCCGGATAGAGCCGGTCGGCCGCCGCCCCCAGCTCGGCCCGCGTCGCGTTCAGCCTCTTCCGCACGTCCGCCCACACGCCGCCCAGCGTACGGACCCGGTGGCTCGCCGGACGGCGGGTGTGGCGTTCACCACGTCGAAGACCTCGCGGGCGGCGTCCGTGAACGCGTCGTGACCGAGCCCGGCGGAGGCCCGGAGCTCGTCCCGCGCGGCACCGCCCGCAGCGGACGCGAGCAAGGCCGGCAACGGCCAGGCGCCGCCCCTGACACCACCGACGACGTGCCGGGGAGGGTCTCCGCCCAGCGCCGGGTGAGCGCGTTCACGGCCCCGATCGCGGACATGACAGGGATCATCGCAGCCCGCCCGGCCCCTTATCGTGATTAATCGTGCAGAACGATCCCCCCACCACGGTTCCCCGGCTGGCCTGGCTCCTGTGGGCGGTGGGCGGCACCGCGTACATCGTGGCGGTCCTGCACCGGACCTCGTTCGGCGTCGCCGGCCTCGAAGCGGCCGACCGTTTCGGCACCTCCGCCGGGATGCTCGCCTCGTTCACCGTCCTCCAGCTCGTCGTCTACGCCGCGCTCCAGGTGCCGGCCGGCCTGCTCCTGGACCGGCTGGGGCCGCGCCGCATGGTCGCGGGCGGCGCCCTGGTCATGGCCGCGGGCCAGGCCATGCTGGCGTTCGCCTCGGACGTGGGCTTCGCGGTGGCCGCCCGGGTGCTCGTCGGGGCCGGCGACGCCATGACGTTCATCAGCGTTCTCAGCGTGGTGACCGCCTGGTTCCCGGTACGGCGCATCCCGGTGTTCACGCAGCTCACCGGCCTGCTCGGGCAGCTCGGCCAGGTGCTCAGCGCGATCCCGCTGGTGGCGCTGCTGCACGGCCCCGGCTGGACGGCCGCGTTCGGCTCGGCGGCGGCGCTCGGCGTCTTCGTCGGGGTGCTCGCGCTGGTCGTCCTGCGGGACGGCCCGCCGCGGAAGGCGGTCCGGGCGTCGGAGGTGGGCCGGAACGTGGTCGAGGCCTGGCGGCACCCGGGGACCCGCCTCGGGCTGTGGAGCCACTTCGTCACGCAGTTCAGCGCGAACACGTTCGCCCTGATGTGGGGATTCCCTTATCTGGTCAGCGGCCATGAGCTGAGCCCCGCGCGGGCGAGCATGCTGATGACCCTGCTCGTGCTGGCCACCATGATCTCCGGCCCGTTCGTCGGCCGGCTGGTGGGACGGTACCCGCTGCGCCGGTCGTGGCTGGTGCTCGGCATCACCTCGCTGAGCGTGGCCGGGTGGGCGGTGACCCTGGCCTGGCCGCCGCCCGCACCGCCCTGGCTGCTGGTGCTGCTCGTGCTGTGCGTCGCCCTGGGCGGGCCCGGCTCGATGATCGGGTTCGACTACGCCCGGACGTTCAACCCGCCCGGCCGGCAGGGCACCGCGACCGGCATCGTCAACGTCGGCGGCTTCGTCGCCTCGCTGGTCACGATCCTGCTGATCGGCCTGGTGCTGGACGCGATGTCGCCGGACGGGGAGTTCACCCCGGAGGCGTTCCGGGTGGCGTGGACGGTCCAGATCCCGATCTGGCTGATCGGCGTGGCGGGCGTGCTGCGCACCCGCTCCCTGGCCCGCCGCCGCATGGCCGCCGACGAAGCCCTTCCCGCCTCGACCGGTGCCGGCCTCAGCCGGTGAGGTTGGCGCGGAGGGCGTCGAGGGCGGCCGGGTCCAGGTCGAGGCCGTCGGCGAGGAAACGGTCGAACGAGCCGTAGCGGCGGTCGGCCTCGTCGAAGGCGGCCTCCAGGTAGGCGGGCCGCTGCTCCAGCAGGGGGCGGAGCAGCTCGGGGTCCTTCATCTGCCCGGTCTCGCCCAGCTGCCGCAGCAGCAGGTCGTAGCCCGCCCGGTGGTAGTCGTTGGATCGCAGGTAGTCGGCCATGATCTCGTCGCGCGGGACGCCCATGACGGTCAGCACGATCGCGGCCATCCAGCCCGTGCGGTCCTTGCCCGCGGTGCAGTGGAAGAGGAGCGGGAGCGACGGCGCGTCGGCGGCGCGGCGCAGCGCCGCGGTGAACTGGGCCCGTTCCTGCGGGATCGCGACGAAGGCGCGGTTGACCTCGGCGAGCACGTGCTCGGTGCGGCCACCGCCGAACGTCTCCTCCTGGCGGGCCGCGTCGCCGCTCAGGATGACCTCGTAGAACACGTCGAGGTTGCCGCCGCCGACCGGGAGCGGCACCAGTTCGGCCCCGGCCGGGAGCCGGTCGCCTCCGTTGAGCTCGATCTCGCTGGGCATCCGGAAGTCGATCACGGTCCGCAGCCCGAGCGGGGCGAGCCGGTCGAGGTCGGCGCCGGTGAGGGCGTTCAGCGCGTCGGCGCGCAGCAGGCGGCCCCGGGCCAGCTCGCCGCCGCCCGGCAGGCGATGGCCGCCCAGGTCGCGGACGTTCGCCGCGCCCTCGAGGACGATGTGGCCGTACCGGTCGCCGTAGTCCATGCCCCAATGATCACTGATGGGCGCCGGTGCCCTCCGGCCAGGGGCGTCATTTCCGGGCGGTCAGCGTGATCTCCTCGCGGACGCCCTGGATGCTGCCCGCCGCGGCGGACTGCCGGGTCACCGTCCAGTTCTTGATCACGAACACCCGCTCGGCGTCCTCCGACTGGAAGCGCAGCTCGGCGCCGGACCGGCCCAGGTAGCCCGCGCCGCGCATCGTGTTGAACGCGTCCCGGCCGTCCTTGCCGACGACGTCGGGCATCGTGAACGTCTGGGGCGTGGACGACGTGGTGGGCGACGTGGTGGGCGACATGCTGGGCGACGTGCTGGGCGACGCGGTCGGCGAGGCCGGGGCCGCCGGCGCGCTCGGCGAGACGGACGTCACCGTGTCGCGCCGGCCGTCGGCGAACTGGGCGGCCCGGTCCTCCGTGCCGCACGCGGTGAGCAGGGAAAGGCCGATCAGGCCCGCCAGGCCGAGGCCCGGCACTGCGGGTTTCATGAGATCCCCCGATTTCTCTATGCGTTCGACTCAATACACAGAGTAATCGGGGGGTTGAGGGCGGTGATCAGGCGGTGCGCAGCTCCAGGGTGCAGCACTTGGGGCCGCCGCCCGCCTTGCGCAGCTCGGAGAGGTCCACCGGGACGGGCCGGAAGCCGCGCTCGTCCAGCAGCTTGATCAGCCCGTCCGCCTCGGCGTTGACCACGACGTTGCGGCCGTCGCTGACGGCGTTGAGGCCGAGGACGGCGGCGTCCGCCTCGTCCGCGATCACCGCGTCCGGGAACAGCCGCTCCAGGACGGCCCGGCTGCCGGGGGAGAAGGCGCCGGGGTAGTAGGCCACGGTGTCCCCGTCCAGCGGGAACAGCGCGGTGTCCAGGTGGTAGAAGCGCGGGTCGACCAGCCGCAGCGTCACCACCGGGCGGCCGAGGTGCTCCTGGGCCTCCTGGTGGGCGGCCAGGTCGGTGCGGAAGCCGGTGCCGGCGAGGATCACCCGGTCGAGCGTGAGGAAGTCGCCCTCGCCCTCGTTGGTGCAGGCGGGCTCCAGCAGGTCGGGGAACCCGTTGCCGCGCAGCCAGTCCGCGTACGCGGGGCCCTCGGCGGCCCGTTCCGCGTGGGTGAAGCGCGCCCCGTAGGCCCGGCCGCCCACCACCAGCGCGCCGTTCGCCGCGAAGACCATGTCCGGCAGGCCCGGGATCGGGTCGATCAGGCTCACCTCGTGCCCGAGGGCGACGTACGCCGAGCGCAGCGCCTCCCACT
This sequence comes from Spirillospora sp. NPDC047279, assembly GCF_040643285.1. NCBI lineage: Bacteria > Bacillati > Actinomycetota > Actinomycetes > Streptosporangiales > Thermomonosporaceae > Spirillospora > Spirillospora sp. NPDC047279. Next base: position 500,156 of record NZ_JBEYUA010000003.1, read on the forward strand.
GCGCCACGGCCCGTGCCGCGTCCGCGCCCGCGGCCGGATCCATCCACGGGTTGATCGCGTACGTGACGGCGAAGTGCTCCGGACGGCACATCAGGTAGTGACGCCGGACGGCCTCGCGCACCGGCGTCCGCGACGCGACGGGGACGGGCTCCATCGTCGCGGCGGACGTCGGTTCCATAGCCGGGGACACGGTCATGCGGGCTCCTGGGGAGGCTTCCGGACGGAGGATTCGAACGATCGAAAGCCTAGGAACCCGGCAGCCCCCCGACCAAGCCGTCGTTCTTGCGCTGACCTGGTGTTTCGTTGCTTCTCAATGGCCTTTCGCGGCAGATCGTTGCGCGTTCACCGGCCGGAAACACCGCGGGCCCCCGCCTGTCGCCAGGACGGGGGCCCGGAGCACTCCGGCGACCGGTGTCACAGGTTGATCATGTGGCCGGCCAGGCCGTGCACGGCCTCCTTGACGGCCTCGCCGAGCGTGGGGTGCGCGTGCACGTTGCGCGCGACCTCCTCCACGGTCAGGTCCCACTGCTGCGCCAGGGTCAGCTCGGGCAGCAGCTCGGTGACCTCCGGGCCGATCAGGTGCGCGCCGAGGAGCTCGCCGTACCTGGCATCACTGATGATCTTGACGAAGCCCTCGCCCTCGCCCATGCCCAGCGCCTTGCCGTTGGCGCTGTAGGGGAACTTGGCGACCTTGACGTCGAAGCCCTGCTCCCTGGCCTGCGCCTCGGTCCAGCCGAAGCTGGCGATCTGCGGCTGGCAGTAGGTGGCGCGCGGGACCATGACGAAGTCGATCTCCATCGTCTCGGCCTCGGCGATGGTCTCGGCGGCGATGATGCCCATCGCCTCGGCCGCGTGCGCCAGCATCAGCTTGGCGGTCACGTCGCCGATGGCGAAGAGGTGCGGGACGGACGTGCGTCCGCGGCCGTCGACCTCGATGGCGCCGCGGTCGGTGAGCTGGACGCCGGTCTTCTCCAGGCCGTAGCCCTCGACGTTCGGCTGGAACCCGATCGCCTGGAGCACCTTGTCGGCCTCCAGCACCTTCTGGGCGCCGTCCTTGCCGGTCACGGTGACCTTGACCTTGTCGCCCGAGTCGTCGATCGCGTCGACGCGGGTGGAGGTGAGCACCTCGACACCGAGCTTGCGGTAACGCTTGGCGAGCTCCTTGGACACGTCGGCGTCCTCGTTGGGCACCATGCGGTCGAGGAACTCGACGATCGTCACCTTGACGCCGTAGTTGTGCAGCACGTACGCGAACTCGACGCCGATGGCGCCGGCGCCCGCGATCACGATGCTCTCCGGCAGCTCGGAGCTGAGGATCTGCTCCTCGTAGGTCACGACCCGCTCCGACAGCGAGGTGCCCGGCAGCAGCTTGGTGTGCGCGCCCGCGGCGATGATGCACGAGTCGAACGTCACGGTGTCGCTCGTCCCGTCGGTGTTGGACACCTGGAGGGTGTTGGGGTCGGTGAACGTGCCCCGCCCGTTGAACGACGTGATCTTGTTCTTCTTCATGAGGAACTGCACGCCCTTGACGAGCTTCTCCGACACCTCACGGCTGCGCTGGTACGCCGTGCCGTAGTCGAAGGACACCTGCCCCTCGACCTTGATCCCGTACTTCTCCTGCTCCGTGGTGAAGATGTGCGCGAGCTCGGCGTTGCGCAGCAGCGCCTTCGAGGGGATGCAGCCGACGTTGAGGCAGACGCCGCCCCAGTACTTCTCCTCGATGATGGCGGTCTTGAGGCCGAGCTGGGCCGCACGGATCGCGGCGACATATCCACCAGGGCCGGAGCCCAGGACCACGGTGTCAAAGTGTGTGCTCATAATCCATGACGATATTCGGCGCCGGCCGGTGGTCGCATCTCTGTACCGTGACCGTGCCCCACCAGGCACGAGGCGTGACCAAGAGGGTCCCATGAAGGGCGGTCCGTCACAGCCTGTTATGGTTTGGAGTTCTTCTCGGCGGCAACACCGTTCTGGAACATCCGGGCCGCCCGCGACGTTAGTCGCAGTCGTCGGCCAACGAATCGAAGACCGACCCCCGCCGGTCCCGGCCGGGCCGTGGTGATCAAGGAGAGGGACGAGTGCGGATTCCCAAGCGCGTCAACACCGCTCTGGACTGGGCGGAGAAGCACTTCGGAGCACTCGCGGTGGTCGTCACGCTGCTCGTCGCTTCGGCGGCGGCGCTGCTGGCGCCCCTGGCGATCGGCCTGCCGGTGGCGGGCTTCATCCTCGGCCTCACGGCCGGCGGCTTCGTCGTGCACACCCGCGGCATCAAGCGGATCGCCCGCGTGCGCGCCGAGGTGGACGACCTGCTGCGTGAGAACGGCAAGTTGCGGCACCGCAACACCGTCCTCAAGAGCGGTGTGATCTCCCGCGAGTCGATGGTGACCCAGGCGATCGTGCCGATCCCCGAGGACGTTCCGGAGGACGACCCGCAGCGCACCACGGTGCTCCCGAGCCTCCCCGACGAGCCCGCCGCGGAGACGGGGACCACGGCCGAGCTCGACGACGGGGCGGAGCCCGAGCCGGCGGCGGTGCCCGAGCCCGCCGCGGAGACGGGGACGACCGCCGAGCTCGACGACGACCTGACCGGCGCCACCGACCCGGGCACGGACGCGGATGCGGCCGCCGACCCGGTCGACGGCGCGACCAAGCCCAACAAGTCCCTCACCACCGGCGGCACCAAGACCGTGGGCAACAAGCCGGGCGGGGGCCGCCCGGGCGGTGCCAAGCCCGGCGGCGCCGCCAAGCGCGGCAAGCCCAGCGGGTCGGCCGCGAGCAAGCGGGCCAGGTCCACCGGCAATTAGCTGTGGTAACCCGCAGGTTTGTTGATACGGGTGATCGGTGGTCGGCCGTTCAGCGCGGTGTGGCCGGGGGGCGGTGCCCTCCGGCGAGCGGCCGGGATCAGCCGGGCTTCGCGACGGTGAAGGCGGCCCGGGTCCCGGGACGGCCGACCGGCCGCAGCACGCCGTTCACGTAGACCTGGACCGCGCCGGCGTCGCTGAGCTCCACGCTGAGCTTCGGCTCGTCGAACTGCACGCTGGTGCCCTCGGTGATCGTCCGGTCGAGCAGGACGCCGCCGGAACGGTCGCGCACGACGATCTCGCAGTCCTTGCCGACCGCGCGCACGACGAGGGTCTGCGGCGCGCCGGCCGTCCTGGTGTGAGAGCCGTTGGGCGCCGGGACCTCACGGTCGCCGGTGGGGGAGATGCCCACGATGAAGAAGACGCCGTAGCCGGCCGCGGCCAGGAGCACGACGAAGACGAGGACGTGGACACCGCTCTGCCGGTGGTTGTCCGAATGCCGCTCGGTCGAGCTCGCGTGCCGGCCCATCGGGGCACAGTAGCCTAAGCCGCCTTGCGTCCGACATAACGGATGCACGTTGGTTCGATGGCTCCTTGGCCGATGGCGGCCCGCTCGTCCGGTTCGGCCTCCGGGAGCCTGCGAAAGAAGTACGGGCCGTACGTGCACGACAGCCGTTCGAAGCGCGCGTCCAGGGCCGTGAGGACCTCGGCGCTCGGGTGGATGCCGTGCCCTTCGGCCCAGCTCGCCAGGTAGTCCGGCCAGGGCAGGCCCGACGCGAGCCAGCCGTCGCGGCGGCGGTGCGTCCAGCCGGGGTCGTCCGGGTCCTCCGGCGGGCCGAGCCGGTCGAAGCACCAGCGGGCGGTCGCCTCGTCCCAGCGTTCCCACGCCCACTCGACGACCACCAGCGTGCCGCCGGGGAGCAGCGTCGCGCGCAGGTGGTCGAGGGCCGCGCCGACATCGCCGACATGGTGCAGGGACGTGCAGGCCACGACCGCCCCGACCGGCCGGGGCACCGTGTGGGACTCGAACTCCGTCCGCCGGTAGGCGGGCCCTTCGGGCGCCTCCGGGTCGACGCCCACCGCCGCGTGGCCGGCGGCCTCCAGGGCGGGCACGAACCCGCCGAGCGGGCCGCATCCGATCTCCAGCACCTCCGCGGGCGGTGGTGGCAGGTGGTCGCGGACGAACGGCCACATCGCCGACAGCCAGTGCTCGTCGGGGGTCATGGGGCCAGCCGCGCCAGCGCGGCGTCGAAGAGCCGCCAGCCGTCGAGTTCCACGGGCCGGTCGAAGGCGGCGCCCTCGGCCAGCGCCGTGTCCAGGACCGCGCGGACGTGCCCCGGCTTGTGCAGGTTGAGGTAGCCGTCGACGCCGGACCTGGCGACCCCGCCGCTGTGCATGTACCCGTCGGGCACGATCAGACCCGGCCCGCCCTGGAAGACGATGTGGACCCGTCCGGACGAGCCCTCCCGGCCCAGCGAGAGGACCTCGCTGCACGGGGCCGTCCCGAGGCCGGTCCGCGGGTCGATGCCGGTGACGTGGCGGTGGATCACCCGCCACCGGTAGACCTCCTGGCCGATCAGCAGCCGGCGGTCACGAGATCGGGTCATCGCCCCAGTATGCCGACATTCTCGACGGTACTGCGGTGGTTACATCGGGTAATGGCGAGGTAAGCCAAGTCTCACATTGCGATCAACTGACTACGCTATGTAACGTCACTCGAGGTGAAGGGCGAGCCATCGAAAGGGATGGCGGGCCGGAAATTCCGGCGCCTTTGCCTGGCTCCCCATTCGCTTTTCTCAATTCCTGAACGGTGGTGTGTGGACAGTGACCGACCAGCAATTGAGTCTCGGCACCGAGGCGGCACGAAATCTCGCGACGACGACCAAGTCCGTCCCCCAGATGCAGGGCATCACCTCGCGGTGGCTGCTGCGGCTGCTGCCCTGGGTCCAGGCGGCCGGCGGCGCGTACCGGGTCAACCGCCGGCTCACCTACACGGTCGGCGACGGCCGTGTCACGTTCGTCAGCACCGGCGCCGACGTCCAGGTCATCCCCCGTGAGCTCGGCGAACTCCCGCCGCTTCGCGGCTTCGACGACGAGGAGGTGCTGACCGGGCTCGCGGAGCGCTTCGAGCAGCGCGAGTACGGGCCGGGCGACGTCATCGTGGAGGCGGGCGGGCGCGCCGACCACGTCTACCTGATCGCGCACGGCAAGCTCACCGAGGTCGCCGCGGGCGAATACGGCGACGAGGCGGTGCTCGACGTCTTGGCCGACGGCGCGTTCTTCGGCCACGAGTCCCTGGTCGAGGACGACCGCGAATGGGACCACACGGTGCGCGCCGTGACGTCCTGCACGCTGCTGGTCCTGTCCGCCGAGCAATTCCGCGAGGTCGCCGGCCGGTCGGAGGAATTGCAGGCGCATATCGACGCCTTCCGCGAACATCCCGAGCTCGCGCAGAACCCGCACGGCGAGGCCGCCATCGAGGTCTCCTCCGGCCACGCGGGCGAGCCCGACCTGCCCGGCACGTTCGTCGACTACGAGGCCGCGCCGCGCGAATACGAGCTGAGCGTCGCCCAGACCGTGCTGCGGGTGCACTCGCGCGTCGCCGACCTCTACAACGAGCCGATGGACCAGATCGAGCAGCAGTTGCGGCTGACGATCGAGGCGCTGCGCGAACGCCAGGAGCACGAGCTGGTCAACAACCGCGACTTCGGCCTGCTGCACAACGCCGACCTGTCGCAGCGCATCCACACCCGCACCGGCCCGCCCACCCCGGACGACCTGGACGAGCTGCTGGCCAAGGTCTGGAAGGACCCGGCGTTCTTCCTCGCGCATCCGCGCGCCATCGCCGCGTTCGGCCGCGAGTGCAGCAGGCGCGGCGTCTATCCCGACTCGGTCGAGGTGCAGGGGCACCGGCTGCCCGCCTGGCGCGGCATCCCGCTCTACCCGTGCAACAAGATCCCGATCAGCCCCACCCGGACCAGCTCGATCATGCTGATGCGCACCGGCGAGTCGGCGCAGGGCGTCATCGGCCTGCACCAGACCGGCATCCCCGACGAGTTCCAGCCGAGCCTGTCGGTGCGCTTCATGGGCATCGACGAAAAGGCGCTCATCTCCTACCTGGTGAGCGCCTACTACTCGGCGGCGGTCCTGGTCCCCGACGCGCTCGGCATCCTCGAGAGCGTCGAGATCTCGCAGGGCGGTGCCGGTGCCTGACACCGCCGGCACGCAGGATTCCGCGCCGCTCAGCCTCGGCACGGCCGCGGCGCGGAATCTGGCGACCACCACCAAGTCCGTCCCGCAGATGCGGGAGATCTCGCCGCGCTGGTTGCCGCGGATGTTGCCGTGGGTGCGGGTCAAGGGGTCCTACCGGGTCAACCGGCGGCTCGCCTACCGGCTCGGCGACGGCCGCGTGACCTGCGTCAACAACGGTGCCGACGTGCGGGTCGTGCCGCAGGAGCTGCGCGAGCTGCCGCCGCTGCGCGGGCTCGACGACCCCGAGGCGCTGGAGGCGCTCGCCGGGCGGTTCGTCCAGCGGGAGTACGCGCCGGACGAGGTGATCGTCACGGCCGGGCGCCCGGCGGGCGAGGTCGTGGTCATCGCCCATGGCAAGGCGGTCAAGACCGGCGAGGGGGCCTACGGCGGCGTGACCGAGCTCGCCGTGCTGGCCGACGGCGAGTTCGTCGGCGACCAGGTCCTGGTGGGGGCGGAGGACGAATGGGCCTTCACCCTGCGGGCCCGCACGCCCTGCGTCGTCCTCGTCCTCTCCCGTGACGCGGCCCACGAGCTGTCCGAACGCGTCGAGAGCCTCGGCGCGCACCTGGAGGAGTACCGCTCCACCCCCGTTCCGGCGCGCAACAAGAAGGGCGAGGCGGAGATCGAGGTCTCCTCCGGCCACAGCGGCGAGCTCAGCCTGCCCGGCACGTTCGTCGACTACGAGACCGCGCCGCGCGAGTACGAGATGAGTGTGACGCAGACCCTGCTGCGCGTGCACACCCGTGTCGCCGACCTCTACAACGGCCCGATGGACCAGCTCGAGCAGCAGCTCCGGCTGACCATCGAGGCGGTGCGCGAACGCCAGGAGCACGAGCTGGTCAACAACCGCGACTTCGGCCTGCTGCACAGCGCCGACCTGTCGCAGCGCATCTCGACGAGCACCGGCCCGCCCACACCCGACGACATGGACGACCTGCTGACCAGGCGCCGCGGCACCCGCCTCTTCCTCGCCCACCCGCGCGCCATCGCCGCGTTCGGGCGCGAGTGCACCCGCCGCGGCGTCTACCCGGCCACGGTCGAGAAGGAGGGGAAGCGCGTGCACGCCTGGCGCGGGGTGCCGGTGCTGCCCTGCGACAAGCTGCCGATCAGCCCCGGCGGCACGACGTCCATCCTCGCGATGCGGCTCGGCGAGGACGACCAGGGCGTCATCGGGCTGCAGCGCGACGGCCTCCCCGAGGAGGTGCGGCCGGGCCTCTCCGTGCGCTTCGCCGGGATCTCCGACAAGGCGGTCCTGTCCTACCTCGTCAGCGCCTACTACTCCGCCGCCGTACTGGTCCCGGACGCCCTGGGCGTCCTCGAGAACGTGGAGGTGGCACGCCGATGACCGCCGCACAGGAGGAGACCGCGCCCGCGCGCACCGCCCGCGAGGTGCTGACCTGGAGCCGCTGCCTGACCGAGCCCGCCCTGCGGGACGCGGTCTGCGGGCTCCCGGCGGCGACGCGGCGCATCGCGGCCTACCACTTCGGCTGGGAGGACGCGGACGGCCGGCCGAGCCGGGCGGGCGGCGGCAAGACCATCAGGCCCGCCCTCGTCCTGCTCGCCGCCGAGGCGGTCGGCGGCGCCGCGGCGACCGCCCTGCCGGCCGCGCTCGCGGTGGAGCTGGCGCACAACTTCTCGCTGCTCCACGACGACGTGATGGACGGCGACGAAACCCGCCGCCACCGTGCCACCGCGTGGCGGGTGTTCGGCACCAGCGCGGCGATCCTCGCCGGCGACGCGCTGCTGTCGTTCGCCTTCGAGCTGCTCGCGGCCGACGACCACCCCGCCGCCCTCGGCGGGATCGCCACCCTGTCGCGGGCCGTGGTCCAGGTCGTCGAGGGGCAGAGCCTCGACATGGACTTCGAACGCCGTACCGACGTCGACCTGCCCGAATGCGTCGACATGGCCGAGCGCAAGACCGCCGCGCTGCTCGGCGCCTCCTGCGCGCTCGGCGCGGCCTACGGCGGCGGCACGCCGGTGCAGGTCGACCGGATGCGGCGGTTCGGCGAACGCCTGGGCCTGGCCTTCCAGCTCGTCGACGACCTGCTCGGCATCTGGGGCGACCCGGCCGTCACCGGCAAACCCGTCTACTCCGACCTCCACAACCGCAAGAAGTCGCTGCCGGTCGTCGCCGCCCTCACCTCCGACACCCAGGCGGGCACCGAGCTGGCGGGCCTCTACCACCGCGAGAGCCCGCTCACCTCCGACGAGGCCGAGCTCGCCGCCGGCCTGGTCGAGCTGGCCGGCGGCCGTTCCTGGACCACCCGCCGCGCCGAGGAGATGCTCGGCCAAGCCCTCGCCGAACTCGACGCCGCCGTCCCGGTGGCCCAAGCAGGCGCCGAACTCCGCGCCCTGGCCCACCTCGTCACCGACCGGGACCACTGACCGGACCACGGGCCCGGAGTGCTGTCTCGGGGTGCTGGTCGTTCTCGGGCATGTTTATCGATCATGTGTTCGAGTACTGTGGGGTGGGTGCAGGGTGATCGGACGAGGCGGGAACGTGATCACGTTCCGTTCCTGTGCCCGCAGGGACATCGGCTGGAGCCTGGGCGGGTCATCGTCGGCTGGTCGCCCTGCACCTGCCCGCCGTGCGCCGCACGCGGCCGCGGGCTGCGCGGCCATCGCACCTACCTGTGTCTGACCTGCAAGGACGAGCACGTGACGACCATGTGCTACCTGCCCTATCACGTGCCCTCCACCGAGAGCGCCTACCGCTGGCCGTGATAGCCCTGGGGTGAGAGATTCCCGGTGGCCTGGGGAGGGCGCATGATGCCGAGGGTGCGGTTCGGGACGACCGGCATGGAGATCACCAGGGTCGGGTTCGGTGCCTGGGCGGTCGGCGGGCGCTGGCAGCACGGCTGGGGCGGGCAGGACGACGCCGACTCGGTCGCGGCGATCCGGCGGGCGGTCGAGGCCGGCGTCAACTGGATCGACACCGCGGCGGTCTACGGCCTGGGCCATTCGGAGGAGGTCGTCGCCGCCGCGCTCGACGGGCTGCCCGAGGCGGACCGGCCGTACGTCTTCACCAAGGGCGGCGAGGTGTGGGACGACGCCGGGCGGGTGACCAGGGTCGCGACGCCCGGCAGCCTGCGCCGGGAGGTCGAGGCGTCGCTGCGGCGGCTGCGCGTCGAGCGCATCGACCTCTACCAGGTGCACCAGACGCCCGAATCGGGCGCCCCGGTGGAGGACTACTGGCAGGCGATGACCGAGCTCAAGGCCGAGGGCAAGGTGCGGGCGATCGGCCTGTCCAACCATGACGTCGCGCGGCTGGAGGCGGCCGAGCGGGTGGGGCACGTCGACTCGCTGCAACCGCCGTTCTCGGCGATCAACCGGTCGCAGGCCGACCGCGTCGCCTGGTGCGCCGCCCACGACACGGCGGTGATCGTCTACTCGCCGATGCAGTCGGGCCTGCTGACGGGGGCGTTCTCGGCCGAACGGGCCGCGGCGCTGCCGGCCGACGACTGGCGGCGGAGCGCGCCCGACTTCACCACGGGGCTCGCCGCCAACCTCGCGCTCGCCGACGCGCTGCGCCCCCTCGCCGAACGGCACGGAGTCGGCCTCGGCGCGGTCGCGGTGGCGTGGGCCCTGGCCTGGCCGGGAGTGACCGGCGCGATCGTCGGCGCGCGGCGGCCCGGCCAGGTGGACGGCTGGACCCCGGCGGCGGGCCTGGCCCTGGACGACGCCGACATCGAGGCCGTCACCGCGGCCATCCGCGCGACCGGCGCGGGCCGGGGCCCGGCGTCAATATCGGAGCTCCCGGCCTGACGGCGTCCGCAGGTCGAGGTCGTTCCCTCGCCGGCGGTGGCGCGCGGGACGCCGGCTGATCCTCACCCGGCGTTGTCCCTGGCGTTCCATCGTGCTCTCCTCTGTCCGTCCTCACACGATGGCCGCCCACGGACGCGAGGGCATCGGTCCGGGGGCGGCTCTCGTACTCGGTCTTCTGGCGCAGGACGGACGGCCGGCCTACCTCCTCAGTGGTAGACGGACCGCCAGAACGTGGAGTCGTGGTCGGCGGCGAAGTCCATCGGGCGCACCCGATCGGGGGCGAGGCTCTGGGCGGAATCGCCGGTGGTCGGGCGCCAGGCGGGGGAGCCGGGGCCGTTCGGGTCGCCGGTCCGGGCGAAGGCCGTCCAGTAGCGGGTCATCTGCGCGGCGAGCCGCTCCTGGGAGGGAGACAGCCGGCGCCCGGCGAAGTAGTCGGTGTCGAACTGGTACCGCAGCTCGGCGGCGTGGAACGCGCCCGTCGGGATGCCCGGCGTGGGCACGTTCGCGACCCATGGCGCCTTGCCGTCGGCGAACTCGTAGGCGTAGGTGGGCACGTGCCGGGCGATCGTACGGCTCCCTACTTCCGGGCGGCGCCGCGTTCCCGGGAGACCTGCTCGCGCACGGCCGGGACGACCTCTTCGGCGAAACGGCGCAGCTGGGTCTCCTGGTCGCCGTCCGGCCACAGGACGTAGGTGTCCATGCCGGAGCCCACGGTCAGGTCGGTCAGCTCCTCCACCCACTGCTCGGCCGGGCCGCGCAGGAACCCCTCCGACGCCCCGCCGGTGATCGTGCCGTTGATGTTGTAGAGGCGCCGGATCTCCGCGGGGTCGCGTCCGGCCTCCCGCGCGGCGGCGTCGATGCGCGCGTGCATCTCGGGCAGGCGGTCCGGCGTGGCCCAGGGCGACGACGGAAGCCAGCCGTCGGCCGCGCGCCCGACGAGCGCGAGCCCCTTCGGCCTGCCGACGCCGAGCCACAACTCCATGCGGTGGGCCGGGACCGGGCCCGCCTTGGCGCCCTTGAGCCGGTAGTGCTCGCCCTCGAACTTCAGGTTGTGCTCGCCGCTCCACACCGCGCGGATGATCTCGACGGCCTCGGCGAGCGCCCCGAACGCCTCGCCGGGGGTGCGGCGCGGACCGCCGAACGCCTCGATCGCGTCCCAGAATCCGCCCGCGCCCAGCCCGAGCTCGGCCCGGCCGCCGCTCAGCACGTCCAGGCTCGCCGCGGCCTTGGCCAGCACCGCGGGCGGCCGCAACGGCAGGTTCGCCACGTCCGGGAACACGCGCACGTGCTCGGTCACCGCGGCGATCATGCTCAGCAAGGTCCAGGTGTCGACATGGCGACGCTGGTACGGATGGTCCTGGACGCCGATGAGGTCCAGACCCAGCCGGTCCACCGTGCGCGCGGTGTCGAGCAGCGGGTCGTCCGCGTTCGGGACGAGGAAATGGCCGAACTCCAGCGGCCTGCCGTAGTCACCCATGACGTCCTCCCCATCGAGGTCCTGCCGTGTTGACGTCCTGCCGCCTGGAACCCGCCGTCCGGCCCGCTTGTTCCCGTCAGCTCGGCCGCGGGGGTCACCGGCAACCTGCTGGCGCTGAGCGCGCTCTTCGCCATCGCCGTCCGGCTCGTGGCCGGGGCGCTGACCGATCGTGCTCCCCGGCACAACCCGGCGGTCATCGCCGTGATGAGGCTGGCGGGCGCGGCCCGCCTCGCGCTCGTCGCCGCCGGGTCGCCCGGCGAGGTTCCTGCCCGGCGCGATCCTGGCGTTCTCCGCCGGGTGGGGACCGGCCTCCTGCTGGCGACCGCCATCCGGCTCCTGCCCGGACGCGCGGAGGACGCCGGGCACACCGTGCAGGTCGGCGTCCACGCCGGCGCGACCGTCGCCCCGTTCGGCTTCAGCGCGCTCGCGTCCGGGCTGGGCTTCGCCGGGGCGGCCCTGACGGCGGCCGGTGCGGCGCTCGCCGCCGCGCTGCTGCTGGCCTGGGGCGCCCGCCTCCTGCGGGCGGCGGAGGACGTCAGCCCGGCCACGACGGTGAACGGCCCAGATGGGTCAGGATCCGCTCCAGTGGATCCCGCGTGCTCGCGGCCAGCGCCGGCCTGAACGGCGAGCCCGGCGTGCGGCGCTGCCCGTCGTCCGGGACGGCGAGGGCGATGGCGAGCGCGGGTTCGGCCAGGTCGTCGTCGAGCGTGTAGGGGAGGCCGAGCGCGCGGGCGGCGTCCCAGCCGTGGACGACGTAGTCGATGAAGTGGAAGCTCATCGCCATCGCGCCGGGGAAGGTCCGGCCCTCGAACTCGGCGAGCGTGAACCCGCGGTCCGCCGCGCCGGGCTCGTGGAACGCGGCGACGACGTCCTCGGCGGCCTCGGCGTAGGCCTTCACCGGGTCGGCGGCGAGCGGGCGCGGCGTCCACAGGGCGGGATCGCCGCCGTGGCCGCGCGCGGCGGCGGCGAAGCCGTGGTGCTGGACGGTCATGTGGGCGAGCAGGTCGGCGACGGTCCAGGCGGCGCAGGGGGTCGGGCGGTCGAGATCGGCGGCGGTCAGCCGGGACACGATCGTCACGCTGGTCTCGACGGCCCGGCGGTCGAGGTCGCGAATGTCTGTCATGTCCAGATAGTAAGCACATGCATATAGTAAGCGCAAGCACATAATCTCGGGACGCGTATCGTTGGGCCGTGGACGACGAACGGCGGCCCGACCTGGCGGCGATGATGGTCCCGCTCGGGCGCATCCTGATGGCGGCCGAGGAGCCGGTGTTGCGGGCGCACGACCTGACGATGTGGGCGTACGCCGTCCTGTACGCGCTGGACGACCGCCCCCTCCGCAACCAGAGTGCGCTCGCCCAGTCCATCGGGGCCGACAAGACGCGCATCATCGGCGTCCTCGACGGCCTGCAGGAGCGCGGGCTCATCCGGCGCGAGCCCGATCCCGCCGACCGGCGCGCCCACCTGGTGTCGCTCACCCCCGAGGGCCGGCGCCTGCGCGACGCCGCGCAGGCGGCGATCCAGGAACGCGAGGACCGGCTGCTCGCGCGGCTGCCCGAGAACGAGCGGCGCGCCTTCCTCCGAGCCCTGCGCACCCTCCACGCCGTGCCGCGCGACGAGATCCTCGGCGACCTTTGACGGCGGCCTTCGAGGCGCGGCCCTTGACGGGAGGCCGCCAGCGGGTGGAGACGGGCTCGCGGCAGGCGTAGCGTCCGCGGCGTGACGTACGTGAGCGGGCTCGCCTACCTGCTGGGCATCGAGGGGGCCGCCCTGCTGCGCGGCATCCGTGAAGGAACGGCCGACCGGGCGTTCGTCGAGGCGCGGATCGCGGAGATCCGCGGGTTCCTGGACGACCCGGCGCTCGCCGAAGGGGAGACGGCGGCCCCTGGCGGCACGGCGGAGCTGTACCGCGACTGGGCGCCGCGCTACGACGTGCCCGGCAACCAGCTGATCGACTCGGAACAGCCGATCGTCCGGCGCATCCTGGACGGGCTGCCCATCGGCGACGCGCTCGACGCCGCCTGCGGCACCGGTCGCCACGCCCGTCATCTCGACCGGCTGGGCCATCGGGTGATCGGTGTCGACGCCTCCCCGGAGATGCTGGCCGTGGCACGCGAGCACCTGCCGGACGCCGACCTCCGGGAAGGGACCCTGGAGGATCTGCCGGTGCCCGGCGACGCGGTCGACCTCGTGGTGTGCGCGCTGGCCCTGTCACACGTTCCGCGGCTGGAGCCGGTGATGGCCGAGTTCGCGCGGGTGCTGCGGCCCGGGGGACATCTGGTGATCTCCGACGCGCACCTGCTGACGTCGTACCTGCGGCCCGCGGTGGCGCGCTCGCCCGACCACCACCGGCCGCTGAGCGCCTACCTCGCGGCGGCCCTGCCGCTCGGGTTCCAGGTGCGGCACTGCGAGGAACCGCCGCGCCCGCGCCCGCTGCACGTCGAGATCGAGCCCGCGCCCGACCCGCTCCCGGTGAACGTCGGCTGGGACATCTGGCACCGGTGCCCGGACGCCGCCGTCGCGGCCGTGGCGGGGGCGCCGATCGCCGTCATCTGGTGCTTTCGACTCGGTTGAGGGCGTCCAGCAGGTGCCGGAGGGCCGGTCCCGGCGGGCCGGGCAGGACGGCCAGCGAGGTGGTGAGCGTCGGCTCGCCGAGCGGGCGGACGGCCACCCGCGGCAGATCGGGAAACCCGCCCACCTCGTAGAACACCGTCCAGGAGGGCGCGCCCGCGCCGATGTCGGCGAGCGTCTCCTGGAAGGTGGTGAACGGCGGGCCGAACGGCGGTTCGGCGCCCGCCGCCCGGCAGGCACCGGTGATGAGGTCGTGGAACGGCGGGTTGTCCTCGCGGGCCGCCAGCCGCAGCGGGAGGTCGGCCAGGTCGGCCAGGGAGAGCTCGGCCCGTTCCGCGAGCGGGTGCGCGGACGGCAGCGCCACGTACAGCGGGTCGGTCCAGACCGGTAGCAGCTCCAGGCCCGGAGCCTTGGGCAGCGCACGGACGAGCGCCGCGTCGAGGGCGCCGGAACGGACGGCGGACAGCCGTTCGGCCAGCGGCAGGCGGCGCGGGCGCACCTGGAGGCGCGGTGCGATCGCGGCCAGCTCGGTCAAGGTGCGGAAGACGCGGTCGCCGGGGCCGTGCACCGTGCCGAGCCGCAGGACGCCGTCGGCGCCGGCGCGGATGTCGGCGGCGACCTGGCGGGCGCGGTGCGCGGCGGCGAGCACCGAGCGCGCCTCGGGGAGCAGCCGCTCGCCCGCGCCGGTGAGGTTGACGTGCCGCGTCGAACGGTCGAAGAGCGGCACCCCCAGCTCCCGTTCCAGCCTCCTGACCTGCTGGCTCACCGCCGACTGGACGATGCTGAGCCGTTCCGCCGCGCGGCCGAAGCCGCCCTCCTCGGCGACCGCCACGAAGTACTCCAGCTGCCGCAGCTCCACCGGCCGTCCCCCGATCCATCTCGATCCGTGATGACTGCGGGTGAGGACCGCTTCTGGTTCGCGGTCCCGGCCCCGGCTCGAATGATCACATGCGAACGGATCACCTTCAGACCCTACGAACCCCGACGAGGAAGCCCGGGCCCGCGGGGACCGCGGTGCGGCTCGGCGCGCTGTTCGGGCCGTCGGTCTTCGGCGTCACCGCCGCGGCCGTGGCGCTCCCCGAGGTCGCCGCGGCCCTGCACGCCGGGCCCGCCGAGGTGACATGGGTGCTCACCGCGCACGCGCTGGCCCTGGGCGTCGGCACCGCCGTCTTCGGGCGGCTCGCCGACTCCTGGGGAGTACGCGGCGCGTTGCTGCTGGGCTCGCTCGTGCTCGCGGCCGGAGCCGTCCTCGCGGCCGTCGCGCCGGGGCTGGGCGTGCTGGTCGCCGGGCGCCTGGTGCTGGCGGCCGGCTCCGGCGCGATGGCGGCGGGCGGCATGGCCCTGCTCGCCGGGGTGGAGGCGGCCGAACGGCCGCGCGTGCTCATCGGGTACGGCGCGATCCTGGCGTTCTTCGCGGCGGGCGCGACGTTCGTCGGCGGCGCGGTGACGACCTGGGCGACCTGGCGGATCACGGTGGTGCTGCCGGTCCTGTCGCTGGCGGCGGTGCCCTTCTGCCTGCGGCCGGGGGTGCGCCCGGCCGCGCGGCGTTCGCTGGACGCGGCCGGCGCCGTCGCGCTGACCGTCACCGTCAGCACGTTGCTGGTCCTGATCCAGGCGCGCACGCTGGACCTGGGCGGGCCGGCCGTCGTGGTGCTCGCGGCCGTCCTGGTCCTCGGGGCCGCCGCGCTCGCGGCCTGGGTCGCGCGGCGGCCGGACGGCTTCGTGCCGCGCTCGCTGATAGGGGACGCGGCGTACGTGCGCGCGGCGGGGCTGGGGATCGGGATCTTCGGCGGGCTCTTCGCCACGATGTACGTGGTCCCGCAGATCCTGGCGCGCTCCCACGGCTGGAGCGTGCTCACCATCGGCGCCGCGCTGCTTCCGGGCGCGGTCGTGGGCGCGGTCCTGGCCCGGCGCGCGGGGATGCTCGGCCCGCGCAGGGCCGGGCTGCTGCTCGGCGCCACGGCGTTCGCGGCCGCGGTGGGACTGGGCGGCGCGGCGACGGGCGAGGGCGGGCCGTGGGCGCAGGTGGCGGCGGCGTCGCTCTGCCTCGCCGCGTTCGCCGTCACCCAGGTCGTGGTCACCGGAGAGATGTCCACGCGCCTGCCGCCGGACCTGCGCGGTGCCGGGATGGGGCTCCTCACCCTGACGTTCTTCGTCGGCGGCGGCGTGGGGTCCGCCCTGGCCGGCACCCTGTCGGAGTCGATGAGCCTGCCGCGCACGCTGGCGGTCGTCGCGGTGTTCCCGCTGGCCGCCGCTGTCCTCGCGGTCCGCCCGGCTCGCACGGCCGATACGGCCGGCACTGCCGGCACGGGAAACACGGCCGAGGCGGCCCGTTCAGCCCAGTGAGCCCGCGCGGCCGGCGGCCGAGGCCATGCCGAGCCAGGTGTGCGGGTTGCCGGCCCAGCACCAGCCCAGCTTGGGCGCGTTCACGCTGATCCAGAGGGCCGGCACGCGGCGGTCGCCGCAGCGCGAACCGCCCAGCGAGAAGCACTTGTTCTTGGCCAGCGCGGCCGGATACTGCGTGACCAGCGCGATGCCCTCCTCCATGGTCAGCAGGGTCCGGCCGCGGCCGGCGACGGCCGCCATCGCGTCGTCGGGAACCGCCCCGCAGAACTCCTCGCCGCGGTCGACGTCGAGGAGCACGTACGCGCGGGCGTCCGGAAGCTCCACGCCCTTCGCCGGAACGAAGCCGGCGATGTCGCCCTCTTCGTAGTGCCGGTCGATGACACCCGGCTTGCGCCTCCGGCCGCCGAGCGTGAGGAGCGGGACCGCCTGCTCGACCGGGGCGAGCTCGCGGGTCACGACCAGCACGAACGGGACGCGGCCCTCCTCCGGCTCCGCCATCCCGGCCTGGCGCGCGGTCACGGCCTCGCGCAGCGGGGCGAGGAGCCGCGCGTACGCCTCGGCGTCGAGGCCGGACAGCTCCGCGAAGCCCTTGTCGATCAGGGTGCGCACCTGGCGGTCGAATTCGGTGCCGGCGTCGAATCGCGTCATGGAGTGCCTCTCCAGAGGGAACAGATTAACTCTGTACAACATACAGAATAATGTCCGCATTCCCGGAGAGGGGGAAGTCTCTCCGCGCCGAGGCGGCCCGGCCGGGCGGTCAGGGTTGCTCGTAGGTCCGGTCGCGGGCGAACCCGCGGAAGCCGACCGAGGTGTACGCCGCGAGCGCGGGCGGGTTGCCGAAGTGGCCGAGGACGCACACCCGGGCGGTCTCGGCGCCCAGGTCGCGGGCCGTGCGGAGCGCCGCCAGGATGGCCGCGCTCGCCAGGCCGCGCCGGAGGTGGCCGGGCGCGGTGCCGACCGGTTCGAGGATCGCGGCCCCGGTGGCCTCGTCCAGCCAGACCAGGCAGAACGAGGCGGGGGAGCCGTCCGGCGCGGTGACGAGCCAGTCGAGGTCGTGCCGGTAGGGCCAGGCGTTCATGACGTCGCGGTAGCTGCCGGCGGTCGCCCTGGCCGCCGGGAACGCGGCGCGGTGCACGGCCGCCCGCGCCGCGGCGTCCTCCGGCCCCACCTGCCGCAGCGTGTAGCCGTCCGGCACCTCCGGCTCGGGCAGTTCCGCCAGGGAGCGCCCGAGATGGAGGAAGAACCCGCGGTCGGTGCGCTCGCGGTAGCCGTGCGCCGCGAGCGCGTCGATCACGGCCTGCTCGTCGTCCAGGACCTTCACCGTGCGCGGCCCCGGGCCCTCGGTGAGCTCGGCGAACCAGGACAGGACGTCGTCGGCGAGGTCGGGGTGGGCGGGGTCGAGCTGGAGGTTCAGGAACCTGCCGGCCGGCTTGGCCCAGGCCCAGGCGACGGCCCTCCCGTCGTGCTCCCACAACGCGGTGCGCCACTCGTCCTCGCGGCCGGAGTACTGGTACCAGGTCCAGGCCAGGTCGCCGACGTGCCATCGGGACGGCCAGAGCCGTGAGGTGAGCGCCTGCATCTCGCGGAGCGTCGTCGCCCGGGGAGTGATCATCCGAAGAACCCTACGCTGCCCTCATTCGGCCAATATCGGGGCGAGAGGTGCAAATGGTGCAAAGCTAGTGGTCAGGCGTTCACTGGGGGTTGCGCATGCTCGCCTTCGACTTTCCCCGCGTCATCCGGCCCGCCGTCGCGCGGCGGCTGATCCGCACGTCCGACGGCGACACCCCGGTGGTCGAGCAGCCGATCCGCATGGTGTCGGTCGACACCCCGGAGAAGGCCGGGTACGCGGGGCTGCCGGCCACCGCCCAGCTCAAGCTCGACCGCACCCGGACACGGCTCACCGACGGCACGTTCGACGGCCTGGTGCCCGACGGGCTGCGCGACCATCTGGTGTCGCGGCTGACCTCGAACGCGGCCGAACGCCACATCAACGCGGGCGTCCGGGCCAGCGCCTACTTCGAGGCGCTGCAGGAACGCCGCCTCACCCGGCCGGGCGGCGCGCGGCGGCGGACCGCGGTGGTCCCGACCGGCGAGCTGATCGACCGGTACGGGCGCCTGCTGGCGTACGTGGCACCGTGGTTCGAGGGCGGCGACCAGGATCCGCTGCCGCCGCGCGACCACCCCGACCGGCGCACGTTCAACCTCGACATGGTCGCCGCGGGCTGGGGCGCGATGTTCCTCATCTACCCGTCCCTCCCGCGCGAGCCCGACCTGCGGCTGCTGGTCCGCGAGGCGGAGTCGGCGTGGAACGAGCGGCGCGGCGTGTGGGCCGAGTTCGGCGAGGACGTGCTGCTGGCCTACGAGTACCGGGCGTGCGTCAAGCTCGGCGAGCGCGACCTCGGCGACCCCGCGGCCGCCGTGGCCGGCGCCTACCAGCGGATCTGCGTCGACTTGCGCGACCTGCGGGTGATGGGGGAGTTCGGCTACCACGAGGTGCCGCCGTCCCGGCGCCTGTGGATCTGGAAGGACGACCTGGACCGCGCCCGCGAGGACCTCAAGCTGCCGGTCTAGAGGCCGCCCGTCTCGCCCTCCGCGGTGGTGCGCACGCCCGTGAGGGTGACCATCGCGTCGCGGCGGATGCCGTCGGCGAGGTGATCCTGGATCACCCGCGCCAGCGTGGCGCAGACCAGGCCGATCAGCGGCAGGTGCTCGCCGCCCTCGCAGGTCGGCTGCCCGGGCCGGTCGGCGGCGTCCGGCGTGAACCGTTCGTCCCACCGCACGAGCCCGAACATGCCGTCGCCGCTCAGCCCGGCGTGGACGAGCGGGGTGCCGGTCTCGCGGGCGTACGCCGAGACCAGGAGGCGGCCCGGCGCGTTGTCGAGGCAGTCGACCAGGAGATCGGCGGAGCCCGCGACCGTGGCGATGTTGGTCTCCTCCAGCCGCACCGGGAACGCCTCGGCCTTCACGCCGTGGAAGTTGTGCAGCTGGAGCTTGAGCGCCTCGGCCTTGTTGCGGCCCACCGCCTGCCGCGTGTACGCCTGCGCGAGCAGGTTCTTGCTCTCGACCCGGTCGTGGTCGGCGAACGCGAGCTCGGCCGGCAGGTTGCGGCAGAGCACCGCGGTGGTCGAGCCGAGCGCGCCGACGCCGCAGAAGAAGATCCTCATGCGCCGAACGGCACCTTCGGGCGCAGGTAGACGCGCCCTCCGCCGAACCGGTCGACCACGAAGTGGCGGAACGCGTTCGGCGGCAGGTCGGGCACGTGCAGGCCCGGAATGGCGCCGGTCCGCACGACCTCGACGGCCAGCGTGCGGATGTCGTCGTCGGTGAGGGACCTCTCGATCGTGCCCGGCAGGTCGCCGGACCGCCCGTCGTAGGTGATGTTGAGCGTCGCCATCAGGATCGTGCTCCTTCCCGGATGCCGGATTCGGCGCGCAGCGGGCCGGCCCACCACGGCTCGTCCTCCGGCGCCGTACGTTCGTCCGAGCCGCAGGGCAGGCGGCGCACCATGGCGGTGGCCGTCACGACGGCGTAGGTCAGGTGGCGTCCCAGCGCCGCGTCGATCGCCGCCATCGTGCTCTCGTCCTCGGCGGAGAACGCCGCCGTCCCGGCGGGGTGCGTGTGCGCGATCTCGGCGAGGTGGTCGCGATGCCGCCAGATCGCCTCCCAGCGCGCACGGGAGTCGGGCAGCGCGTACGGGCTCGCGGACTGGTCGGCCCACAACAACATCCCGTCCGTGCCGATGAGGAAGCACACCTCGACCTTCATGGGTACGCCGTCAGGTAGAGGTCGCGGGTGTCGATCGCCTCGCGGATGACGCCGGGCAGGCTCTCCAGGGTCAGCCGGTCGTCGGCGCCGGCGAGGCAGATCCCGGCGTCGGCCACCCGCAGCGTGTCGGCGTGGACGACGGACAGGAAACGTTCGCCGAGGAACTCGTACCGCACCTCCATCAGCCCGCCGCCGATCGTGCGCAGGTCGTAGAGGGTCGCCCCGGCACGGTCGAGCGCCCGGCCCGCCCGCTCGACCGGATCGGCCGGAGCGGAGGCACTTCGTGGCGCGGAGGGGACCACGGGCGAGGCGGGGGCGGAGCCCGCGGCGGCGGTGCGTTCCGCCTCGATCCGGCGGGCCCGTTCGGCGACGATCCGCTGGACGGCCCGTTCGGCGGCCGGGTCGCCCTCGTCCGCGACGACGCCGACCATCGGGCGGGCCTCGGCGGGCACGATCCGGACGCCCCGGCCGGCCGCCGTACGTTGCAGGACCGCGTGGCCGTAGGCCGCGCGCAGCGTGGCGGGCGCGCCCTTCAGGTTCCCGAGCGGCCGGTGCTCCTCGAACGCCCGCCGCGCCTCCTCCTCCGCCTCGGATTCGAAGTCGAGCCGGTCGGGCAGCAGCGCGCCGGACGGCCAGCGGCGGGCCACGACCGGCGCGAACCGCGGCGGCTCGCCGGTGACCGAGGCGAATGCCGGCCGTTCGGCGTGACCGGCCGCCCGCACCACGTACCCCGAGGTGTAGTGCCCGCGCACGGCGGGCAGGTGGGCGAGGTCGGGCGGGTCCGCGGGCGCCACCGGCCGCGCCCGGCGCCCCTCGACCGCGAACAGCCAGAAACCCGGCTCGGCCGTGCCGTCGACGCGCAGCAGGCGATCCTCGGCGGCGACGAACGGCCCGCCCTGGTACGGCAGGACGAGCTCGACCGCGGGCACGTTCGCCGCCAGGAAACGCCGGTAGTCGGTCATGGCGCCGCCCTGTCTGGACTGAGGAGGGAGGAACGACCGACGAGGGAAGACCGGGCGTCGGTGCGCCATGGCCTGGAGCGGCGGAGCCGCGACCGTGTGCACGTCATGGCGTGGTCCTCACAGCGGCTTCTCCAGGAGGGGAGTGGCCATGACCTTCTCGACCCAGCCGAACGTCGCGCTGGTCGGGACCGGGGCGTCGAGCAGCGCCGACAGGACGCGGGTGACCTGGTACGGGTCGTCGAACTGCGCGACCTCGACCTCGCTGAACGGCACGCCCATCTCGGCGGCCGCGGCGCGGACGGTGTCGCCGCGCTGCCACGCCACGTTGACGATCATCGCCAGCGCCGCCGGGCGGTAGCCGAACATGCTGAACACCGCCGACAACGTCGCGCCGCTCTCGCCCGCCTCGTCCCCGACGACGATCACCAGCAGCCGGTGCCCGGCCGGGATCCGCACGCCCGCGTGGTGCAGCGCGCGGATCGCCGCCCCGTGCGTGGTGCCGCCGCTCGCGCGCACGCCGTCGAGCATGTGCCGGACGGCGACCCGGCTGGCGGCGCGCGGCCGCAGCACCCAGCCGGTGGTGTCGAACGCGGCGATGTGCAGCCGGTCGAGCGGGAACCCGGCGAGGATGCGGGACAGCGCCTCCTTGGACTGCTCGATCGCGCCCTCCATCGACCCGGACTTGTCGATCAGGAACATGATCTCCAGGTCGTCGGCGATCGTCTCCTCGACGGCGGTGCGGGCCGCGTTGTCGGCGGCCTCCTCGAGCTTCTCGCGCAGGCCCCGGTCGTGCACGTTGCGGGCGATGGTGAGGGCGCGCTGGTCGGTGGCGGTCCGCACCGCGCGCTCCCAGCGGGCGCGGACCTCGTCGTCGGCCAGCAGCCCCAGCCCTTCGAGGGTGGGAGTGAGCAGGCGCAGCTCGCGGTCCGACAACGACGGCAGCAGTGCCACCATGATCGCCGCGGTGAGGCCGGTGCCGGCCGGGAGCCGCCCGACGGCCTCCTTGTAGGAGAGCCTCCCCGTGACGATGCGCTCGCAGATCTCGGCCTCGTCCAGCCCGTCGAAGCGTTCCTGGCGGCGCAGCCGCATCCCGCCGTCCAGCCCCAGCGTGCGGTGCCCGCCGCCGGCCTGCTTCTGCGGCCAGCCGAGCACCTCGAAGAAACGTTCGGACTCGGGGCGGTAACCGCTCTTGCGGGCGATCTGCTTGATCGTCTCCTTGTAGCCGGCCTTGACCAGCCCTTCGAGGAGCGGCAGGTTGCGCTCGCGGAACGCCAGCCACTGGCGGGCGGCGCGCGGCCACCGGCCCAGCGGCGGGCGGCGGCCGGCCGGGTCGGCGAAGTCGGCGGCCCGGTTGAGCTCGGCGATGTCGGGGTTCTCCAGGAGCTGGGCGACGCGCAGCACCGACTTGGGCGTCATCATCCGCGATGAGCCCTGCTCGTAGTGGAGGATCATGGCCTCGCCGACGGCGCGGTAGTCGTCGTCGTGGAAGGCGATCGAGCCGTCGTCGTCCCGGACCGGCTGCCCGGACCTGGACTGCACCAGCATCAGCGCCGCGCAGCACACCTTGAGGTCGCGCCACTCGGTCTCGGTGAGCGAGTACGAGGCGAAGTGCGCCATCAGCGCCGGCTGGATCTCGTACAGCTCCAGCAGACTGCCGTACAGGTGCGTGGCCGCGGGAACGAAGAGGCCAGGCGCGACCCGCACGCCCTCGGCGCCGCCGCGCGCACGCCGCCCGTGCGGGCCGGTCTGGCGCCTGGTGGCGGGGAACCACTCGTCGCCCACGGCGAGGCCCGGACGGTTGTGCCACAGGTGCGCGCCGGAGTTGAGAACGAGCGCCAGCAGGCGGTCGGCCGCACTCTGGTCCTCGGCGCGCATCCCTCGGCCCCCCGCCGATCCCGGACGAAAAAGTGGCGTGACAGGCGTCACGCCACCGAAGAGGTCGCGCCCGAGTGAGGAAGCCGTGAATTGTCAGAGCTGCAATCTGATGCTCACAAGGAGCTGCGTGTAAGGCCTTCTCGGCTGGGCGCTGGAACGACTATCCCAAAGCACGCAGAACGGGGTCAACCGAATTACCGGCAGGCATGACCATGGCCCGCCCGGGTCTCCGGGCGGGCCATGGGGAGCACCTGATCGTTCGGACCTGCTTTACTCGGCGTCGCCTTCGGCCTGGGCCGAGGCGGCGCCGCCGGACTGGTCGTCCTTCGCCGGTTCCGGGTCGGCCTGCCGTGAGGGCCAGGCGTCGAGCTTGGTACGGCGGGGATTGGCCAGAGAGTCGCTCATCGTCGGTGTAGTCCTCCTGCGACGGCCCGGTCGCCCGGGCCGAAGAAATCCAGATGGCGGTCACGCCACGGTAGGGAGAGATCTTCTCTGATACCCCACCCCTGTTCGCAACATGGTCTATACCTCTGGGCAGGGCGGACGCGGCCGGTCAGGTGCGCAGGTCGTGCGAGGGCGGCCGGCCGTAGGCGTGCCGGTAGAGCTCGGCGAAGCGGCCGAGGTGGGTGAACGCCCATGCGCGGGCGATGGACTCCACGGTGACGCCGGAGGCGGGGTCGGCCTCGCACAGGTCGACGTGGGCGCCCTCCAGGCGGACCCGGCGCAGGTGGGACATCGGGGTGGTGTCCAGATGGCGCCGGAAGGCGTAGGCGAGGCCGCGGGGGCCGATGCGGGCGGCGGCCGCGATGTCGGTCAGCGTGATGTCGCGGTGGGCGTTCTCCTGGACGAACGCGACCGCCCGGCGGACGACGGCGGGGGTCGCGCTGTCCCGTCCCGTGCCGGGCTCGACGAGGGGGTCGATGGTCGGGTCGAGCGTCATCGCGGTGTTGGTGAACGTGGCCAGCGCCGCGACGGCGAGCGTGCGCGCCGCCTGCCCCAGGACCAGCGGGTTGGCCGCGACCTCCGGGACCGACAGGACGCCCTGGACGACGTGCCGCAGCGCGAGCGTCCAGTGCCGGCGGACCGCGTCGTTGGCCGGGCGGGCCAGCGTGAACGCGAGCTCGGCGGGACGGATGCCGGTGTTCTCGGCGGCGACCCGCGCGATGAGTTCCATGGGCAGTTGCACCGAGTGCGCGCGCAGCCGGTCCCAGCCGCCCTCGGCCGGCAGGTGCGGCGGCTTGGCGGCGATCTCCGCGCGGCCGAGGCGGACCTGCTCCCGCCCGGTGCCGAGCCAGAAGCCCGTCCCGAAGGACTGCGCGATCACCAGGTGCTCGGCGGGCTCCGTGGTCCCGTACGCCGCCATCGAGTGGCGCAGCCAGTTCACGTGGATGCCCGCGAAGGCGACGTCGACGGCGGTGAACCGGAACCCGCCGCCGTCGCCCGAGATCCGCAGTTCCCGGCCGGCGTAGGCCTCCATGAGGAAAGCCGTGGCTTCGCCGGGGTCGGTCGTGGAGAGCACGGACCGGGTGGCGCCGCCTTCGGCACGCATCGGTTTCCCTTCCCCGCGACCATCCGGAAACCGACGCGGATGTCCGGGATTCGACCGGTCGCGGGACGTGTCCTCGCAAGGATCGCACGCATGTGCTGGGCTGTGAAGCGTTCGGATCACCGCCGCGCCGGCGGGCGCCCTTATCCGGGGGCCGGCATGGGAACGTTGACCCAGTGTCCGTGCCAGGCGCCCGCCGCGCGATGGTCCGAGGTCGTCGGCGGCGCCGTCCGCGAGCCGATCGGCCGCCGCGGCGAGCGCCGGGCCTACCGTGCGACGGGCCGGGAACGCGCGGCCGGCCGGGCACCCGCCGTGGACCCCGCGGCGCGCGGGCCGAACCGCCGGGCCCACAGGTAGCCGAGGCTGATGACGGTGAGCTCGACCAGCAGCAGCGTGACCACGTCGGCGTCCACCTGGAGCGTGCCCGCGGTGGAGAGGACGAGCACCAGGCAGCGCAGTGCCCAGGAGACGAGGAACGCCAGGTAGACCGCCAGCGCGGTGCGGCCGGCGGTGCTCCCGAAGTGCAGGCCCGGCAGCGTCACCGCGAGCAGCGGCAGGAACGCGACGATCAGCCAGAACGCGATCAGCGGGTCGTCGCCGAGATCGTCCACCTTCGCCGCCGACACCAGGCGCGCGGTCCCCGAGAGGGCGAGGGCGTGGACGAGCAGGACCCCGCAGGCGGCCCACCCGCGGACGACGGAGAGGCGCCGCAGCCCCGCGAGCACGCTGTGCGTGATGCTGGCCCCGACCAGGAGGCACGCGGAGAAGAGGCCGACGGCCAGCCAGGCGCCCATGAGGTTCTCGGCCAGGACCCAGTCCGCGTCGGCGGGGAGCACGATCATGATGCCGAAGCCGAGGGCCCAGCCGGCGAGCCCGACCCCCAGCCGCAGCGCCGCCCGCGCGAACGGGGAGGCGAGCGGCGACGGCCGGGTGGTGCCGCCGGGCGGGCCGGGGCGCTGCGCCGACCAGGCGGGGCCGGCCCAGAAGCGCAGGTCGGCGATCTGGACGACGCCCCAGGCGGCCGCGAGGACCGTGAGGACCAGCAGGCCGAGGACGCTCGCCACGTTCGACATCAGACCTCCCTCACGCGCGCACCGCGACGAACTCGCCCCTGCGGTGATGGAAGAACAGCGTGGTCCCCATCGCGCAGAGCAGCGACCCTCCGGTGACCTCGCCGTCGGACCCGTCGCGGATCTCGGCCAGCCGGCGCACCACCCGCCCTTCGGCGGGGTCGACCGAGTACAGCGCGTCCTTCCCGCAGAGGTGCAGCAGCCCGCCGAGCAGGACCGGCCGTTCCCCCTGCTCGGCGTTCATCTCCCGCCGCCACAGGGCCCGCCCGTTGGCGAGCTCCAGGTTGACCAGCGCACCGTCGTTGTCGGCGAGGACGACGGCCGATCCGGCGAGCACCGGCCGGGGAACGGGCTGGACCACGGCCCGCGCCGGCCGGAGGTCGAACGCCCAGCGCGACCTCCCCGTGGTGGCGTCGAACGCGCTCAGCTTGCCGGCGAGCCCGCCGTACAGGAGCAGATCGCCGGTCCGGAGGGCGTCCGGCTGGTAGGACCCGGCGGTGCTGGCCTGGTGCCGGAAGAGGATCTTCCCCGTCCGGGCGTCCAGCACGAGGAGCTCGTCGGTGGCGAGCGCCAGGACGCGGTCGCCGGCCACGCGCAGCGCCCGCAGGTTGACCAGGGTGTTCGGCGCCGAGTAGCGGGTCGTCCACACCTGGCGGCCGGTCGCGGGATCGATCGCCCTGACCGTGCTGTCGAGCTCGGCGAACACCATCGGGGCGCCGGTCCCGGTCTGGCCGGCGGCCTGGAGGGCGCCCGCCCCGGGCACGCGCCAGAGTTGCCGCCCGGTGTCGGCGGCGAGCGCCAGGACCCCGGCCATGACCCCCTCGCGCAGGCACACGGCGTTCCCCGCGCGCAGGTGGTGGCTGGTCCCGGGCCGGAGGGGCGAGGTCTCGAACTCCCGCCGCCAGATCACCCGCCCGGTGCCGACGTCGAAGGTCAGCAGGGTCGCGGTGCTCGCCGACCCGCTCCGCGCGACCACATGCCCCAGGCGCCCGCCGGCCTCGATCGCGACGTCCCCTCCCACCCGGTCCCAGGTGTTGTCGGGGGCCTCGCCGACGCGGACGTCCTCCGCGCCGCTCCAGCGGCGCCGGCCGGTCACGGGGTCGAGTGCCACCATGCGGTCGCCGGGCACGACGAAGAGCGATCCGGCGCGGACGGTCGGGCCCGCCCACGGCGTGGCCTTGGCCTCCTGGTAGGTCCAGAGCACCCGGTCCGGGCCGTCCTGGATGAACCGGCTCGCACCCCACACGACGCCCCCGGTCGCGGTGGCGGCCGCGCCGAGCGCCCCGCCGACGAGGAGGACCGTGCGGCGCGAGATCCGGCCGACCGGAGCGGGGATCGGCGCCTCCAGCCGGGCGGAGACGCCCGCCGCCAGCGGTGCGGGGAGCCAGACGGTCCCGCTGGGCACGGGGCCCGGCAGCGCGTTGAGCCGTTCGAGGGCCTGGTCGGCCGTGGGGCGTTCGGCGGGGGCCTTGGCCAGGAAGCCGGCGATCACGGCGCGCAGCGCCGGGTCGGCGACCCCGTCCAGCCAGGGCGGGGCGAGCAGGGTCCTGCGGAGCACGAGGTGGTTCTCGTCGGCGCCGAACGGGCCGGTGCCCGCCGACGCATACACCAGCACCGCGCCCAGCGCGAAGACGTCGCCGGCGGGCCCCGAGTCACCGTCGGCGACCTGTTCCGGCGCCATGAAGCCGGGCGACCCCGCCCCGTCGGCGAGCTCGTCGCCCGGCGCCCTGGCCACCCCGAAGTCCAGCACCTTCGGCCCGTCGACGCTGAGCAGCACGTTGCGCGGCGTGAGATCTCGGTGCACGACCCCGGCCCGGTGGATCGCCGAGAGCGCCTCGGCCAGCCCCACGCCGAGCGCGCGCACCGACGGCGGCGGCAGCGGGCCGTAGGCGGTGACGGCCTCGGCCAGGTGCAGGCCGGGCAGGTACGCGCTGGCCAGCCACGGCCGCTCGGCGTCCGCGTCGGCGTCCACGAACGGCGCGGTGTAGACGCCGCTCACCGAGCGCACCGCGGCGAGCTCGCGCCGGAACCCGTCCCGGACGGCGGGGTCGCCGGCGAGATGGCGGTGCACGACCTTCATCGCCACCTGCCGGCCGCCCGGCGAGCCGGCGAGGTAGACCTCGCCCGTCCCGCCCGTCCCGAGCCGCGCCAGGACCTCGTAGCCGGCGACGCGCCGGGGGTCGGACGACCGGAGTGGTTCCACCGCTGGGCCTTTCGCCGGGGAGCTTCACTGGGGGAGCGCGAGCGCGTGGAGCCGCGAGCGCCCGTCGGAGGAGTCGGCGGTGGACGAGACGTACACGGTCCCGTCCGCCTCGACGGCGTCACTGTGCCGGGGATTCCTGCCCTTGACCGTGTGCCGCCACCGGATGGCGCCCGTCGCGGTGTCGACCGCGGTCAGGTCGCCCGAGCCGGTCGCCGTCACGAAGACGTGCCGCGTGCCCGGGACGAGCAGGTCCCAGGAGCGCGCGGTCGGCGAGTTGTCGCGCAGCTCCCACCGGAACCGCCCGTCGGCCTTCGCCATCGCGGTCAGCGCGCCGCTCTCGGACAGGACGAGCGTGTCCGCGACCAGCACGCCGCGGACGATGTCCGCGCCCACGGCGACGGCCCACGCGTCCTTGCCGTCGCGGACGGCGTGCAGCTGCCCGCCGCCGACCGCGTACACCGTGCCGGCGTCGGCGCCGCAGAGCCGCGCGCCCCGCATCGGGGCCCGCCACGACCGGCGGCCGTCGCGGGCGTCGACCAGGTGGAGGGCGTCCCCGAACGCCACGGCGATGTGGCCGCCCGCCACCGCGAGGTGGGAGAAGGTGGTCTCGTCCGACGTCAGCGGCTCGGCGCGCCAGCGTTCGGCGCCTGTCCGCGGGTCCAGCCCGATCAGCGTCAGGCGGTCCAGCTCGGTGTTGAACGCGGCGAAGCAGACGTTCCCGCCGGCGACGAGGAGATCGGAGAAGCCGACCCCGGACCTGGCGTGGCGCCAGCGTTCCCGCCCGCTCGCGAGGTCCACGGCGAGGAGATGACCGCTTCTCTCCCCGACGACGGCCAGGTCGCCGACGACGACGGGCCGCTGGACGGCGCGCCGGGCCACGCGCCAGCGCGGCGTGCCCGTCCGGGCGTCGAAGGCGGTCAGCTCGCGGGTGTCGGCGGCGAACACCCGGCCAGGCGCGGCGGCCATCCACCCGTACATCGGCATCGGCCGCCGCCAGACCTCCCTGGGGGCCGGCGCGGGGGAGGCGAACGCGCCGGGCGGCCTGGTGCCGGTGGCGGAGGGCACCGCCCGGGTCGGTGCCGTGGTCGCGAACGCCGCCCGTTCGCCCGTCTCGGCGATCTTCCCGGTGACGCGCACGGCGGCGATGCCCCCGGCCGCCGCGGCGGTCACCGCGGCGGCCGTGCCGAGCAGCAGCCTGCGCCGGTCGACCGGCGGCTCGACCGGCTCGTCACGCGCGCGGATCGCGGCGGCGAGCCGGGGCGGCATCCAGCCGACCCCTTCCGGCGACGCCGCGTGCCGGTGCAACGTCTCCAGGATCTGCCAGGTGAGCGGCCGCTGCCTCGGGTCGCGTTGCATGCAGCCGGCCACGAGGTCGCGCAGGAAGCCCTCGCCGATGCCGTCGAGGCGGGGCGGCTCGGTGGTGGCCCTGCGGATGAGCTCCGCGACCGGGCCGCGGCCGAACGGGCCCTCGCCCGTCGCGCAGAAGACGATCACCGCGCCGAGCGAGAAGACGTCGCTCGCCGCGTCCAGGGGCTGCCCGGCGGCCTGCTCGGGGGACATGTAGCCGGGCGAGCCGAGGACCGCGCCCGGCCGGGTGAGCCCGCTCTCCTCCGCGGCGCGGGCGATGCCGAAGTCGATGATCCGCGGGCCGTCCTGGCCGAGCAGCACGTTCGCCGGCTTCAGGTCGCGGTGCACCACGCCGGCCCGGTGCACCGACTGGAGCCCTTCGGCGATGCCCGCCGCCAGCGAGTAGACCGCGGGCAGCGGGAAGGGGCCCTGGGTCTTCACCGCCTCGGACAGCGCCATGCCCGGCAGGTACGCGGTGACCAGCCAGGGCGCGGCGGCGGTGGGGTCGGCGTCGATGACCGGCGCGGTGAACGCGCCGCTGACCCGCCGCGCGTTGGCCACCTCGCGCTCGAACCGCGACCGGAACCGCGGGTCCGCCGCGTAGTGCGGATGGATCACCTTGAGCGCCACCGGGGCACCCGCGGGCGAGAGCGCGAGGAAGACCTGCCCCATACCGCCCTGACCGAGACGGGCGACCAGCCTGTAACGGCCGATCCGGGGCGGGTCCTCCGGGCCGAGTTGTTCCAAGGTGCCCCCTCAGGGCATCCCGAGCTACAAGCGCATCCCGAGCTACGACACGACCATGATGCCGCCGCGCGGCCGGGCGCGGTACTTACCGGTAGGAATGGCAGGAAGCGGCAAAACCGGACGGGGCGCGTGAGCCTCGTGGTAACCACGCGGCGCGCGGTCAGCAGCCTGGACAGGGCCTCCTCGACGAGCCCGCCTGGCACTGGCCGAAACGCTGACCGTCCCGGGGCACCGCCCTTTACGCGGCGGGGCTCCCGGTACGTTCGGGGCGGGGCAGCAGGGCGACCAGGGCGGTGCCGATCGCGGTGATGACCGCGGCCACCAGGAAGGCGGTCGCGTAGCCGTCCGCCAGGTCCGAGCCCGAGCGGGCCGCGGCGGTGGCGAGGACGGTGAGCCCGATCGCGCCGCCGATCGTCCGCGAGGTGTTGACGATCCCGGCCACCGCGCCCGCCTCCTCGGCGGACGCCCCCGTCGTCGAGGCCTCCACCAGCGGCGTCATCAGCAGGCCGAAGCCGATCGCCATCGTCACGCCCGGCCCGAGGATGGAGCCGAGGAACGTGCCGTCCTCGTGCAGCACCGCGCTCTGCCAGGCGAACCCGCCGGCGGCGAGCAGCCCGCCGAGCCCGGCCGGCAGCCGCGCGTCCATCCGGGCCATCAGCGCCGGGGCGAGCTTGGAGCCGATGATGATCCCGGCGGTGTGCGGCAGGAACGAGACGCCGGTGCGGACGGCGCTGTAGTCCAGCACGTTCTGCATGTAGAGCGACAGGAAGTACCAGAGCGCGAAGCCGCCCAGCATGCTGACCAGGGTGGCGAGGTTGCCGACCGCCACGCTGCGCAGCCGGAACAGGCGCAGCGGCACGAGCGGCTGCGCGCTCCGCGCCTCGACCGCGACGAAGGCGGTCAGCGCCGCCAGCCCGGCGAGCAGCGGGACGAGCGAGTCCGCCGACGTCCAGCCGTGCGTCTCGGTCCGGGTGATCCCGAAGTTGAGCGCCGCGACGCCGGCCGTCACCAGGATCGCGCCGGGCACGTCGAGCCGCGGCCGGCCCGCCGTCGTGCGCTCGTCGCGCAGCCAGCCCGCCGCGATGGCGGTCACCACGATGCCGACCGGTACGTTGATCAGCAGCACCCAGCGCCAGTTGAGGTAGTCGGTGAGCAGGCCGCCGACGAGGCCGCCCGCCGCGCCGCCGGCGGTGCCGACGGCCGTCCAGGTGGCGATCGCCCTGGTGCGGGCCGGGCCCGCCGGGAACGTGCTGGTGATCAGTGACAGCGTGACCGGCGCCAGCACCGCCGCGCCCAGCCCCTGCGCGGCCCGCGCCGCGATCAGCGTGCCCGCGTCCTGCGCGAGCCCGCCCGCCAGGCTGGCGAGGGTGAAGATCCCGAGACCGGTGATGAAGACGCGCCTGCGCCCGAACAGGTCCGCGGCCCGGCCGCCCAGCAGCAGGAACCCGGCGAACGCCAGCGAGTAGGCGTTCACCACCCACTGGAGGCCGGTGGCGCCGAGGCCCAGCCCTGCCCGCATGTCCGGCAGCGCGACGTTCACGACGGAGATGTCCAGGACGACGAGGAACTGCCCGACGCTCGCGGCGAGCACGGCGGCCCAGGCCGGAGTCGATCGGCGGGAGCGGGGAGCGGACTCCTTGACGGGTCCTGGCTCGTGTGTCGTGGTCATGGCGTTCATGCTGATCGCCGGGCCCCCGCCGGCGCGTCGGGCGCCGGGACCAGCCGTGCCGGTCCGTTGGACCTAGGACCCCCGCGGATTCAACGGTATATATGGGCAATGCCAGGAGAACCGGACATCGATGCCGGCAAGCCGAGCATCGCGCGGGTCTACAACGCGGCGCTCGGCGGGACGGACAACTTCGAGGTCGACCGCGCGGTGCTCGCCCAGCTCCAGGAGGGCATGCCGGAGGTCCTCACCATGGCCCGCATCAACCGCGCCACGCTGGGCCGCGGCGTGCGCGTCATGGCCGAGGCGGGCGTGCGGCAGTTCCTCGACCTCGGCGCGGGCCTGCCGTCCGCGGAGAACACCCACACCGTGGCGCAGCGCGTGGACCCGCACTCCCGCGTCGTGTACGTCGACCGGGATCCCATCGTCCAGGCGCACGGCCGGGCGATCCTGTCCGCCGACGACCGCGCCACCGTGGTCACCGCCGACCTGCGCGACCCGGCGAGCATCCTCGGCCACCCCGACGTGCCGCGCCTGATCGACTTCTCCGAGCCGGTCGGCGTCATGCTCGTCGCGATCCTCCACCACCTCCACGACGACGAGGACCCCAAACGCCTGGTGGACGCCTACATGGACGCCGTGCCGCCGGGCAGCCACCTGTTCATCACGCACTTCTGCAGCTTCAGCCCGATCGCCGCGGCCATGCAGGAGAAGTTCCTGCGCCTGCTGGGCACCGGCCGTTTCCGCACGCCCGAGGAGATCACCGCCTACTTCGACGGCTACGAGCTGCTGGATCCCGGCGTCGTCCCCAACCCGCGCTGGCGCCCGGACGTGCCGCCGCCCGCCGAGCTCACCGTCGCCCAGCAGCTCCATTACACCGGGATGGCCCGCAAGCTTTAGCCTGGTCAGGCTATGGATCAGCTAGAGACGGCCTGGGGCGCCCGTACGCTCGCGCGTTTCCCGGACGACCCGCGCGACCGGCTGCGTGCCTGGGACGCCGCCGACGAGTACCTCCTGCGCGAGCTCGCCGAGTCCACCGGACCCGCCGGGCCCACCGGCACCGTGGCCGTCCTCGGCGACCGCTGGGGCGCCCTGACCACCTCGCTCGCGGCTCACGACCCCGTCCAGATCTCCGACTCGTTCCTCGCCAGGTCGGCCACCCGCGCCAACCTGGCCCGCAACGGCGCCGGCGCCCCGCTCCGGCTGCTCACCACCCGGGACGCCCCGCCCGAACGTGTCGACACGCTCCTGATCCGCGTTCCCAAGAGCCTCGCGCTGCTGGAGGACCAGCTCCACCGCCTGGCCCCGGCCCTCCACCCGGGCACCCGCGTCCTGGGCACCGGCATGGTCAAGGAGATCCACACCTCGACCCTGCGGCTCTTCGAGCAGATCATCGGCCCCACCCGCACCTCCCTCGCGGTGAAGAAGGCCCGCCTGATCCACTGCACCCCCGAAGACCTGGAGCGGCCGCCCAACCCCTGGCCGCTCACCTACGACCTCCCGGCCGGCATCGGCATCGCCTCCGGCCGCACCGTGGTCAACCACGCCGGGATCTTCTGCGCCGACCGCCTGGACATCGGCACCCGCTTCTTCCTCCAGCACCTTCCCCGGGGCGGCTACGCCCGCATCGCCGACCTCGGCTGCGGCAACGGCGTCGTGGGCCTGGCCGCCGCCCTCGCCCACCCCGGCGCCGAGATCCTCCTCGTCGACGAGTCCTTCCAGGCGGTCGCGTCCGCCGAGGCCACGTTCCGCGCCAACGACCTCCCCGCCAAGGCCGGGTTCCAGGCCGCCGACGCCCTCACCGAGGTCGCGCCCGGCTCGTTCGACCTGATCCTCAGCAACCCGCCGTTCCACTCCCACCAGGCCACGACCGACGCCACCGCCTGGCGCATGTTCACCGGCGCCCACAAGGCCCTGCGCCCCGGCGGCGAGCTGTGGATCGTCGGCAACCGCCACCTCGGCTACCACGTGAAGCTGCGGCGGATCTTCGGCGACTGCGCCACCGTCGCGGGCAATCCCAAGTTCGTCGTCCTCCGCGCCGTCAAGCACGCCGGGCGCTGACGGCCGCGCACCGCGCCGGGAAACCGCCCGCCGAGGTCAAGGGGCGCCCAAGCGCGAGGGTCGCACCACGTTTCGCGAAGGCGGTGGGGGAAGGATCGGGGTGTGTCCGATGACCTGTCGGCGGCGCTGGGGGAACTGCGGCGGCTGCTCGACCATGACCTGTTCCCGCTGGAGATCGGTGCCGTGGCGGAGGACCGCCGCGCGCGCAAGGAGCTGGTGGGGCAGCTCGACGACTACCTGCTGCCGCGGCTGGCCGCGATCGACGCGCCGTTGCTGGCGGTGGTGGGCGGTTCGACGGGCGCAGGCAAGTCGACGCTGGTCAACTCCCTGGCCGGGGAGGACATCACCCAGGCGGGCGTGCTGCGCCCGACGACCCTGGCACCCACGCTGGTGGCGCATCCCGAGGACGCGCCCTGGTTCCTGACGATGAACGTCCTGCCGGGGCTGCCCAGGGTGACCGGTGCCGGGCTCGCCGAGCCGGGCACGCTGAAGGTCGTCACGACGGCGGCGGTGCCGAGCGGGCTGGCCCTGCTGGACGCGCCCGACATCGACTCGGTGGTGACGGCCAACCGGGAGCTGGCGGCGCAGCTGCTGGCCGCGGCGGATCTCTGGTTGTTCGTGACCACGGCGGCGCGGTACGCCGACGAGGTGCCGTGGGCGTTCCTGCGCACGGCGCGCGAGCGCAGCACGGCGCTGGCGGTCATCCTGCAGCGGACGCCGCGGGACGCGGTCGAGCCGGTGAGCCGTGACCTCGCACGGTTGCTGGAGGAGAACGGGCTGGGCGGGACGCCGCTGTTCGTGGTGCCGGAGCTCGACCTGCCGTCGGAGAGCACCAGGTTGCCGGCGGACACCGTCGCGGTGATCAAGGAGTGGCTGGCGGGGCTCTCCGCCGACGCGAGGGCGCGGGGCGAGGTCGTGCGGCGGACGTTGTCGGGGGCGCTCGACAGCCTCGCGGTCAGGTTGCCGGCGCTGGCGGACGCGGTCGAGCGGCAGCGCGGGGCCGAGGGGCACCTGCGGGCGCTGGCCGCGAAGAGCTACGCGGCCGGGATGTCGGCGTTCGACGAGGGCATGCGGGACGGGACGCTGCTGCGCGGCGAGGTGCTCGCGCGGTGGCAGGACTTCATCGGCACGGGCGACCTGATGCGGGCGCTGGAGTCGCGGATCGGGCGGATCCGCGATCGGGTGGTCGCCGCGATCAAGGGCCGTCCGGCGTCGGGCCGGGAGCTGGCGACGGCGCTGGAGAGCGGCGTCGAGTCGCTGATCCGGGCGGTCGCCGACAGCTCGGCGGAACGGGCGGTGGAGGCGTGGCTGGCCGACGCGGCGGGGCGTGACCTGCTGGAACGTTCGGGCGTCGAGACCGCGGGCCGGCTGGGACGGGCGTCGGCGGAGCTCCGGGGGCGTGCGGAGAAGGCCGTCAGGGAGTGGCAGGGGTACGTGCTCGAACTCGTCAGCACCGAGGGCGGCGACCGGCGCGGCCGGGCCAGGGCCGCCTCGTTCGGGGTGAACGGGCTCGGGCTGATGCTCATGCTCGGGGTGTTCGCCTCGACGGGCGGGCTGACGGGCATCGAGATCGGCATCGCGGGCGGGACCACGGTCCTCGGCCAGAAGGTGCTGGAGGCCGTCTTCGGCGACCAGGCCGTGCGCAGGCTGACCGAGGAGGCGCGCGACGACCTGCGGCGGCGGGTGCGCGAGCTTCTGGACGATGAGGAGGCGCGGTTCGCCGGCCTGCTGGACGAGGTGGCCGACCCGGAGGCGTTGCGGGCCGCCGCGGCGGCGGTGCACGCGCATCGCCTGGAGATCCCGGAGGGGACGGCGCTGTGAAGGTCCTGCGGCGCAAGAGCGCGGTCTCGCTGGACGAACGCCTCGCCGCCCTCGAGACGGCGGCGGATCTGGCGGAGGAGCGGCTCGACGGGGCGCCGGTCGAGCGGGCGCGCGATGTCGTGCGGCGGGCGGGGGCGCGGGCACGGCTGTCGGCCGAGCACACGGTCGCCGCGCTGGCCGGTGCGACGGGGAGCGGCAAGTCCTCGCTGTTCAACGAGCTGTCGGGGACCGAGCTCGCCGCGGTCGGCGTGACCCGGCCGACGACCTCGGCCGCGCAGGCGGCGTGCTGGGAGGCCGAGGGGGCCGGGCCGCTGCTGGACTGGCTGGACGTGCCGCGCCGCCACACCGTGGAGGCCGGCACCGATGAGCGGGCCGACGAGCTCGGCGGGCTCGTCCTGCTGGACCTGCCCGACCACGACTCGATCGAGACCGCGCACCGGCTGGAGGTGGACCGGCTCGTCGCGGTCGTCGACATGCTGGTGTGGGTGCTCGATCCGCAGAAGTACGCCGACGCGGCCGTGCACGAGCGCTACCTCCGCCCGCTGTCGCGGCACAAGGACGTCATGGTCGTCGTGCTCAACCAGGTCGACCGGCTGCCGGAGCCGGCCGTCGCGCGCTGCCTGGACGACCTGCGCGGCCTGCTGGAGGCCGACGGCCTCACGGGCGTGCCGGTGGTGGCGGTGTCGGCGCGCACCGGGCAGGGCGTGCCGGAGCTGCGGCGGATGCTGGTCGAACGGGTCGCGCGCCGCCAGGCGTGGGCGGCCCGGCTGGCGGCGGACGCGGGCGCCGCGGCCGACGACCTGGCGACCGCGGCCGGCCTGACCGGCGCGGTGAAGCCGGGCCGGACGCCCGACCGGCTGCGCGCGCCGCTGACGGCCGCGCTCGCTCAGGCCGCCGGCGTGCCGGCGGTGGTGGACGCGGTGGCCAAGGCGCACCGGCATCGTGCCGTGGTCGCGACCGGCTGGCCCGTCACCCGCTGGGTCCGCCGGTTCCGGCCCGACCCGCTGCGCCGGCTGCGCCTGGACGTGCGGGACGGGGGCGGCGCGGGCCGGACGTCGCTGCCGGTGGTGTCGCCCGTCCGGCGGTCGGAGATGGAGGTCGCGGTCCGCGAGGTCGGCGCCGGAACGGCCGAGGACGTGCCCGAACCGTGGGCGCGGGCCGTCCGCGAGGCGGCCCGGTCGCACAACGACGAGCTCGCCGACGCGCTCGACCGGGCCGTGGCGACCACGTCGCTGGGCGCGGCCCGGCGGCCCCGCTGGTGGAAGGCGGTGGGCTTCCTGCAGTGGCTGGTCTTCGCGGTGCTGGCCGCGGGCGCTCTCTGGCTGGGGGCGCTGGCGGTGGTGAGCTACCTGCGGTTGCCGGACGTGCCGACGCCCAAGGTCGGTGAGGTGCCGTGGCCCACCGCGATGTTGCTCGGCGCGGCCGTGGCGGGGATCCTCATCGCGCTGCTCTCGCGCGCCGCGGCGTGGCTGGCGGGCCGCCGCCGGGCGCGCCGGGCGTCCAAGGAGCTGCGCGCCGCCGTGGCGGAGGTGGGCGACCGGCTGGTCCTGGCACCGGCCCAGGCCGAACGGGATCGTTTCACCGGCTTCACCACCGAGGTGCTCAAGGCCCGTACGGCCTGAACGGCGCCGCCCGGTGCCGGGGCGCTCCTCACCCGTTCGAGGTGAGGACCGCGACCGTCGCCGCGGGTGAGACTTCGCCCGATGTCCCATCGGGAGGGGTGAAGCGCGATGTCACATGCAGGGTCGCCGCCGTCGGGCCGGGAACGTCCGGCGACCGGGGAACGTCCCGGCCGCCGGGAGGCCGGGGCCAGGCGGGCGCGAGGGACGCTGCGCACCCCGGGTGAGATGCCGTTCTTCGTCTTCATGGTGGTCCTCAACGTCCTGATCGTCATCGGGATCGTGCAGGCCGCCACGGTGCTGCCCCTGCTGCCCGACCGGCTCGCCGGCACCGCGTGGGCGGACGCCATCCGGTGGGGGCTGATCAGCGTCCTGCTGTTCGTCCCGGCGCTGATCGTGATCCGTGAGACCCAGCGCGCCTCGACGCGCGGCACGGCGGTGCAGCTGTCGCCCGGCCAGTTCCCGGAGATCTACGAGACCGCCGAGGAGTTCGCTGCCGAGCTCGGGCTCAGGCGCCGGCCGGACATCTTCCTCGCCAACGGCAACGGCGCGCTCAACGCGTTCGCCGCGCAGGCGACCGGCCACGACTACGTGGTGTTGTCGAACGAGCTGTTCGCCAACCTCTACAAGAACAACAAGGAGGGCCTGCGGTTCATCCTCGGCCACGAGATGGGGCACATCAAGCTCAACCACGTGGCGCTCTGGTACCAGATCGCCGTCGCCTACTCGCAGCCCATCCCGATCCTCGGCCAGCTGCTGTCGCGGCTGCGCGAGTACTCCGCCGACCGGTGCGGCGCGCACGTGGCCCCGGCCGGGGGTGCGGGCCTGGTCGTCCTGGCGTCCGGCCGCCACACCGAGACCGACGTGAACGTCAAGGAACTGGTCGACCAGGGACGCGCCCTGCGCGGCTTCTGGGTGTGGCTCGCGCAGCTGCCGCGGTCCCACCCGTACACGGTGCGGCGGCTCGAACGGCTGACCGTGCAGCGGCTGCTCCGATAGGAGGGCGGACGGATGGCGACAGACAAGAGGGCCGAACGGATCGCGCGGTTCATCGAGCCGCTGCGGGTGAAGCCCGGGTCCAGGGTGGACCTGACCGAGGACTTCGACCCGGCGTTCAAAGCGGGCATCAAGAAGAAGAAGGACGGCGTCGAACTGCTCCAGACCGGCGTCGAGCTGCTCGCCGACTACCAGCGGCGGCTGGCCGCGCAGGACACCCACGGCGTCCTGGTCTGCCTCCAGTCGCTCGACGCGGGCGGCAAGGACGGCACGATCCGGCACGTGATGAGCGGCGTGAACCCGCAGGGCGTGCACGTGGCCGGGTTCAAGGTGCCGTCCGCCGAGGAGATCGACCACGACTACCTGTGGCGGTACGCGGCGCGGCTGCCCGCCCGCGGCGAGATCGGGATCTTCAACCGGTCGCACTACGAGGAGGTCCTGGTGGTGCGGGTGCACCCGGAGATCCTCGACCGGCAGAAGTTGCCGCCGGAGGCGCGCGGCAAGGGCCTGTGGCGGCGGCGCTACCGCGAGATCAACGACTGGGAGCGGTACCTGACCGACAACGGGTTCACGGTCGTGAAGATGTTCCTGAACCTGTCGAAGGAGGAGCAGCGCGCCCGGTTCCTCCGCCGCATCGACGTGCCCGAGCGCAACTGGAAGTTCTCCGCGTCCGACGCGCGCGAACGGGCCCGCTGGGACGACTACCAGCGCGCGTTCTCGCAGATGTTGTCGGCGACCAGCACCGAATGGGCGCCCTGGTACGTCATCCCCGCGGACCGCAAGTGGTTCGCGCGCATCTGCGCCGCCGCCGTGCTGGCGCACACGCTGATCGAGATCGATCCGCGGTATCCCGAGGTGAGCGACGAGGCCCGGCGCCAGCTGGCCGACGTGAAGCGGGATCTGGTGAAGGAGGCCCCCAAGGGCGCCGCTCCCGACCCGTACCTGGCCTCGGCCGACCGGAAGGGCGCACGATGACCGCGCGGACGGAAGCTCAGAGCGGACCGGGCGCCACGACCTGGTACGCCCGTTCACCGGAGGACGTGGCCGCCGCGCTGGAGGTGGACCCCGGCACCGGCCTGACCGCCGCGCGCGCGGCCGAACGGCTGGCGGCCGACGGGCCGAACGCGCTGCCCGAGGAGCAGCCGGAGCCGGGCTGGAAACGGTTCGCCGCCCAGTACCGCAACTACATGCAGATCATCCTGGTCGTGTCCGCGGTGGTGTCGCTGCTGATCCAGGAGTGGGGCACGGCCGTCCTGCTGCTGCTCCTGACCGTGGTCAACGCGGTGATCGGGATGCGGCAGGAGGGCAAGGCCGAGAGCGCCATGAACGCCCTCAAGTCGATGATGAAGGCGACCGCCAGGGTACGGCGGGACGGCGTCGAGGCGCACATCCCCGCGGAGGAGGTCGTCGTCGGGGACGTCGTCCTGCTGGCGGCCGGCGACCAGGTGCCCGCGGACGGCCGGATCGTCGAGGCGAGCGCGCTGCAGATCGACGAGTCGGCCCTGACCGGGGAGAGCGTGCCCGCCGCCAAGGACGCGCGGACGGTGTCCGCCGGCGACCTCGGACCCGGCGACCAGAGCGACATGGCGTTCATGAACACGCCCGTCACGCACGGCAGCGCGGTCATGATCGTCACAGGCACCGGGCAGGCCACCGAGCTCGGGAAGATCTCCGGGATGTTGTCGGCGACCGAGACGGAGGTCTCGCCGCTGACCAGGGAGCTGGACCGGCTGACCCTGTGGATCGCCGGGGCGGCCGGCCTCACGATGATCGTGATGTTCGTGCTGGGCCGGGCCCGCGGCGAGGCCTGGGACGCGCTGTTCGTGGCCGCGGTCTCGCTGGCGATCGCGGCGATCCCGGAGGCGCTGCCCACGGTCACCCAGACGATCCTGTCGCTCGGCGGCGTCGACCTGGCCAAGCGCAACGCGATCGTGAAGGACCTGCCGTCGGTGGAGACGCTGGGGTTCACCTCGGCGATCAACTCCGACAAGACCGGCACCCTGACGATGAACCAGATGACCGCCGTCGAGGTGATCGACCCGGGCGACCGCTACACGATCTCCGGGATCGGCTACGGGCTCGACGGGCGGGTCCAGCACGCCGCGGGCACGTCGCCGTCGATCGAGGACGCGATCCTGCCGTACCTGATCGCCAGCGACGCCAGGCTCGTGAACGGCAAGGTCGTCGGCGACCCGACCGAGGGCGCGCTGCTGGTCCTCGGGCACAAGGCGGGCCTCGACGTCGACGCCACCCGGGAGCGGTTCCCGCGGCTGGCCACCCTGCCGTTCGACCCGACGTACAAGCTGATGGCCACGTTCAACGACGCCACGGACGCGAGCGGCAAACCGGTCGTGCGGTGCTTCGTCAAGGGCGCGGCGCCCGCGGTGATCTCGCGCGCGGCCACCGCCCTGTCGAACGGGGCGAGCGTCCCGTGGGACGCCGACCTGGACCGGCGGGCCCAGGAGCACGTCGAACGCCTGGAGGGGAAGGGGCAGCGGGTGATGGCCGCCGCCATCCGCGATCTCGACCCGTCCTCGTTCGACCCGGACGGCGACCTGCTCTCCTACGTCGACGACCTGCGGATGACGAGCCTGGTCGGCATGGTCGACCCGCCCCGCGACGAGTCGAGGGCCGCGGTCGAGGCGGCCCAGGCCGCGCACATCCGGGTCCGGATGGTGACCGGCGACGACGTGATCACCGGTGCCGCCATCGCCGAGCAGGTCGGCATCGGGGGCGAGGCCATCCTCGGCGCCGACTTCGCCGCGCTGACCGAGGAGGAACGGCTGGCCCGCATCGACGACATCGGGGTCCTCGGCCGGGTCGCCCCCGAGCACAAGGTGCTCCTCGCCGACACGTTGAAGAAGAAGGGCGACGTCGTGGCCATGACCGGCGACGGCGTCAACGACGCGCCCGCCATCAAGGCCGCCGACATCGGCATCGCGATGGGCTCGGGGACCGAGGTGGCCAAGAACGCCGGCCGCATGATCCTGTCCGACGACAACTTCGCCACGATCGTGTTCGCGGTGGAGCAGGGCCGAAAGATCTACGACAACCTCGCCAAGTACGTGCGCTTCGTGCTGGTGCTGCTGGTGGTCTTCGTGCTGACCTTCCTCGGCGCGACGCTGCTCAACATCGCGGGCGGCGAGCCGTTCACCCCGGCCCAGGTGCTCTGGATCCACTTCTTCGTCAACGCCGCCTTCGGCTTCGCGCTCGGCTTCGACAAGGAGAGCCCCGGGCTCATGGGCCGCCGCCCCCGCCCGCGCGGGGAGCCGCTCCTGACGAGAAGCGTGATGCTCACGGTCGGCCTCGCCGGCCTCGCGATCACCATCGGCCTGCTCAGCCTGATCGAGCTCGGTGAGCGGACCTACGGCGACGTCCGCATCGGCAACTCCATCGCGTTCACCTCGTTCGCGCTGTGCCTGATCGTGGCCGCGCTCGAGTGCCGCAGCGAGACCCAGACGGCGCTGACCCCCGACAGCTTCGACAGCAAGCAGATGAACTGGGCGATCCTCGTCGAGGTCGTGCTGGCCGTACTGGTCACCCAGATGGAGGTCTTCAACAAGCTGCTGAACACGGTCGAGATCAACCTCGAGCAGTTCGCCTGGGCACTGGTGCCCGCGCTGACGCTGCTGGTGTTGTGGGAAGCGGGCAAGTTCGTCGCGCGCCGGCGCATGGCCGCCCACCCGCCCGCGCACGCGGCCGCCCCCGCGACCGTCACCGGCTAGGCGGCCGGGCTCGGTTCGGTCAGTGCGGAGGAGGGGCGCCGGCTCCAGACGAACCGTCTCGGCCGGCGTCCTTTCGGACGAAGCCACAAACCGTTACCTGGACGAAACAGGCTCTTGGATCCGGCGCTCTGACGTCCGGGCACCGCGCACGGTTTTCATACCTCCATGACCCACCCCGTGCACCCCGTGGACGAACGTCTCCCCGCGCAGCAACTCCTGGCCTTCGGCCTCCAGCACGTCCTGGCCATGTACGCGGGCGCCGTCGCCGTCCCGCTGATCGTCGGCCGGGCGATGAAGCTGCCCGCCGAGGACCTGGCCTACCTGATCAACGCCGACCTGCTCATCTGCGGCATCGCCACCCTGATCCAGTGCGTCGGCGTCTGGCGGTTCGGCGCCCGGCTGCCGATCATGCAGGGCGTCTCGTTCGTCGCGGTCTCGCCGATGGTCGTCATCGGCACCACCGGCGGCGGCCTGCCCGCCATCTACGGCGCGGTCATCGTCGCCGGGCTGGCCATGGTGCTGCTCGCCCCCGTCTTCGGGCGGCTGGTCCGGTTCTTCCCGCCGCTGGTCACCGGCACGGTGATCACCGTCATCGGCGTCTCCCTGCTCCCGGTCGCGGTGCGCTGGGCGGCGGGTGGCGCGGGCTCCCCGGACTTCGGCGCGCCCAAGAACATCGCCCTGGCCGCCGGGGTCCTCGTCCTGGTCATCGCGGTCCAGCGTTTCCTGCCGGGGTTCCTCTCCCGCATCAGCGTGCTGCTGGGCATCGTCGCAGGGACGCTCGTCGCGATCCCGCTGGGCTTCACCGACTTCTCCAAGGTCGGCGACGCCGACGTCGTCGGGGTCAGCACCCCGTTCCACTTCGGCGCCCCGGTCTTCGAGATCACAGCGGTGGTCTCCATGCTCATCGTCATGGTCGTCGCGATGACCGAGACCACCGGCGACATCCTCGCGATCGGTGAGATCACCGGTAAGAGGATCGAGCCCCGCACGCTCAGCGACGGCCTCCGCGCGGACGCCGCGTCCACCGCGCTCGGCGGCGTCTTCAACACCTTCCCCTACACCGCGTACGCCCAGAACGTCGGGCTCCTCGGCCTCACCAAGGTCAAGAGCCGCTGGGTCGTGGCCGTCGCCGGCGCGATCCTCGTGGTCCTGGGCCTCTTCCCGGTGGTCGGCGCCCTGGTGGCGGCCATCCCGGCCCCCGTCCTGGGCGGCGCGGGCATCGTGATGTTCGGCACGGTGGCCGCCAGCGGCATCCGTACGCTCTCCAAGACCGACTTCGCCGAGACCGGCAACCTCTTCGTCGTCGCGGTCTCCCTGGGCGTCGGCCTGATCCCGGTCGCCGTCCCCGAGTTCTACGACGAGTTCCCCGACCGGGCCACGGTCTTCCTGGACTCCGGCATCAGCGCCGCGTGCGTCACCGCCATCGTCCTCAACCTCCTCTTCAACCACCTGCGCAAGGGGACCGGTACCGAACCCGCCCCGGGCGAGGGCGCCCCGGAGCCGGAGACGTCCGCCGGAACGCCCGAACCCAGCTCGACCTGAGTCGGCGACCGGCCCGATCTGACCGCCCGCCTCTGGTGGGCGGTCTTTCCGCGCCTCTTGCGGGGGTGCTCGCTCGGCGTGTTAGATTCCTACCAGTCGGTATGAAAGGGAATCGCCATGCCCGTTCGAGCAGGTCGGGGGGTCCGTTCATGACCATCGCGCCCCCGTTCACCGACCTCAACCACGTGCTCACCACCACGCGGGCGGTCAGGCTCCGCCTCGACCACGCCCGGCCCGTGCCCGCCGGCGTCATCGGGGAGTGCCTCCAGCTCGCCCTCCAGGCGCCCACCGGCGGGGCCGCGGAGGACTGGCGCTGGCTGGTGGTCGGCGATCCCGGGCGCAAGGCGGCGCTCGGCGAGCTCTACCTCGCCGCGTACGAGGAGTACGTCCTCGGGCCGCTGCGGAGCGACGAGGGCACGGGCAACCGCGTCGTCAAGGGACGGCTCGGCGGGGTCGGCGCGGACGGGCGGGTCAGCGACCGGACGCGGCGCATCCTGGACGGGGCCGATCACCTCGCCCGCACCATCGGGCAGGCGCCGTACCTGGTCGTCCCGTGCGCCACGCGCCCCGATCCCGCCACGGGCGGCCCGGGGACGGCCTCCGCCCTCTACGGGTCGATCTATCCGGCGGTCTGGCAGTTCAACCTGGCCCTGCGCGCCCGGGGGCTCGGCACCGTGATCACCACGCTGCACCTGCACCACGCCCGGCGGGCGGCGGAGATCCTCGGGATCCCCGAGGACGTCGTCCAGGTCACCCTGCTCCCGGTCGCCTACACCGAGGGCACCGACTTCAAGGTCGCGGCGCGCAGGCCCGTGAACCAGGTCGCCTACCTCGACCGGTGGGGGAGCCCGTTCCCCTACGAGGACAAGCCGTTCGACCAGCTCACCGGGAGGGACGCCGAATGAGGGCCGCCTACGTCACCGCTCCGTCGGCCGACGACCCCGTCAACGCCATCGAGGTCGGGGACCTCGACGTCCCCGAGGTGCCCGGCGGATGGTGCCGCGTCGACGTCCACGCCGGCGCGCTCAACATGCACGACATCTGGATGCTCCGGGGCGTCGCCGCGGCGCCGGGCGGAGGGCCCAGCGTGATCGGCAGCGACGGCGCCGGCGTCTGCGACGGGAGGGAGGTCCTGATCTATCCCGTCCTCCCGGCGGCCGGCGGGAGCAAGGCCGTCCCGCACAGCGTCCTGCTCAGCGACCGCGGGCACGGGCTGCTGGCGGAGCAGGCGGTCGTGCCCGCCGCCGGCGTCGTGCCCAAGCCCGCCCATCTGACGTGGGAGGAGGCCGCGAGCCTGCCCACCGCGTGGCTCACCGCCTACCGGATGTTGTTCACCAAGGCCCGCGTCCAGGCCGGCCAGACCGTCC
The DNA here is from genome assembly GCF_040643285.1 of Spirillospora sp. NPDC047279. Lineage (NCBI taxonomy): Bacteria > Bacillati > Actinomycetota > Actinomycetes > Streptosporangiales > Thermomonosporaceae > Spirillospora > Spirillospora sp. NPDC047279. Next base: position 544,680 of record NZ_JBEYUA010000003.1, read on the forward strand.
TCGTCCAGGGCGCCGGCGGGGGAGTCTCCACCGCCGTCATCGCGCTCGCCAAGGCCGCCGGGGCGTCGGTGCTCGTCACCTCGCGCTCCGAGGCCAAGCGTGAACGGGCGGTCGAGGCGGGGGCGGACGCCGCCCTGCCGACCGGCGAGCGGGTGCCCGAGCTCGTGGACGTCGTCATCGAGTCCGTCGGCCCCGCCACCTTCGAGCATTCGGCGATGTCGGCCAGGGCCGGGGGGACGATCGTGGTCTGCGGCGCGTCGACCGGGTTCACCGCGTCGCTCAACCTCGCCCGGCTGTTCGCCCGCGAGATCACGATCCACGGATCGACCATGGGGACCCCGGAGGAGTTCGCCGAGCTGGCGGCCTTCGTCGGCCGGCACCGGATCCGGCCCGTGATCGACAGCACCGTGGAGCTCGGCGACGTCCGCACGGCGGCCGGCCGGATGCTCGCCGGGGACGCGTTCGGCAAGCTCTGCGTGGCCGTCCGATGAGCCCCGTCGTGGTCGAGCGGCGCGAGTCGGCGCTCTGGGCCCGCATCGACCGCCCCGAAGCCGGCAACGCGTGCGGTTCGGAGGTCATGGCGGGGCTCGAGGCCTGGCTCGACCGCGCGGGCGAGCCCGGCGTCGGCGTCCTCGTCCTCACCGGAACGGGCCGGAGCTTCTGCGCGGGCGCCGACCTGACCGAGGGCACGAGCCTGCTGGCCGATCCGCCCGCGCTCAAGGCCTTCCTCGAACGGGGGCGCGACCTCGTGCGGCGCCTCCGTTCGGCGGGCAGGCCCACCATCGCCGCCGTCAACGGCGCCGCGTACGGGGGCGGACTCGAACTGCTCCTCGCGTGCGACATCGCCGTCGCCGCCCGGAGCGCGCGCATCGGCGACCGGCACGTGGCCGTCGGCCAGGTCCCCGGCTGGGGGTCCAGCGCCATGCTGCCCGCGGCCGTCGGCCCGGCCCTCGCGCGCCGGCTCCTGATCACCGGCGAGACCTGGACCGCCGACGAGGCGGCGCACCGCGGCCTCGTCAGCGAGGTGGTCGACGACGCGGGCCTCGCTGACCGCGCGGCCGAGATCGCGCGGGCCATCGGGGCCCTCGACGCGACCGCGGTCACCCGGATGCTGAAGGTGGCCCGGCCCCTCGACGACGAGCGGGCCTGGGCGCGCGAGGCCGACACGCTCGACGAGCACATCGCCCACCAGATCAACGCCCGGCGACCCCGCTGAGGCGTAGAATTACATTGCGACCAGTCGGAATGGAGTACGACCCACCATGCGGACGCCCCAGCGGACCACCCTTCGCGAGCCGCGCCAGCTGCTCGACCTGGTCGACCAGGAGCTCGGTGCCAGCCAGGTGCGGGTGGTGACCCAGGACGAGGTCGACCGGTTCGCCGACGTCACCGGAGATCACCAGTGGATCCACGTCGACGTCGAGCGGGCCGCGGCCGGCCCCTTCGGGGGTACGATCGTCCACGGTTTCTTCACCCTCGCGCTCGTTCCCCGGCTGCTCGAGGACATCCTCACGATCGAGGACTTCTCGATGGGCGTCAACTACGGTCTCGACCGGGTGCGGTTCGTCAGGCCGCTCCCGCCGGACACCGAGATCCAGGGCGTCGCCACCCTCACCTCGGCCAGGCGGATCCCCGCCGTTGACGGCGGATCCGAGGGGGTACAGGCCAAGGCGTCGGTGGTCGTGGAGTTCGCGAACGACGGCACGACCTGCTGCGTGGCGGAGATCCTCTTCCGCTACCACCCATGACCGAGACCACGAGGAGCGCGATGGCAGAGGAAGCCGCGGTGGAGGCGGTGCGCGAGGCCGGATCCTCGCGCACGGCCGACGCCGGCTGGCGGTGGTCCGACGGCTACGACCCGCAGCGGACCCGCCGGGAGATCGTCGACAGTGCGCTCCAGCTGTTCGAGCGGGAGGGCTTCGACCGCACCACGCTCAAGCAGATCGTGGTCAACGCCAACCTCACCAAGGGTGCGTTCTACCACCACTTCCAGAGCAAGGAAGACCTGCTCTGGCAGATCCAGAACGAGTACCTCGACACCCAGATCGAGTCGGCGCGCGCGGTCGTCGAGGAGTCGTCCGACCCGGTCGAGCAGCTGCGCTCGCTCATCGGCCTCAGCCTGGCCGGCGTCGCCACCTACCGGGCGCATGTCGCGATCTTCTACCAGGAGCGGCGGCACCTCACCGGCGACCGGCTCCAGTCGGTCACCGACAAGCGGGACACGCTGGAGGCCATCTTCCGCGAGGCCGTCCAGCGCGGCATCGACGCGGGAGCGTTCCGCCGGGAGATGAGCGACCGCATCATCACCTTCGGCATCTTCGGCATGTGCGCCTCGGCGTTCCAGTGGTTCAACCCGGACGGCAGCCTCGGCATCGACGAGGTCGCGGAGCAGTTCTGCGAGCTGATCCTCATGGGGCTTCTCACCGACTGACCGCGCGGGCCGACCCGGTTGAGCGCGCGGCCCGCGCCGTTCCGCGGCCGGGGGCGCCCGCCCGCCGGGATCGTGTCACCGGCCGGGCGCGTCTGGCCCCGTCGCCGCGGCGTCACTCCGACGCGGCGACCACGGGCGTGGTGAAGCGGCCCTGGTAGAACGACAGGGCTGGGGTGTCGGACGGCTTCAGGTGCACGTGGTCGACGGTCACCAGGATGATCACGTGGTCGCCGCTGAGGATGATCTCGCCGGGCACCCCGGCGAGGATGGCGGGGGTCTCCGGCAGCAGCGGCACGCCGCCGGGGCCGGGCGTCCAGCCGACGCCGTCCAGCCGTTCCTCGCCGGTGAGGCCCGAGGTCGCGAACCGCCGGGCGACGTCCTCCTGGTCCCGGCTGAGGATGTGGATCGCGATGCGCTCCGCCTCCATCAGCGTCGGGAAGCTCGACGACGAGTCCGCCAGGCAGAACAGCACCTTCGCGGGGTCGAGCGACACCGACGTGAACGAGTTGACCGTCAGCGCCGCCACCCTTCCGTCGGGAGTCCTGGCGGTCACCGCCGTCACGCCGGTGGGGAACTGGCCGCACACGCGGCGGAACCGGGTGGAGTCGAACAACGGTTCGGTCGTCATCGGGTCACCGCCGGGGGAGAGGAGACGTAGTCGGGGCGCAGGCCGTCTTCGAGCTGGATCAGGCACACCGTGTGCCCTCCCGGGTCCTTCACCAGGTGCAGCGGGCCGTGCGGGCCGTCGACCGGCCCCACGGTCGGGGTGCCCCCGAGCTCGACCACCCGGGCGACCGCCTCGTCGAGCGCGGTGACGCTGAAATAGGTGATCCACTTCGACGGCACCAGGTTGGGCCACTCGTTGTCCATCTCCAGCACGCCCGCCACGGGGAGGTCGCCGAGGGTCAGGACCGTGTAGGGCCTCCCGGTCGGGGTGTCGCCACGCGACCGGGTCCCGTAGCCGAACAGGGACTGGTAGTAGGCCACCGACTTCTGTGGCTCGCCGGTGTCCAGCTCGTTCCAGCACAGCGCCCCGGGCAGGTTGACCACCTGGACGCCCGCGCGGGCCTCGCCCTGGTAGAGGCCGAACGCGGCGCCGAACGGGTCGATCACCGTGGCGCCCGTACCGGCCGCCGGCAGGTACCGCGGCGCCGTGACCAGCTCGCCGCCCAGGGAGACCGCCTCGTGCGCGCCCCGCTCGATGTCGTCGATGGCGAAGTAGGTGAGCCAGCCGCGCGGCCGCCCGCCGTGCAGGCCGCCGTCGGAGATCCCGGCGACGTCGCGGCCGTCCACGCTGCACATCCGGTACGTGGAACTGCCGATCTTCTCGTGCCGCACCGACCAGCCGAGGAGCGTTCGGTAGAACTCCTCGGCCGCTTCCGGTTCGGGCGTGCACAACTCGACCCAGACCGCTTCTCCCGGCTGGAACACCTGATCCGTCACGACTCACCTCCCTTGTGCCTGCCATCGACGATGGTTCGAGCGGAAATCTCGTACGCGCGGTCGGGCCGGCCGGTTCGCAGGCTGGACTCGACGACCTCGACGACGCCGCGCAGCGCGTCGCCCGGTACCGCCAGCAGCGCGTCGATCACGTCGTCGACGGCCGTGTCGAGGTCGGCGGGCTCGGCCATCCGGGAGGCCAGGCCCCAGGTGAGGAGCTGCCGGCCGGTCGCGGTGGTGAGCCCGCACAGCAGGGCGTACGCCTGCGCGCGCGGCAGCGCCTGGGTCACCACGTGCCCGACGCCGGCCGGCGCGAAGCCGAACTGCACCTCGGGCAGCGACGCGCGGGCGTCCGAGGCGACCACGGGAAGGTGCAGGGCGCTCAGCAGGCCGACGCCGAATCCGATGATCCGGCCGCGGACGCCCGCCACCACCGGCACGGGAAGGGCCCTGATCCGGTCGAGCAGCGCGTCGCTGGCGCGGAGGGCGTCGGCCACGGCCCCTTCGGACTCGTCCAGCAGGCCCGCGAACGACGTGGTGTCCCAGCCACCGCAGAAATGCCGTCCGGCCATGTCCAGCCGGATCACGGCGCGGACCGGCTCGGCCGCCGCGGCCTCCAGGGCCTCGACGAGCTCCCGAAGCTGGGCGGTGCTGAAGCAGTTCCCGCGCGCGGAGTTGTCGTAGGTGAGCCTGGCGACGCGTCCCTCGTGCTCGTACGTCACTGAGATGGACATGACCAAATCATACATGCCGGTCGGTATGAAGTAAGGCTCTGACCATGGAAACCTGGACATTGTGATTCAAGGTGACATGTTCCGACCCATTGACTTGATACCGGCCGGTCGGTACTTTGTGACGACCGTCACGGGCCCGGCTCGGAGTGACACGTGAGGGTTGTCAGTCCGGCGCCGTGGTCAGCCCGACGCTGTGGAGGATCCAAATGACCAAGTACGGCTTGCGCCCCCGGCGACTGGCGGCCGTCGCCGTCGCGGTGGCGACGGCGATCGGTGTCGCCGGCTGCGGAGGCGACCCGGGCACCGGCTCGGAGAGCACTTCCAAGATCAGGGCCCTGCTCAACGCCCAGCCGGCCACGCTCGATCCGATCGCCGGCGCGCGCTCGGCGCAGGTCGTCTGGGCCACGATGATCGAGCCGCTCGTCAGCACCGACACCGACCTCGAACCCGCCCGCACCGGTCTCGTCACCGACTGGAAGCGCACGTCCGACACCAAGTGGACGTTCACCCTGCGCCCGGGCGTCAAGTTCAGCAACGGCGAGGCGGCGGACGCCGCCGCGGTGGCCAACACGCTGACGCTCACGCGTGACGCCCAGACCTCGCTGCTGAAGACTTACTTCACCAACGTCGCCTCCATCGAGGCGCCGGACGCCACGACCGTCGAGGTCACGACCAAGCGTCCGCAGTACGACATCCCGAACCTGCTCACCACCGTGTACCTGGTGCCGCCGAAGTACTACAAGGACAAGGGCCCGGCGGGCTTCTCCGCCGCCCCGGTCGGCACCGGACCGTACGTGTTCGAGGCGCTCAAGCCCGGCCGCGAGATCTCGGTCAAGCCGAACCCCGGCTACTGGGGCCAGAAGCCCGGCAACAACGGGGTGAGCTTCACCTGGGCGACCGAGGCGTCCCAGCGCCTGGCGCTGCTGCAGAGCAAGAGCGTCGACGTCGCGTTCGACCTGCCGCCGGCCCAGGCCGACCAGGCCAAGGACGCCGGGCTCAAGGTCGTCAGCACCGAGAGCGCCCTGAAGATCACCGCGGTGCTCGAGTCGACCAAGCCGCCGTTCGACAATGCGACCCTGCGTGAGGCCGCGGCGCTCGCGATCAACCGGGACGAGATCGTCAAGGGCATCTTCAACGGCAAGGCCGTCGCCGACGGCGGGCTGCTGAACGTCAAGCCCGGGACCCAGCCCAAGAGCAAGGTGGACGCCGACCCGGCCAAGGCCAAGCAGCTCGTCGGCTCGTCGTCCCCGGCGGTCAACCTGACCTACCCGGCCGCGCAGTACACCAACATGAAGGAGGTCGCGCAGGCCGTCGGCGCGAGCCTCGAGCAGGCCGGGTTCAAGGTCAAGTACCTGCCCGTCGACTACGGCACGCTGGTCAAGCAGGTCGTCGGCCGCCAGATCGACGGCATGTACATGCTCGGCGCGGTGCCGAACGTGGCGGTGCCCGACTTCTTCGCCAGCGGCTACCTGAAGTCGGCCTCGATCACCGGCAACTGCCCTGACCCGGCGATCGACAAGAAGATCGGCGAGGCGCTGGAGCAGAAGGACGGCGCCGCGGCGCAGCCCCTCTACGACGAGCTCGACAACACCGCCGTGGTCCAGAAGCACTGCTTCGTCCCGCTCTACAAGCAGATCTACAACTACGGGCTCGGCTCGGGCGTGGACGGCATCGTGTACGGACCGCTGAACAGCGTCGACTTCACGAAGGCGACCCGCTGACGATGGCAGAGATGCTGGAGAAGGAAGCCTCGGCCGGCGACGGCCGGGGCCTCCCCACTCCCGACAACGCGCCGGTCCTCGTCGTCGACGGGCTCGTCGTCGAGCACCGCAACCGCACCACGGGCGAGGTCTTCCGGGCGGTCGACGGGGTCTCCCTGCGCATCGCCGCCGGTGAGAGCGCCGCCGTGGTCGGCGAGTCCGGCTCCGGCAAGACCACGCTCGCGATGGCCGCCACGGGGCTCGGTCCCCGTGGCGAGGGGGACGTCCGGCTCCTGGGGCATTCGCTGGCCACGCTCGGCCGGCGCCGGCTCCGGGCGCTGCGCCGCGAGGTGCAGATCGTGTTCCAGGACCCGCACGGGTCGCTGGACTCGCGGCAGTCCGTGCGCTCCGGGCTCAAGGAGCTCCGCGGGCTGCAGCGCGAGCGCACCTCCTGGATCGACGACGCGGGGCTGCTCGAACGGGTCCGGCTGTCCCCGGACCTGCTCGACCGGTACCCGCACCAGCTCAGCGGCGGCCAGGCGCAGCGGGTCTGCATCGCGCGCGCCCTGCTCATGCGCCCCCGGCTCATCGTCGCCGACGAGCCCACGTCGGGACTCGACGTCTCCGTCCAGGCCGACGTGCTCGAGCTCCTCCGCGAGGTGCGCGAGACCACGGGGGCCGCCCTGCTCATGATCAGCCACGACCTCGCGGTCGTCCGGTCGGTCTGCGACTCCGTCCACGTCATGCAGCGTGGGCGGGTCGTGGAGTCCGGGCCCTGCGAGACCGTCTTCACCGACCCCGCCGACGGGTACACGCGCGAGCTCCTCGCCGCGATGCCCGGAGCACGATGGAGGGCTCGACGATGAACGCTCCGTCCCTGAACGCCGCGCTGCCGGACGAGCCGCCGGACGGGCCGCCGAAGGCCCAGGCCGCGAAGAAGCCGCCGTCGATGGCGGCGGGCCGCGTCAGGCGGGTCGCCGCCCGCCTCGGGACGCTCTTCGCGTCGTTGTTCATCGCCCTGACGATGGCGTTCGCGCTCGGCCGGCTCTCCGGCGACCCGACGGCCAACATCCTCGGCCCGACCGCGCCGCCCGACCAGCGCGAGGCGCTGCGGCAGCAGCTCGGCCTCGACCGGCCGCTGCTCACCCAGTACTTCGACTACATCAAGGGCGTCTTCACCGGCGACCTCGGCGAGTCGTTGCAGTTCTACCAGTCCAACACCACGATGATCTTCGACCGGGTGCCGTACACCCTGCAGCTGGTCGCCGGGGGCATGGCCGTCGCCATCCTCATCGGCGTCCCGCTGGGCGTGCTGGCGGCGACCCGCGAGGGCACCTGGTGGGACCGGGCGGCGTCCACCGTCGCGCTGCTCGGCCAGTCCGTCCCGGTCTTCTGGCTCGGCATGATGTTCGTCGTCCTGTTCGCCGTGAAGCTGGGCTGGCTGCCGGCCGGCCAGTCCGGGACGCCGAAGCACCTCATCCTGCCGGCGTTGACGATGTCGCTGTATCCGATGGCGCACATCGCGCGGCTGACACGGGCGTCCATGAGCGAGGCGCTCGGCGAGCCGTTCATCGACTCCGCCCGCGCGCGCGGGATCAGCCGGGCGCGCGTCGTGTGGCGGCACGCGTTCAAGAACGCGCTGATGCCGGTGCTGACCATCGTCGTGCTCCAGACCGGGATCCTGCTGTCCGGCGCCGTCGCGATCGAGTACGTCTACTCGTGGCCGGGCCTGGGGCAGCTCGCCCTCCAGGCGGTCCAGTTCCGCGACTTCCCGCTGGTCCAGGCCATCGTGGTGTTCGGCGCCGTGGTCTTCGTCTGCTTGAACCTGATCGTCGACGTCATCCACTCCGTCGTCGACCCGAGGGTGAGGTGACACCGCGATGAGCCAGATCGAACTCGAACCCCTCACCCAGGGCGACGCTCCGGAGGCCCGCAAGGGCCGGCGCTCCCGCACCTCGGTGTTCTGGCTGTCCGTGCCGCTGGTGGTGATCGCGGCGCTGGTCTTCATCCTGCCGATCACCGGCCTGCTGCCCGAGGGCGGGCAGGACCTGTCTAACACGCGGCTGCCACCGGCGTTCCTCGACGGCGGCACCTGGGCCCATCCCCTCGGCACCGACAAGCGGGGCCAGGACATCCTCACCCAGCTGGTCACCAGCGGCCGGCTGACGATCATGATCGGGCTCGTCGGCGCGCTCGTCGCGATCGGGCCCGGGGTCCTGATCGGCCTGGTCGCCGGGTACTTCCGCGGCTGGGCCGACAAGGTGATCTCGATCCTGATCGACGCCCAGCTCGCGCTGCCGTTCATCCTCATCGCGCTGGCGATCATCTCCAACCGGGGCAGCTCGCTGCCGATCCTGTTCCTGGTGCTGGCGCTCACCGGCTGGGCGGCCTGCGCCCGGGTGACCCGGTCGACGACCATGGCCATCCGGGAACGCCAGTTCGTGCTCGGCCTGCGCGCGGTCGGGGCCTCGGAGGCCCGGATCGTGTTCCGGCACGTGCTGCCCAACCTGGCCGGCACGATCGTCGCGCTCGGCACCCTCCAGGTCGGCACCGCGATCCTCGTCGAGAGCGCGCTCAGCTTCCTCGGCCTCGGCGTCGTGCCGCCCAAGTCCAGCTGGGGCTCCATGCTCGCGTCGGGCCAGGACGAGCTGAGCCAGGCGTGGTGGATCGCGTTCTTCCCGGGGCTCGCCATCACCGTCCTGGTGCTGCTGGTGAACCTCCTCGGCGACGCACTGCTCACCCACCACGACCCACGAAAGCGGCGCCGATGACCGAGCCGACGAAGGAACTGCTGAACGTCTCGGGCCTGTCGATCACGGCCCGGGTCGGGGACCGCGACCTGCGGCTGCTGGAGGACGTCGACCTGGAGATCGGCCGCGGCGAGATCGTCGGGGTGGTGGGCGAGTCGGGCTCCGGCAAGACCACCCTGGCCAGGGCCGTGGTCGGGCTGCTGGAGAAGAACGTGCGCGTCGGCGGCGGCTCGATCTCCCTCTCCGGGGACGAGATCGTCGCGCCGGGCGTCGACCGCACCGGCAAGGTGCGCGGCACCGCTGTCGGCATGGTCTTCCAGGACGCGTCCCGTTCGCTCAACCCGCTGATGAAGGTGCGCGCGCACCTCGCGGAGGTCCTCCGGCGGCACGTCAAGGAGATCACCAAGGACGAGGTCGAGCGCCGCTCGGTCGAGGTGCTCGAGCAGATGCGGATCACCGACGCCGCGCGGGTGCTCGACAGCTACCCGCACCAGCTGTCCGGCGGCCTGCGCCAGCGGGTCGCCATCGGCCTGGCGGTGGTCACCCGGCCGTCGATGGTCATCGCCGACGAGTGCACCACCGCGCTCGACGTGACCACCCAGACCAAGGTGGTCGGACTGTTCAGGACCCTCGTCGACGAGCTCGGCATCGGCCTCCTGTTCGTCACCCACGACCTGATGCTGGCCAGCGACCTGTGCGACCGCATCGCCGTCATGAACAGCGGCCGCGTGGTCGAGCAGGGCCCCGCCATGGAGGTCCTCGACCGGCCCCGGGAGGACTACACGCAGCGCCTGCTCGCGGCCATCCCGACCTGGACCTGACCTGACCGGACCGGACCTGACCCGGACCTGAGGAGGCACGACCCACCCATGCCCGAGCAGAACGGCATCGGCGCGTACGCGGCGTACCTGCCCGCGTACGCGCTGAGGAGCAACAGTCTCGACGGCGCCGGACCGCGCGCCGGCGGCCCGGCGCGCAGCGTCGCCGCGTACGACGAGGACAGCGTGACGATGGCGGTCGAGGCGCTGCGGGAGATCTCCGCCGGCACGCCGCCGGGGCGCCAGCTGCTCCTCGCGACGACCAGCGCTCCCTACGACGGCAAGACCTCGGCGGGGATCGTGCACGAGGCCCTCGGCCTGGACCCGGGCGTGGCCGCCGCCGACCTGCGCGGCCACCGGGCGGGCGCGACCGCGCTCGACCTGGTGCTCCGCGCCGGTGCCGCCGCGGCCCTCGCCGACGTCCGCACCACCCGGCCGGGCGCGCCCGACGAGCTCGGGCAGGGGGACGCCGCCGCGGCGTTCACCGCGGGCGCCGCCGCCGCCGTCCTGCTGTCGCGCGCGGGCCGGACCGCCGAGGTGCTGGACCGGTGGAGGCTCTCCGGCGAACGCCACGACCGCGTGTGGGACGAGCGGTTCACCGCCGAGATCCTGGTCGCCGCCGCCCGGGAGGCCGCGCGTCAGGCCCTGGCCGACGCCGGCCTGGACGCCGCCGACCACGTCGTCGTCGCGTCCTCCAACGCCCGCGCCGCCGCCGTGCTGCGCAAGGTGCTCGGCGGCTCCCGCGCGGACGCCGAGATCGAACGGCTCACCGGCTACACCGGCGCCGCCCACCCGGGCCTGCTGCTCGCCGCGACGCTCGACGAGGCGCGGCCGGGCCAGACCATCCTGCTGGTCTCGGCGGCCGAGGGCGCGGACGCTTTCGTGTTCCGGACCGGCGACGGCGTGCGGTCCGCGCGCGGCGGCCGTCCCGTGCGCGACCAGCTCGCCGGCCGCGAGGAGCTCGGCTACGGCCGCTACCTGCGGTGGCGCGGCCTGCTCGACGTCCAGGGCCCGGCCCGGCCGGCCGCGCCGTCCCCGGCGGCGCCGCCGATGCACCGCCGCGCCGGCTGGAAGTACCGGCTCGAAGGCAGCCTGTGCGACGCCTGCGGCGGCGTCACCACGCCGCCGAGCCGGGTGTGCGCGTCCTGCGGCACCCCCGGCGGCACCGCCCAGGGCGCCGACGTCCAGGGCAAGGTGTCGCTGCGCGACCGGGTCGCCACCGTCGTCTCGGTCACCCAGGACCACCTGACGACGATGCCCGAGGCCCAGGTCGCGATCGTCATCGCCGACTTCGACGCCGGCGACACCGGGGGCGGTGGCCGGCTCAACGCCTACGCGGCCGACGTCGCGCCGGACGCCGTGCACGTCGGCATGCGCATGCGGCCCACGTTCCGCCGCCTGTGGACCACCGACGCGATCCACAACTACTTCTGGAAACTCCGTCCGTGGGAGGCCGCGACCAATGTGGAGGGCCACGACCGATGACGACTAACCGCATGGCCCACGACGTCGCCATCGTGGCGATGGGCTGCACGCCGTTCCGCGACCACTGGAACTCCTCGGCCGACGACCTCCTCGTCGACGCCGTCGGCGACTGCATGACGGCGCTGCCGGGCCTGTCTCTGGACGACATCGACGCGTTCTGGGTCGGCACGCAGGGGACGGGCCTGTCCGGCCAGGTCCTCGCCCGGCCGCTGCGCCTGGTCGGCAAGCCGGTGACCCGGGTCGAGAACTACTGCGCGACCGGGTCGGAGTCGTTCCGCAACGCCGTGTTCGGCGTCGCCTCCGGCGCCTACGACATCGTCATGGCGACCGGCGTCGAGAAGCTCAAGGACAGCTCGCAGTCCGGCCTGTCCGCGAACCTGCCGCCCGCCGACGGCACCGACGTCGACTGGACGGCCCCGGCCGGGTTCTCGCTGCTCAGCCCCGCCTACCAGGCGGCGCACGGCGTGGGCGAACGCGACATGCGCAGCACGCTGACCCACGTCGCGGTGAAGAACCACGCGAACGGGGCCCTCAACAAGCGCGCCCAGTTCCAGAAGGCCGTCACGGCGGAGGTCGTCGAGAGGTCCCCGCGCATCGCGGGCCAGCTCGGCGTCATGGACTGCTCCGGCGTCTCCGACGGCGCCGCGGCGGCGGTCATCGTCCGTGCGGAGGACGCCCACAAGTACACCGACAGGCCGGTCTACCTGAGGGGCATGAGCTTCGTCGCCGGCTCCGGCGCCGGGCTCGCCTCCACCGGATACGACTTCACCACGTTCCCCGAGGTCGTCACCGCCGCGGCGCAGGCCTACGAGCAGGCGGGCGTGACCGACCCGGCGACGCAGATCTCGCTCGCCGAGGTGCACGACTGCTTCACCCCGACCGAGGTCGTGCTCATGGAGGACCTCGGGTTCTCCGAACGCGGCAAGGCCTGGCGCGACATCCTCGACGGCCGGTACGACCTCGACGGCGCCCTGCCGGTCAACACCGACGGCGGGTTGAAGTCGTTCGGTCACCCGATCGGCGCGACCGGCCTGCGCATGATGTTCGAGTGCTTCACCCAGCTCCGCGGCGAGGCGGGGGAACGGCAGGTGGCCGGGGCCAGGCTCGCGGTCGCGCAGAACCTGGGCGGGCAGCCCGGCTCCTCGGTCGCCTTCGTCGCCGTGCTGGGGAGTGAGCTCTGATGGGGGATCAGATGGGGGATCAGGTGGGGGAACAGGTGGGACGGGTCAGTCTTGACGGCAGGGTCGTGATCGTCACCGGCGCGGGCAACGGCATCGGCCGGGCGCACGCGTTCGCATTGGCCGGGCGCGGCGCGCAGGTGGTCGTGAACGATCTCGGCGGCGCGGTCGACGGCTCGGGAGCCTCGGGCGCCGCCGAGCGGGTGGCGTCGGAGATCCGTGAGCAGGGAGGGCTCGCCGTCGCCTCCACCGACTCGGTGGCGACCGTCGAGGGCGGCGCCGCCCTGGTCCGGAAGGCGGTGGACGAGTTCGGCCGCGTCGACTCGGTCATCCACAACGCCGGGATCCTGCGGGACCGCACGTTCGGCAAGATGGCCGACGACGACGTCACCGCCGTCCTGGACGTGCACCTCGGCGGCGCGTTCAACGTGCTGCGCCCGGCCTGGAAGCACATGGTCGACCAGAAGTACGGCCGCGTCGTGCTCACCACCTCGTCGTCCGGGCTGCTCGGCACGTTCGGGCAAGCCAGCTACGCCGCCGCGAAGGCCGGCCTGGTCGGCCTGATGAACGTGCTGTCACTGGAGGGCGCCCGCCACGGGATCCTCGTCAACGCGCTGTCGCCGACGGCGGCCACGCGCATGACCGAGGGGCTGCTCGGCGACCTGGCCGACCGGTTCGACCCGCGGCACGTCGCGGCGGTCGCGACCTACCTCGCGTCCGAGCAGTGCGAGCTCAACCGGCACATCCTCACCGTCGGCGGCGGCCGGGTCGGGCGGATCTTCCTCGGCGTGACGCCCGGCTGGTACTCGGGGCCGGAGCCCGCCTCGCCCGACGACGTCCTCGGCGCGATCGGCGAGATCCGCTCGCTCGACGACCACATCGTTCCCCGGAGCGGTGAGGACGAGGTCGCGCTCATCCAGAAGGTCCTCGGCGCTTAGGAGAGAGAAGAACATGCCTGTCAGCGAAGTCCACCACGTGGCGATGACCGTCTCCGACGTCGACCGCGCCGCCGACTTCTACGAGAAGGCCCTCGGCTACAAGAAGACGCTGCGCTCCAACGTCGGCGGCTCCGGGATCGAGGAGTCGCTCGGGCTCCCGGCGGGGACCACCGGCAAGGTCCAGTACATGCAGGGCCCGTCCCAGGTCGGCCAGCTCGAGCTCATCGAGTGGAACGGTACAAAGCGGCGCACCGCGAGCGCCGGGCATCTGGAGCTGGGCACGTTCCTGCTGAGCTTCCAGGTCCCGCACGACGAGATGGACGAGGTCCACAAGCGGGTCGCCGACCTCGGCGCCGAGGTCCTGGGCCCGCCCAACCGGGTGCTCCTGGAGAACTACGGCCACATCACCGCGTTCGCCGCCCGCGACCTGGACGGCAACCTGCTGGAGTTCGTCAGCCTGCCCAGCCGGGAGGAGATCCGGGCCTTCCGCGCGCAGGCGGCCGGGGGGACCGGCGAAGCCCAGGGGGAGGCCGCCGGCTGATGGCCACCAGCAACTTCAGCGAGACGCTTCGGGTCCAGGCGCTGCGCCGGGGCGACCGCGAGGCCCTCGTCGGCGGCGACGGCCGGCGCTGGACGTACGCCGAGCTCGACGCCGACGTCGACCGGCACGCCGCCGCCCTGCTCGGCGCGGGCGTCACGGCGGCGGACATGGTCGGCGTCCTGGGCCGCAACACGGCCACCTACGTCATCGAGCTGCTGGCCGTCAGCCGTCTCGGCGCCGTCGTGGTGCCGCTGAACTGGCGGCTGCACGCCAACGAGCAGGCGTACGTCATCGACCAGGCCGGGATCACCTGCCTGCTGTACGACGACGACTTCCGGGACGACGCCGCCCACCTGGCGGCCGGGACAGGCCTGCGGGTCGTCGTCGCGAACGGGCGCGACGCGGTGCCCGGCGCCCGGCGGCTCGACGAGCTGCTGGCCGGGCAGCCGGCGGGCGTCCGGGTCGCCGACGCGGAGAAGGGCCCGGACGACATCCACCGGCTCCTCTACACGTCCGGGACCACCGCCCGGCCCAAGGGCGTCGTGCACACGTGCGGCAACCTGGTCGCCAACCACCGCGCGCAGATCCTCGAACTGGAGCTCACCCAGAACGACCGGATCCTCGTCTCGGCCCCGCTGTTCCACGTCAGCGGGCTGGAGGCGCCCGGCCTGGCGACCTTCGTCGCCGGGGCCACGATGGTCCTCACGCCGACGTTCAAGGCCGAGGACATCGCCCGGATCGCCGAGGAGGAGCGCGTCACCGGGATGGTCCTGGCCGCCCAGATCCTCTTCGGGATGATGGACCTCGACCCGCGCCCCGATCTCGGCGCCCTGCGCTACCTGCTGTTCGCCGGGGTGGCCCCGAGCGTGCGCCGCAAGGTCAAGAGCCTGCTCCCGCATGTGCGCACGGTCGACACGTTCGGCATGACCGAGCTGTGCAACGGCGTCTGCTACATGGACGAGGCCCACGAGGAGTCCAAACTCGGCGCCCTGGGAGCCCCGTTCCCCGGCGTGCACATCCGCATCGTCGACGAGGAGTTCCGGGAGGTGCCGCGCGGCACCGAGGGCGAGATCATCGTCCGCGGCGACAAGATCTCGCCCGGGTACTGGAACGACGACGCGGCCAACGCGCGCACCCGCCGGGACGGCTGGTTCCTCACCGGCGACGTCGGCCGGATGGACGACGACGGCTACCTCTGGTTCGTCGACCGCCGCACCGACCTCATCAAGTCCGGCGGCGAGAACATCGCCAGCGCCGAGGTCGAGCGGGTCATCGCGCAACACCCGGAGGTCGCCGAGGTCGCGGTCATCGGGGTGCCGGACGAGAAATGGGACGAGGTTCCCAAGGCTTTCGTCATCCTCCGCGAGCCGTCCGCCGCCGGGCCCGAGGACATCCGGGACCATTGCCTGGGCAACCTCGCCAAGTACAAGGTGCCCAAGCACGTCGTGGTCGTCGACTCCCTCCCTCGCAACGACTCGGGCAAGGTCCTGAAGAAGAGGCTCAGGGAACAGGAGAACGCGACATGAGCACGGCGAACCTCGCCCGGATGCTCGGCGTCAACGCCGTCCGCTTCGCCGGCGACGACGCGCTGGTCTTCGAAGACCGGCGCTGGACGTACCGCGAGCTCGACATCGAGGTGAACGCGCTCGCGGCGGGTCTCGCGGCGGAGGGCGCGCGGCGCGGCACCCGGGTCGCCGTCGTCGCCAACAACGTCCCGGAGTTCCTGATCCTGGCGCTGGCGCTGGCCAAGCTCGGTGCCGTGTGCGTCCCGCTGAACTACCGGTTGACGCCCGGCGAGCTCGCGCGGCTGATGGAGCGCGCCGGGGTGACGGCGGTCGCGACCGTTCCCGAGTTCGCGGAGCTGACGGCGGACGCCCTCGCCGGGCTCCCGGAGGTCCGGCGGCTCGCGCTGGAGCCCGTCGACGACTCCTGGGCGGACCTGCGCGCGCTCATCGAGGTCCACCGGGGCGAACGGGTCCCCGACGCCGAGCTGGACGACGACGCGCTCCAGCGGATCGTCTACACGTCAGGGACGACGAGCCTGCCCAAGGGCGTGATGCTGACGCACGGCAACGTGAACGCCAACATGCACGCCCAGATCGTCGAGCTGGGCCTGCGCCCGACCGACCGGATCCTCAACTTCGCGCCGCTCTACCACGTCGGCGGGACCGACCTGCCCGGGTACGCGATCTGGCACGTCGGCGGCCGCATGGTCGTCCACCGGCGCTTCGACCCCGCCGAGATCCTGCGGACGATCGAGGCCGAGGGCATCACCGGCATGGTGGTCGCGGCGACCATGCTCGACATGATCCGACGGGCGGCCGACACCACGCAGGCCGATCTCTCCTCGGTCCGTTGGCTGATCTTCTCGCAGGTGACGTCCGCGCTGTTCAAGGTCGCCCGGAGGTTGTTCCCGAACGCCCGCCTCATCGAGGGGTACGGGCTGACCGAGACCTGCAGCGGCCTCACGTACCTGGACGAGGCCCACATGGAGAGCAAGCAGGGCTCGGTGGGCCTCCCGGTGCCCTGGGTGGACGTGCGGGTCGTCGACGCCGAGGGGAACGACGTCGCGGTGGGGGAGAACGGCGAGGTGATCGCCCGCGGCCCCAAGGTCAGCCCGGGGTACCTCGACGACCCGGGGGCCACCACCGAGACGTTCCGCGACGGCTGGTTCCACACCGGGGACGTCGGCTGCTTCGACGAGGACGGCTACCTCTACATCCGGGACCGGCTGAAGGACATGATCCGCAGCGGTGGCGAGAACATGTCGAGCGCGGAGATCGAGAACGTGCTCGCCGACCATCCGCTGGTGCTCGCGGCCTCGGTGGTCGGCGTCCCGCATCCGAAGTGGGTCGAGGTGCCGGTCGCGTTCGTCGTCGCCAGGCCGGGGCTCTCGCCCGGCGACCTCATCGACCACGCGCGCGAGCGGCTCGGCAGGTTCAAGGTCCCCAAGGAGGTCTACGTCGTCGAGGAGCTCCCCACCAACCCCTCCGGCAAGGTCCTCAAGCGCACGCTCCGCGAGCTCCGCCCGGGCATGACCCCTGATTGGGCCTATGCCGAGCGGGGCTCCAGCGGTTGATCGGCGGTCGGTCAGGAGGTGACGCCGCGGATGAGCGACAGCGTATGAACCAGGGCGAAGCGCTTGGTCCCCGGGCCGAGCTCGTCCCACGGCTTGGCCCAGGTCAGGTGCGGGACGACCTCCCAGGCGGTGTCGTAGGTGCGCAGCAGCTCCGCGACGGTGTCGAGCTCGGCCTGGTGGTGGGCCTTCAGCTCCGCGGCACGGGCGGGGATGTCCCGGTAGGGGAACTGGTGCGCCGGGCAGGCGATCCGGGCGCCGAGCCCGGCGATCCGGTCCAGGGACGCCAGCAGGTCTCCGGCCGGGTCGTCCAGGGGGAGGCTGGGGATGGCGAGCTGGGTCGGCCCCTCGGCCATCATCGTGTCGCCGGTGAACACCACGCCGCGCGCGGTGTCGACGTACACGGCGTGCCCGTAGGTGTGGCCGGGCGTGGGGACGCCGCGGATCGTGACGTCGCCGAGGACGTGCTCGGAGCCGCCCTCGGGGGCGTCGTCGAGCTCCAGGTCCTCGGCGTGCCTGGCGACGCCGACCGCGGCGGCGTACATGTCCGCGATCACCTCGTCCGGCGCGCCGGTCTGCTCCAGGGCGCGGCGCAGCTGGACCAGGAACCCGCCGCCGCGCACGCGCCGCTGGTGGGCGAAGTCGTCGGCGCGCTGCATGACGATCCTGGCGCCGGACGCCTCGCGGACCCGGCCGGCGAAGCCGACGTGGTCGGGATGGTTGTGGGTCAGCAGGACGAGCCGGACGGCGTCCAGATCGTGCCCGATCTCGGCGAGGGAGGCGGTGAACGACTCCCAGCAGGAGGGGTGGTCGTAGCCGGCGTCGATGAGGACGAGCCCCTCGGACGTCTCGACGAGGAAGACCGTGATGGACCGCAGGGGGCTGCCGTGGAGGGGCACCGGAACGGCCCAGATCCCCTCCGTGACTCGCAGCGGACCTGGAACCTCACGGGCCCGGTAAGCAGCGGCATGTTGTCCGCTGACAGGTATGGACATGGCGGGTGATCCCATCTACTCTGCGAGAAAGATACCGAATGGTCGGAATGTAGTTCAAGGGAGCGAGATGACCGAGGAGACGCGGGAGCAGGTGGGCTTCCGGCTGTGGGCCGTGTCCGACCCGGACCTGTGCGCGATCATCACGGCCGACGACGGGCGCATCACCTACGGCGAGCTGTTCGCCGAGGTGAACCGGATCTGTCACGGCCTGCGCGCCCGCGGCGTGGCCGAGGGCGACACGGTCGCGGTGGTCATGAACAACAGCGCCGCCCTGGCCGCCGCCTACCTGGCCGCGATGCAGTCCGGCATCTACCTCGTCACGATCAACTACCACCTGACCACGCCGGAGATCGCGTACATCCTGGAGGACAGCGAGACCAAGGTCGTCCTCTGCTCGGCCCGCGCGGTGGACACGGTGCTCGCGGCGGCCGGTCCCGGAGTCGACGTCTTCGTCGACGGCGGCGTCGGCGCCGACGGCGGCTTCGGCGCGGGCCGGGCACGGCCGCTGGCGGAGCTGACCGACGGCATGCCGGCGACCGACCCGGAGCACACCCCGAACGGGTCGCTGATGATGTACACGTCCGGCACCACCGGGCGGCCGAAGGGCGTCAAGCGCCCGCTCAGCGGCATCAGCGCCGACAAGGGCGCCCTCACCTACGTGTGGCTGTTCAACGAGTTCGGCATGCACCGCGAGGCGTTCGCCGCCTGGCTCGTCTCGGCCCCGATGTACCACTCGGCCAACATCACGCCCGCGATCGGCGCGCTGAACTGGGGCGGCACCCTCGTCCTGATGGACGGCTGGACGCCGGAGGGTTTCCTCGACCGGGTCCAGAAGCACCGGGTCACCGGCACGAGCATGGTGCCCACGCACTTCAACCGGCTGCTGCGGCTCCCCGAGGAGACCCGCGCCCGGTACGACGTCTCGTCCCTGCGCTACGTGCTGCACGGCGCCGCGCCCTGCCCGGTCGAGGTCAAGCAGCGCATCCTCGACTGGTTCGGCCCGGTGGTCTACGAGTACTACGGCTCGACCGAGGTCGGCACGACGATCGCGCGGCCGCACGAGTGGCTCGCCCACCCGGGCACCGTCGGCCGGCCCGCGTCGATCTCGACGCTGAAGATCCTCGACGACGCCGGCGCCGAGGTCCCGGTGGGCGAGACCGGCATCGTCTACATGCGCCAGGGCGAGGACCGGGTCGAGTACCACAACGACCCCGGCAAGACCGACGGCTCGCGCCGCGCCGGCCTGATGACGGTCTGGGACGTCGGCCACGTCGACGAGGACGGCTTCCTCTACATCACCGGCCGGGCCGCCGAGCTCATCCTGGTGGGCGGCGTGAACGTCTACCCGGCCGAGATCGAGGGCACCCTGATCGCCCACGAGTGGGTCGCGGACGCGGGCGTCGTCGGCGTTCCCGACCCCGACCTCGGCGAGGTCCCGGCCGCGCACATCGTGCTCAGCGACTCGGCTCCGGACGCCGCCACCGCCGTGGCGGCGATCCGCGACGACCTCGCCGGCCGCCTCGCCAAGCCCAAGCTCCCCAAGGACTACGTCGTGCACCCGGCGCTGCCGCGCGACCCGAACGGCAAGCTCTACAAGGCGCGGCTGGCGGACACCGAGGAGGTCTCCGCGTGACGACCCGCGTGACGACCCGGGTGACGACCCGCATGACGGCCCAGAACGACCGTGAGATGGCAGGTGAACATGGACTTCGATGACAGCCCCGGCGAGCTGGCGTTCCGGCGTGAGGTCGGCGGCTGGCTCGACGAGGCGCTCAGGGACGTCCCGGATCAGGAGGACCTGACCGAGGACGAGCGGACCCACTGGTCCCGCGTGTGGCAGGACCGCATGTGCGAGGCCCGCTGGGCCGGGTTGTCGTGGCCGGTCGAGCACGGCGGCCGCGGCATGGACGCGATCTCGCAGGCCATCTTCAACGAGGAGGCCGAGCTCCGCGGCGCGCCGTACCCCCTGAACGGCGTCGGCATGATGCTCGCCGGGCCGACGATCATCGCGCACGGCACCGCCGAGCAGCAGGCCCGCCACCTGCCCGGCATCCTGAAGGGCACCGACTACTGGTGCCAGGGGTTCAGCGAGCCCGGCTCAGGGTCCGACCTGGCGAGCCTGCAGACCGCCGCGGTCAAGGTGGACGGCGGCTGGCTCGTCAACGGCCAGAAGATCTGGACGTCGAACGCGCACAACGCCACCAAGTGCCTGCTCCTGGCGCGCACCGACCCGGACGCGCCCAAGCACGAGGGCATCAGCTACCTCCTCGCGCCGATGGACCGGTTCGAGGTCCGCTCGCTCGTCATGATCAACGGCGACACCGAGTTCAACGAGATGTTCCTCGACGACGTGTTCGTCCCGGACGAGGACGTGCTCGGCGGTGTCGGGAACGGCTGGCGGGTCGCGCTGACCACCCTGGCGTTCGAGCGCGGCAGCATGGCGCTCAACCTGTGGGTGTGGGCGCGGCAGGCCGTCGACCGCCTCACCGACCTCGCCCTGGAGCGGGGGATGGCCGACGACACCTCGTTCCTGGACGCGATCGGCGCCCTGCGCTGCGACGCCGAGGCCGTCCGCATCGGATCCCTGCGCATGGTCGGCGAGACCCGGGCCGGCAGCGCGCCGGGCCCGGAGACCTCGGCGCTGAAGAGCCTGTGGGCCGGCGTCGTCCAGGACGCCAACCGGCTCGCCGTGCAGCTGGACGACTCCGGCGGCGTGCTGCTCGACGGCAGGGGGGCCGCCGCCCGCATGCGTCACTACCTCCGTGCGCGCGCCCACACCATCGAGGGCGGCACCGAGGAGGTCCAGAAGTCGATCCTGGCGGAGCGGGTGCTGAGCCTGCCCCGTTCACGTTGAGGGGGCAGGCGTAGTGGAAGCGACATTCACCCAGGAGCAGCGGGACATCGAGGCGTCCCTCCGCTCCATCGCCAAAGAGGAGAAGGTCACCGCGCGCGACGCGCTGGAGGGGGAGTGGGCGCCGCCGGCGTGCGACGCCGTCCTGCTGGCCGACTTCGGGCTGCTCGGCGTGCCCGAGGCGGCGGGCGGCATGGGGTCGCCCCTCGTCGATCTGCTCGTGGCGGTCGAGGTCCTGGGCGAGCACCTGGTGCCGAGCCGGTTCCCGGCGCACGCCGCGGCCGTCCAGCTGGCCGCCGGCCTCGGGGCGCTCCCCGATGACGTGATCGAGGGCCGGAAGGTCCTCACGCCCGCGGTCGACGTCCCCGGCGCGTCCGGCTGGTCCGGTCAGGGCGCCGGCGCGCCGCCGCGCGCCGCCGCGGCCGCCACGGACGCGGCCGCCGCCGACGGGCTCGTCCGCACGCTGGTGCCGTACGCGGCGCAGGCGGACGGCTTCGCGGCGCTCGGCGCCGACGGCGTCTGGATCGCGGTCCCGGCCGGCATCACGGCGCGGGAGTCGTTCGACCCGTCCGTGCCGCTGTCCGACGTCACCTTCTCCGCGCCGCTGGACGCCGCTCCCGCCGGCTCCGGACCCGGGCGGGCGGCGCTCGTCGCCGCCGCCGAGCTGTGCGGAGTCGCGGCCGGGGCCATCGAGCTGGGGGCGGAGTACGCCCGGACCCGCAAGCAGTTCGGCCGGGTCATCGGATCGTTCCAGGGGGTGGCGTTCCAGCTCACCGACGCCGTCAAGTACCGCAAGGCGGCCTGGGATCTGACCCTGTACGCCGCCTGGGCGATCGACAAGGGACGTCCCGAGGCGGCGGGCCTCGTCCACGCCGCGAAGGCGGCGGCGGGCAAGGCCGCGGTCTTCGCCGCCGAGCGCTGCATCCAGGTGCACGGCGGCATGGGCATCACGATGGAGGCCGACCCGCACCTGTTCCTGCGGCGGGCCCACGTGCTCGACGCGTGGCTCGGCAGGGGCTCGTGGCACCGGCGCCGCGTCGGTGAGCTGCAGGTCCAGCAGCGGCGGGGCGCCTAGGGGCCGGGGGACCGCCCGCGGGGCGGTTCCTTGCGGGCCTTCAACTCGACAGATAACATACCGACTGGTCGGAATATAGGAGTCACAGTGAAGTTCGGGATCATGAACTTGTTCCCCGTGAACGACGGGGTGTCGGACCACCAGGTGTTGCGCGAGACCCTGGAAGAGATCGAGCTCGCCGACCGGCTCGGCTTCGACTCGGTCTGGCTGGCCGAGCACCACTTCTCCAAGTACGGCATCCTCGGCAGCCCGATCAACTTCGCCATGGCGGTGGCCGAGCGCACCACCTCGATCACCATCGGCACCGCCGTGCTCGTCCTTCCGCTGCACGACCCGCTCCGGCTGGCCGAGGACATCGCGGCCCTGGACGTGCTCTCCGGCGGCCGGGTCGTGATCGGCGTCGGCCGCGGCTACCAGCCGGCCGAGTTCGCCGGCTTCGGCATCCCGCTGGAGGAGTCAAAGGTCCGGTACAAGGAGACCCTGGACGTCCTGCGGCTGGCGCTGACCCAGGAGAACTTCAGCTACCACGGTGAGGTGCTCCACTACGACGACATCACCACCTACCCGCGGCCGTTCACGCCGGGCGGGCCGCCGATCCTCCAGGGCACGGTGTCCCCGGACAGCTTCCGCGAGCGCGGCGCGATCGGCGAGCCGATCATCACCTCGCCCAACTTCACGCCGCTCGGCATCATGCAGAAGAACTACGACCTGTACCGCGCGGCGATGAAGGAGAACGGCTTCGACGTCACCACCTACGACCTGCCGTACATGCAGCAGGTCTGGTGCGGCGACGGCGAGGAGGGCCTCCGCGACGCCGCCCAGTCCGCGCTGAACTACTACCGCTCGGTGGGCAAGGTCATCCCGGGCTCCGAGCAGGCGATGGAGAAGGAGCGGTCGTACTACGAGGCCGTCGCCCAGAACATCAAGCTGCTCACCCTGGAGCAGACGCTGACCCACGGCGGCAACTTCGGGTCGGCCGACCAGGTCATCGAGACCATCGGGATGCTGGGCGACCAGCTCGGCATCAACCACTACATCGGCTGGTTCCGCATCCCGTCGCTGGACCGCAAGGCCGCGCTGCGGTCGATGGAGGACTTCGCCGAGAAGGTCATCCCGCACTTCCGCGGGCAGCGGACCGTCGGGGCCGGCGCCAAGGCGGTCGCCGGGTGAAGATCAGCGCCTTCCTGAGCGCCCAGTTCGACCCGTCGGCGTCCGCGGTCGAGGGCCTCGACGACGTGCTCCGCCAGGCCGCCGCCGCCGAGGAGGCCGGCTTCCACGCCGTCTACCTCGGCCACCACTACCTGGCGAAGTCGGCGTTCATCCAGCCCGTCCCGCTCGCCGGTTACCTGGCCGGCGCGACCGAACGGCTCCGCATCGGGTTCGGCGTGCTGCTGGCGCCGCTGCTGAACCCGGTCGCCCTCGCCGAGGACCTCGCGTCCCTCGACGTGATCACGGGCGGCCGGCTGACGGTCGGCCTCGGCGCCGGATACCGCAAGCGCGAGAACGCGGCGTTCGGCGTCGCCTGGAACGACCGCCTGCGGCGGCTGCGCGAGTACGTGCCGATCATGCGGTCGTTGTGGGCGGGCGAGACCATCGACATCGCGGGCACCTGGGGCGAGGTTCCCGGCGCCGCGCTGCCGCTGCGGCCCGTCCAGCCCGGCGGCCCGCCGATCTGGATCGGCGCGTTCGCCGAGCCCGCCGTCCGGCGCGCGGCGCGCCTGGACGCGCCCTGGCTCATCGGCCCCAAGGGCGACGACGAGCAGCTCGCGGCGATGCTGAAGATCTACCGCGACGAGCTGGCCGAGCACGGGTTCACGCGCGAACGCGAGTACCCGATGGCGCGCGAGGCCTACATCGCCGACACGCGCGCGGCGGCCGTCGCGGGCGTGCGGCCCCACATGGAACGGCAGTACGCGGGCTACAAGTCGTGGGAGGACGCGCAGAGCCTCGACATCGACAGGTACATGGCCGAGGACTGCCTGGTCGGCACCGCGGACGACATCGTCACCAAGCTGCGCCGGTGGGAGACCGACCTCGGCATCACCGAGGTGTCCCTGCGGCTGCAGTTCGTGGGTGGCGGTCAGGAGGAGACGATGGAGCAGATCCGGCGGTTCGGAGCCGAGGTCGTGCCCCGGCTGGCGGGGGGATCACGATGACCGGCACCGACCTCAGCGACCTCACGAACCTCGCGGGGATCCTCGAGGCCCGCGCCCGCGACCGCGGCGAGACCGTCGGCCTGCACGGCGAGGACGGGCGGTCCTGGACGTTCGACCAGATCGACCTCATCTCCGGCGGCGTCGCGAACGCGCTGGCGGCGGAGGGCGTCGGCGCCGGCGACCGGGTCGCGTTCTACCTGACCAACGGCCCGGAGATCGTGTTCTTCCTCTTCGGCGCCTGGAAGGTCGGCGCCGTCCCGGTGACGATCAGCAGCCTCTACAACGCCGCCGAGCTGGCCGAGTCGGTCGCCAAGACCGGCCCGCGGCTCCTCCTGGTCGACGCCCACCGCACCGGCGTCCTCGGCGACCTCGACGACGCGGTGACGGTCCGCTCGGTGGGACCGCCCGGAGCGGCCCCGGGCACGCCGGTGGCCGGCGTCCGGCCGCTGCCCTGGGGCGAGGAGGCCCGGGTCGCCGCGGTGGACGTCCCGGAGGACGGCGAGTCGTGCATCCTCTTCACCGGCGGCACCACCGGACGCCCCAAGGCGGTGAGCGTCACCCACGGCGGGACGCTCGGCTCGCTGCGGCGGCTCGCCCGGGTGTCGACCGGCAGCGAGGAGCAGGGGACGGCGGCGCCCGACGCCAGGCCCAACCTGATCGCGCTGCCGCTGTTCCACTCCGGCGGCCAGCACTCGCTGCTGTTCGCCTACTTCGTCGGCCGCGGCGCGGTCGTCTGGGAACGGTTCGGCGTGGACCGCCTCGCCGGGCTGATGGAGCGGTTCGCGTTCGACAACTTCTTCTTCCTGCCCACGATGGTCTACGACATCGTGCACGCCGACCGCGACCTCCCCTTCGAGGGCGTGAAGCACGTCCTCGTCGCCGGTCAGGCGATCTCCTGGGCGGTGCGCCGCGACTTCGAGCAGCGGTACCACGTCCCGATCCTGGTCAGCTACGGGTCGACCGAGTCGGGCCACATCGCCGGCTGGAACGGCAAGGACATGAAGGCCGGGTTGTGGAAGCCGGGCTCGGCCGGCCGCGTCTACCCCGGCGTCGAGCTGGAGATCCGCGACGACGACGGCGCCCCGCTGCCGGTCGGCACCGAGGGCGAGGTCGTCGTCAGGTCCGAGCTGACCAAGGGCTACGTCGACGACGCCGAGGCGTCCGCCGCGCTCGTCCGCGACGGCTGGGTGCACACCGGCGACATGGGCCACGTCGACGAGGACGGCGTGCTCTGGCTGTCCGGCCGCAAGCGCGACATGATCAAGTGCGGCGGCTTCCAGGTGTGGCCCGAGGAGATCGAGGACGTCCTGCGCGAGCACGCGCTGGTCCGCGACATCCGCGTCTTCGGCCGGCCCGACGACCGGCTGGGCGAGATCCCGGTCGCGCTCGTCGTCCGCGACGGCGACCCGGCGGTCTCCGACGACGACCTCACCGCCGACCTCGTCGCGTTCGCCCGCGAGAAGCTGGCCCACTTCAAGACCCCGCGCCGGGTGGAGTTCGTCCCCGAGCTCGAGCGCAGCGCGGCCGGCAAGGTCAGCCGCGCGTCGGTACCCGACCTCGAGGAGAAGGGCTCGCCCGCATGAAGTTCGGCATCATGGCGTCGCACCAGTACCCGCACGAGGACGACCTCGGCCGGCACCTGGACGACCTGTTCGGGACCGTCGAGCTCGCCGCGGAGCTGGGCTACGACTCGGTGTGGACGATCAACCACTTCCAGTCGAACCTGGCGACGCCGCAGCCCATCTCGATGATGGCGAGCCTCATCCCGCGCACCGGCGACATGACGATCGGCACCGGCATCCTGCTGCTGCCGCTGTTCCACCCGGTGCACGTGGCCGAGGAGTTCGCCACCCTCGACCACCTGTCCGGCGGGCGGGTCGTCCTCGGCGTCGGCGCCGGCTACCGCGAGAACGAGTTCGCCGCGTTCGGCGTCGACCCCGAGACCCGCTTCCGCCGGTTCGACGAGGGCATCCGGCTCGTCCGCGAGTTGTGGACCGGCGAGACCGTGAACCACGACGGCGAGTTCTACCCGCTGTCGGACGCGTCCATCGGCGTGCGCCCGCTGACGCCCGGCGGCCCGCCGATCTGGGTCGGCGCCGGCGGCAAGAAGGCGGTGCGCCGCGCCGCGCGCCTCGGCGACGCCTGGTACGCGCCGGGCAACTCGCCCAGCCGGAAGTACCTGCCCGAGCACCTGGCCGTCTACAACGACGCGCTCGCCGAGTTCGGCAAGGACCCCGCGTCCGTCGAACGGCCGATCGGCGTCGAGCTGTACTGCGCGCCGACCGACGACGCGGCCGTGGACGTCGCGCTGCCGCACGCCCGGGTCGAGTACTCGACGTACGCCGAGTACCCCGCCCTGCGCTGGCAGCGCGACCGGTTCGACGACCTGGTGCGCAACACGCTGCTGCTGGGCTCGCCGGAGTTCCTGATCGAGCGGATCTCGGCGTTGCGGGACATGGGGTTCAACCACCTGATCTTCCGCCCGGGCTGGCTCGGCATGCCGGCCGACAAGGTCCGGGACTCGCTGCGGCTCTTCGCCGCCGAGGTCTTCCCCGCGTTCCGCTGACGCACCCCAGACCACCACCGAGAACAGTCGAGGAGAGCCATGAAGAAGACCGAAGCAGAGCTCCTGGAGAACCAGTGGGACGTCGCGAACATGGAGGTGGACCCCGACGTCATCGCGTCGTACGTCAAGTACGACGTGGACGAGAAGCGCTCGGTCGCCACCATCACGTTCGACCGCCCGGACCGGCTCAACGCCATCCCCGTCGCCGCGTTCGAGCGCGTCGGCGACCTGGTCCGCGAGGCCGAGGCCGACGACCGGGTGAAGGTCATCGTCTTCAAGGGCGAGGGCGACCACTTCGGCACCGGCGCGGACGCCTCCGAGCTGGGCCACTACATCGGCTACAAGTCGGGCACCGACAAGGCCTCCCGCCGCCGTCCCGCCCAGCGGCAGCGCATCCTGCCCGACCGCAACGTGCTCAGCTCGGGCTTCACCCGCCCGATCATCGAGTCGCTGAAGGCCACCATCTGCCAGGTGCAGGGCTACTGCTACGGCGGCCACTTCCAGATCGCGCTGTCCGCCGACATCGTCATCGCGACCCCGAACGCCAAGTTCACCCACCCGGCGTTCCGCTACCTCGGCCCCGGCCCGCAGGACATGTACCACTGGATCGAGAAGGTCGGCCTGACGACCATGAAGGACGTCATGCTCACCATGCGCGCCATCGGCGCCGAGGAGGGCGAGCGCAAGGGCCTGGTCACCAAGGTCGTCGAGCCCGACGAGCTGGAGAAGTGGGTCGACGACTACGCCGACGCGATCGCGGTCATGCCGCTCGACTCGCTGATGATGGGCAAGTCGATGATGCAGATCGTCATGGAGGCCCGCGGCAAGGGCCTCGGCGCGATGACCGGCTGGGTCGGGCACGGCTGGGCCACCAACGTCGCGTTCGAGGACGGCGACTGGAACTTCCTCAAGGCGCGCCGCGAGAAGGGCGTCGCCAAGGCCCTCGAAGAGCGCGACATGCTGGTGGCGCCGTACTTCCGCCTCAGCGAGACCCGTTCGGCCGAGGAGGAGTAGGAGCCGCCGTGAAGTTCGGGATCCTCCTCGACCACCAGTACGAGTTCGGCGACGACATCAACCGTCGCACCGGCGAGCTCGTGGAGTTCACCCAGCACATCCGGGACCTCGGCTACGACTCGGTCTTCGGCATCCACCACTACCTCTCGTCGCTGAGCACGCCGCAGCCGCTGCCGCTCCTGTCGCGGCTCATCGACCACACCGGCGACATGCAGATCGGGACCGGCATCCTCATCCTCCCGATGGGGCACCCGGTGCACTGGGCCGAGGAGATCGCGACCATCGACCAGATGTCCGGCGGCAGGTTCGTGCTGGGCATCGGGTCGGGGTACCGCGAGGACGAGTTCAACGCGTTCGGCATCGAGCGCCGCACCCGCGTCTCGCGGATGAACGAGTCCCTCGAGGTCATGCGGAAGCTGTGGACCGGGGAGAAGGTCACCCACAAGGGCAAGCACTTCGACCTGGAGGGCGTGCGGTGCAGCGTCCTGCCCGCCCAGAAGCCCGGCCCGCCCGTCTGGGTGGGCGCGAACGGCCCGATCGGCATCAAGCGCATCGCCGGCCAGGGCCACCCCTGGATCGCGCCGTCGAACGTCCGCCGCAACTGGGCCGTCGGCAACCTCGGCGATTATCGCGCCGAACGCCTGGCGGCCGGCTTCACCGAGGAGGGCGCGGTCTTCCCCATCCACCGCGACCTGTGCGTGGCCGACTCGTTCGACCAGGCCTTCGAGATCGCCGGCACCGCCGTCCGCGCCTCCTACAACGAGTACGTCCAGTACGGCATGGACTACTTCGACACCCAGTGGGAGGGCATCAAGCACAAGGCGCTGTTCTTCGGGTCGCCCGACGACATCGCCGCCAAGATCGAGGACTTCGCGCAGGCCGGCTTCGACCACTTCGTCTTCCGGGCGCAGTGGCTCGGCCTGCCCATCGAACGGTCCGTCGAGATCGTCGAGAGGTTCGCCCGCGACGTCATGCCGAGGTTCCGCCCATGAAGATCGGACACATCATCGTCCCGGCCGGCGACCTGGACGCCCAGCTGGCGTTCTACGAGTCGCTCGGCCTGACCACCCGGTTCCGCGACGGGGACCGCTACGCCGCCGTCACCGACGGGACCACCACCGTCGGCCTGGCCGACGAGTCCCAGCAGCCCGTCCCCGGCCGGACGGTCCTCACCCTCCAGGTGGACGACCTCGACGCCTGCCTGGAGTCCCGCCCCGCCACCGAGCCGGTGGAGGGCCCCCACGAACGCCGGGCCGTGGTCACCGACCCGTCCGGCAATCCCGTCGTCCTCTACGAGCGCCTGTGAACGTCGACCTGCGCCTCACCGACGCCGTCGCGACGGTCCGCCTCGACCGTCCCGAGGCGGGCAACGCCCTGAACGACGCGCTGAAGACCGACCTGCTGGCCGTGCTCCAGAAGGTCGCCGACGACCCCGGCGTCCGGGCCGTGATCCTCACGGGCGCCGGTTCCACGTTCACCGTCGGCCAGGATCTCCGGGAGCTGAAGGCGCACCCGGAGACCGCCGACGGGACCGTGGAACGGCACTACAACCCGATCACCCTGCTCCTCGCCACCATGCCCAAACCGGTGGTCGCGGCCGTGAACGGCACCTGCGTGGGCGCGGGACTGGGCTTCGCCCTGGCCTGCGACCTGCACGTCTGGTCGTCGAGGGCGACGCTCTCCACCGCGTTCCACAAGGTGGGCCTGACCTGCGACTCCGGCCTCTCCTCGACGCTGGCCCGGTCCGTCGGGCTGGCCCGGGCCGCCTCGCTGATCCACCTGGCGGAGCCGTTCTCGATCCAGCAGGCCATCACCTGGGGCTTCGCCGGCGAGGTCGTCGAACCCCTCGAAGTGGAGCCCGTGGCGGCGAAGCTGGCCCGCCGCCTCGCCGCGGGCCCCACCCGGGCGTTCGCGGCGTCCAAACGGCTCCTGGCCCGCCCCCTCGCCGAGGCCCTCGAAGCCGAGGCCCTCGAACAGAACGCCCTGGCCGCGACCCACGACCACACGGCCGCCGTCGCCGCGTTCCT
This sequence comes from Spirillospora sp. NPDC047279, assembly GCF_040643285.1. Taxonomy (NCBI): domain Bacteria; kingdom Bacillati; phylum Actinomycetota; class Actinomycetes; order Streptosporangiales; family Thermomonosporaceae; genus Spirillospora; species Spirillospora sp. NPDC047279. Next base: position 574,455 of record NZ_JBEYUA010000003.1, read on the forward strand.
GGCCCGCGAGGAGCCGGTGTTCAGGGGCCGCTGAATTACGGTAACGAACGTTTCCGATATCCTCGCCCATGATGAGCACCGAACGGAGACGGGGAAGGCCCCGAGATCCCGCCGTCGACGAGGCGGTCCTGCGGGAGACGCTCGCCCAGCTGGACGCCCACGGCTACGAACGCCTGCGCGTCGCCGACGTCGGCCGGAACGCCGGCGTCGGCCTGGGCTCCCTGTACCGGCGCTGGCCGACCAAGTACGCCCTGGTCGTCGAGGCCCTCCGCGCCGCCGCCCCGGCCCAGGCCCTCCAGCCCACCGACGACCCGGCCGCCGACCTGCTCGCCACCCTCCTGGCCCTCGCCGAGGAGCTCCGCCACCACGGCCCGCTCCTGGCCGTCCTCCTCGCCGACCCCACCTCGGAGGTCGCCGCCGCCGTACGCGAGGCCAAGCTCCAGCCCCTCCACGAGGCCACCCGCGCACGCCTCCGGCGCATCACCGGCCCGGCCCCCGACCTCGACGCCCGCGCCGCCTCCGGCCCGGCCCTGATCTTCCACCACCACCTGCTCCACGGCGTCCCGCCCACCGAAGACCGGATCCGCGCCGAGATCATCCCCCTGATGACCCGCTGAACGCCTCCCGCACCGCGGCGATCCGCGCCCGCACGTACTCCCGCGACACCCCCGCCCGCCGCTCCACGAGATCGAACCCGTGGTAGGCGCCCTCCACCGTGTGAACGTCACAAGGGACCCCGGCCTCCCTCAGCCGTTCCGCGTAAGCCAGATCCTCGTCCAGGAACAGATCGTTGGTCCCGACCCCGATCCACGCGGGCGGAAGCCCCGACAGATCCTCGTACCGCGCGGGCGCCGCCAACGGAGGCACCTCCCCGGCCGCCCCCAGATAAGCCCCCCACCCGAACCGGTTGGCGTTCAGGCTCCACAACCGCAGCGACCGCGGATCCACGTCGGTCCGCTCCGAAGTCCGATCGTCCAGCATCGGATACGACAACACCTGAAGGATCGGCCGGACCTCCCCGCGTTCCCGGGCGAGCAGTGCCAGCGCCGCGGCCAGCCCGCCGCCAGCGCTCTCACCACCGATCACGATGCGCTCCGCGTCAACGTCCGGCTGCGCCGCCAGCCACCGCAACGCGGCATAGCAGTCCTCCAGCGGCGCGGGGAACGGATGCTCAGGCGCCAGCCGGTACTCCACCGCCGCCGCGACGCCCCCCAGATGCCTGGCCACACCACGGCAGAACGGATCCGCCATCGCGGCGGACCCGATCACGTACCCGCCCCCGTGAATCCACAACAACCCCGGCGCCGGCCCCGAGCCAGGCCGGAACACCCGCACCGAAACGTCCTCGTCGACCCGTTCGACGCTCCCACCCGAAGGCGCCCGCTTCCCCGCCGCCCCCGTGAGCCCGCGGACCACCCCCACCGTCCGCGGCGTAACGATCGCCCGAGGCATGACCCGAGCCCACCGCAAATCCGAATGGAAACCACTGTCGGCCATGGGACCTATCATCCCTGGAATGACGGTGGATCTACAGGCCGGGCCGGCTGCCAGCGGGCTTATTGGCAGGGAGTGGGGATGAGCAGGCAGGCGTTCTCCAAGCGGACGCGGACGAGGGATGGTCGTACGTACTACGACAACGTCTACGCGGACTCGCTTGAAGAGGCTTACGCGTTGTACGGCGAGAGCTACATGGACGGGGCCGAGGTCGACATCGTCCCGGCGGGGCCTGAGGATCTTGAGCGGGGTGACCGGGGGCTGAGCCATCCCTGACGAGCGAATCGTTCAAGACGGTGCGGTGCGGTCCGGCGCAGACTGCCGGGCATGAGCGAACGGACTTTCACCCCGGCCGCGGGCCGGTTCGCGCCGGCGCGTCTCTACGACCCTGTGATCACGTTGACCCGCGAGCGGTTGTGGCGGGCGCTGCTGGCCGCACATGTGGCGCCCCGGCCGGACGACGTGATCGTGGACGTGGGGTGCGGCACCGGGTCGCTGGCGGTGCTGCTCCACCGCATCGAGCCGCGGGCGCGCATCATCGGCGTCGACCCCGACCGGGAGGTGCTGGCGGCCGCGCGCCGCAAGGCCGGGGGCGTGGAGTGGCGGGTCGGCATGGGGGACGTGCTGCCGGAGATCGTGGGCGCCGCGTCGGCGACGACGGTGGTGTCCAGCCTGGTGCTGCACCAGTGCCCGCTCGCGATGAAGCGGGCGGTGCTCGCCTCGATGTACGCGGTGCTGGGGGACGGGGGAAAGGTGGCGATCGCCGACTACGGGCTGCAACGGACGAGGCGGATGCGGCTGGCGTTCCGTACCGTCCAGATCGCGGACGGCAGGAGGGACACCCAGCCGAACGCCGACGGTGTCGTGCCCGGCCTGATGTCGGAGGCCGGGTTCGAGGACGTGCGGGAGGCCGAGGTCGTGTCAACGGTCACCGGCTCGATCTCGGTCTATGCCGGGCGCCGTGCCTGAACGGCGCAGCAACGGCAGGACCTCGGCCGGTGTCAGGCCCATCATCTCGCGCAGCCGGCGGGTGAAGTGCGCCTGGTCGGCGAAGCCTCCCGCCTCCGCGGCCTCGGCCAGCGACCGGCCCTCGCGCACCGCCTCCGTCGCGCGGCGGAGGCGGTGCCAGATGCGCCAGCGCTGGAGCGGCATGCCCAGCTCGGCCCGCGCCAGGGCGCGCAGGCGCTGGGTCGAGAGCCCGACCCGCGCGGCGATCTCCGGCATCGGGTCCGGCCGGTCCTCCATGAGGGCGCGCATCGCCGCCATCAGGCGGGGATCGAGCGTGTCCGAGGGGCGCCCGCCGCCGTGCCGGACATCGTCCTCGCTGATCCCGCGCAGCTGGGGAACGGCGACGACGCCGGCGGCGCAGTGGTCGCGCACCCGGTCGGCGAACGCGCAGTGCGGTTCGACGAAGAACGCGCGCAGGTGGACGGCCGCGAGCATGCGGTGCGGTGCCATCGGCGCCACGGCCAGCGCCGCCCCCCGATGTTCGGTGCCGGCGGCGTCCACGATGGACACCTCCCCGTCCACGGCGACGGCGATCTGGAACGCGGCGTGCCGGTGGACGCCGCTGTCCCTGGTCGGCCCCTGGTAGAACGCGTACCCCTCGCCGATGCCGAGGCGCGGTGTCATCAGGCTCGTTGCCGGCACCCGTCCTGTCTACCGGATGAAGGAGCGCCGAGTCGTGGCGGGGGTTCGAGTGCCGGATCAGCTCCGGGAGCCGCCCTGGCAGGGACCGAAGTCGGGGTACAGGGTGCTCAGCGGCGCCCCGCCGAGGACGTGGTCCACCCCGGCGAACACGACCGCGATCACCGCCAGCACGACGACCCAGTGCCCGATCGTTCCGGCGCCGCGGCTCTTGGCCATCGAGGCGCCGAGGTAGGCGATGAGGCCGCCCGCCCCGAAACCGAGGAAGTAGACCACGCCCACCTGGACGCCGCTCGGCAGGCGCCGCCCCAGCATCGCGTCCGGGCCGCTCCCGCAGTGCGTCATGATCAGTGACGCCCAGCCGGCGAAGAAGAAGCAGGTGATCAGCACGCCCAGGACGCCGAGGAGGCGTCCCGGCCCCTTGCCGCTGACGAGGGCCTGGAACACGTCGCTGTCGAAGAAGTTGGTCTGCTGGACGTCCTGCCGGACGTGCATGTCGCGCCCGGCGGCATAGACGCGGCCCCGTCCGCGGGCGTTCGCGTTGATCAGGACGCTGACCCGCGCCTCCTCGTCCGGCGGGAGCAGCGGCGTCAACCGGCGCACCATCAGCCTCAGGTCGGGGTCTCCGACGGCCGAGCCGTCGCGCACCAGCCGCCCGAGCCGCAGCTGCCACTCCCGCACCAGATCAGCCTGCGCCGCCCGGTCACCGGAACCGCGCGCGGCCAGCAGGTGCGCCCGGGTCTCGGCGAGATCCTCTTCGATCATCGGGACCCGCTCCGGGTGGGCCCCGGCCCACAACTCCGAGGCGAACGTCCGCGCCGCCGTCCACTGCTGCGTGGCCATCGCCTGGTCGAGTGCCTGCCCCGCGGCGAGCACCAGCGGGTCCAGTCCCGGCGTCGTCATTCGTTGATCCGCAGATCGCCGCCGGCCGCGTAGTTGCGGCCCTGGCCACTCGCGTGCTGGTTCACGATGAGCTCGGCGTTCTGCGAACGGTCCTGTGGCACGATCGCCGGGCGCCACGCGTCCTCCAGGAGGCCCCGCAGCACCTGCGCCGCCTGCGGGTCCTGGCGCAGCAGCCGGAGCAGCCGCGCGCACCACTCCCCGGCGATGGCCTCCTCGGCCGCCCCGTCCCGGGCGCGGCGGGCCCGCAGGATCTCGTCGCGCACCTCCGCCAGCTCCGCCGCCACGGCGTCCGCCCGGTCGGGGTACACGCGCCGCCAGAGTTCCACCGCGGACTCCTGCGCCCGCATCCACCCGTCGCTCGCCATCGCGCCGACCAAACCCGTGCCGGCCATGGCGGCCAACGTCATCGGATCCACCCGATTCCTCTCATGCCAGGAGATGACCAGAGGACCGCATTCTCCGCGACGTCCCGTCCCGCGGACGTGGAATCGCCGTTTTCACTCTTGATCCGGGAAAGGCGGCCCGAGGGGAGGGGGGTGAAGCATGACAATGGCTGTATTTTTATGGCGAAAGGGTGGAAATGGGGCTGCGGTCCAGGGGGAATCTTCCAACGATCTAACCGGTGGGGACAGTTGAATTCTTTCGGGCGGCAACGAATGAGAGGGAGAGCCTTCTTGCCCCGCTCGTCGTGGAGACCAGATCGCATGAACGACATTTCGGCGAAGTCGCCCGTCACCACCGTCGTCAAGCCCGCCGATGGCCGCTACCCCGCGCTCAGCCGCGGCTTCAACCAGCGCTGGATCGCCCATCCCGAGTACGTGCGGATGGTGACCTCGCCGCAGGACGTCGTCACGGCGTTGAAGGAGGCGCTCGCCCACGAGCCGGCGGATCCGCGGCGCACGCGTATCACGGTGCGGTCCGGCGGCCACTGCTACGAGGACTTCGTGTGCGGCGACGACGTGCGGGTGATCCTGGACGTCAGCCCGATGTGCGCCATGTACTACGACGAGAAGATGAAGGCGTGGTGCGTGGAGGCGGGCGCCACCAACTGGCACGCCTACAGCCACCTGTTCCCGCTGTCGGGGCGCGCCCTGCCGGGCGGCTCGTGCTACTCGGTCGGGCTCGGCGGCCACATCACCGGTGGCGGCTACGGGCTGCTGTCGCGCCAGGCCGGGCTGACCGTGGACTACCTGTACGCCGTCGAGGTCGCCGTGGTCACCGCGCGCCGCAAGGTCGAGCTGGTCACCGCCACCCGCGACGACTCCCGCTCCGACCTGCTGGACCTCTGGTGGGCGCACACCGGGGGAGGCGGCGGCAACTTCGGCGTGATCACCCGGTTCTGGTTCCGGGACCTGCCCACGCCGCCGCGCCGGGTCCTGATCACCGCCCGCGCCTGGGACTGGAAGACGTTCACCCAGGAGCACTTCACCAGGCTGGTCGAGGACTACGGCGACTACTTCGCCGCCCACCAGGACCCCGCCACCCCGGCCGGCCGGCTGTTCGCCCTGCTGACCCTCACCCACAGCAACCAGGGCACCAACAAGATCGGCCTGCTCGCGCAGGTGGACGCCGACGGCACCGACCCCGCCGCCGACCCGGGCGCCGCCGCCATGAGCGACTTCCTGGACAAGGTCGACAGCGACGCCATCCCCGATTCGCAGCCCATGCGGGAGTCGGTGGCCGAGCACGCCCCGATCCCCGACGCCTGGACGCCGCGGCTGATGCCCTGGCTGACCGCCACCCAGGCGCTCAACAGCTCGGGCGAGAACCGCTGCGGCAAGTACAAGTCGGCGTACGTGCGCCGGCCGTTCACCCCGGAGCAGATCCAGGCGATGTGGGACTACCTGGGCAACAAGTACTTCATCGACTTCACCAACCCGCAGGCGGTCATCCAGGTCGACTCCTACGGCTCGGCGATCAACCACCCTCCGCGCGAGACCGCCTGCCCCCAGCGCGACTCCATCCTGAAAATGCAATACCAGGTGTACTGGAACCGCCCCACCGACGCCGACCCCGGCCCCCAGGCCAGGAACCTGGAATGGATTCGCGACACCTACCAGGCCACCTTCGCCGGCACCGGCGGCGTTCCCGTCATCGGTGAGATCACCGACGGCTGCTATGTCAACTATCCCGACGTCGACCTGAGCGACCCCGTCTGGAACGCCTCCGACCAGCCCTGGTCGCAGCTCTATTACAAGGACGCCTATTCACGGCTGCAACGTGCCAAGGCGCGGTGGGATCCCCTGAACGTCTTCCGGCACGTCCAGTCCATCGAAGCGCCCGCCGAACCCGTTTAGGAGAACGGATCAGGGCGGCGCCTGCTCCGGGCCGGCGTCGGACGGCCCGCAGGGGAGGGGGCGCCGAGGCACGGGCGCCGACTGGAGGATCGAGGTGGTGGTGCGGCCGTGCGGGGTGAAGCGGTCGAGGATCGGTTCGAGCTCGTCGACCGAGCGCAGATGGGCGATGAAGAAGAAGCAGTCGTCGCCGGTGATGCGGTGGCATTCGACGATCTGCGGGATCTCGTCGGCGATCTTGGGGATCAGGCGCAGCTCGCGCGGGGCGGGCTGGACGCGGACCAGCACGCTGATCGGGAAGCCCAGCGCCCGCGGATCGACCGTGGCGTGGTAGCCGACGATCACCCCGGTGCCCTCCATCCGCTGGACACGTTCGGCGACGGCGGGCGCCGATAGGCCGACCCGGCGGCCCACCTCGGCGTGGCTCACCCGGGCGTTCTGCTGGAGCTCGGTGAGAATCCGAAGGTCGGTGTCGTCGAGTTCCTTGGATTCGTAGGCGCGGCCGGGCCTGCTCTTTCTGTTCGCCATTCCGCCAGGTTAGAGAGTGCCCGACGATACGGCCATGCGATTTCCGCCGTCGGGGTTCTTCGTCGGAAGCGCCGTTTTCCACTATCTGGGACCGGCGCTGGCGGTCCTGCTGTTCGTTCGCATGGAACCCCTCGGCGTCGCCGCGGTGCGGATCTGGGGCGCGGCCGTGGTGTTCGCGGTGTGGCGCCGTCCCGCTCTCCGCGGCATCGACCGGACGGTGCTGGCCTGGGCCGCGGTCCTCGCGGCGATGAACACCACGTTCTACCTGGCCATCGACCGGCTGCCGCTGGGCACCGTCGCGGCGATCGAGTTCCTCCCGGTCGTCGTCCTGGCCACGCTCGGCGCCCGTACGGCCCGCAACGTGCTCGCCCTGATCGCGGCCGTGGGCGGAGTGGCCCTGCTGACCGACGCCGAGCTGGCGAAAGAACCGGCGGGGCTGGCGTTCGCCTTCGCCAACGCGGGGTTGTTCGCCGCCTACATCGTGCTCGCGCACCGGGTGGCGCGGCGTCCGGGCGGCGGCGGTGTGGACGGGCTGGCGGCGGCGATGGTCGCGGCCGCGGTGCTGGTGGTGCCGTTCGGAACGGCGCAGGCGGCGCCGGCGGTGTCCGATCCGGCGCTGCTCGCCGCCGGGATCGGCGTCGGGATCTGCTCGTCGGTGATCCCGTACGTCCTCGACCAGCTCGCCATGGAACGCCTGCCCAGGGCGACCTACGCGCTGATGACGTCCCTGCTGCCGGCGACCGCCGCGGTGACGGGCGCGCTGGTGCTCGGGCAGTTCCCGTCGGCCGCCGAGGCCGCCGGAGTGGGATTGGTGATCGCCGGAGTCGCGTCGCATCGCGATCCCGGCTGAACAGGAGAGAGACATGGAACAGACACGGCTCGGGGCGACGGGGCTGAAGGTCTCGCGCATCTGCCTGGGCATGATGAGCTACGGCGATCCCGAGGAGGAGGCCTGGTACCTGGACGAGGAGCGGGCCGAGCCGATCGTCCGCGGCGCCGTCGAGGCCGGCGTGACGTTCTTCGACACGGCCGACATGTACTCGCTCGGGCGCACCGAGGAGATCACCGGGCGGCTGCTGTCCAGGCTGTTCGCGCACCGCGAGGACTACGTGCTCGCCACCAAGGTCTATTTCCCGATGGGGCCGGGGCCCAACGACGGGGGGCTGTCCCGCAAGCACGTCCTGTCGGCCATCGACGCCTCGCTGCGCCGCCTCGGCACCGACCACGTCGACCTCTACCAGATCCACCGCTGGGACCACGAGACGCCGATCGAGGAGACGATGCAGGCGCTGGACGAGGTGGTCAAGGCCGGCAAGGCCCGCTACATCGGCGCGTCCAGCATGTACGCCTGGCAGTTCGCCAAGGCGCAGCAGTGCGCGCCGACCAGGTTCGTGTCCATGCAGAACCACTACAACCTGGTCTACCGCGAGGAGGAACGGGAGATGATCCCGCTCTGCCTCGACCAGGGGGTCGGCGTCATCCCGTGGAGCCCGCTGGCGCGGGGGCTGCTCGCGGGCAACCGTGAACGCGGCGGGGGCCTCCGCACGGTGCGGGCGGGCAACGACTCCATCGCCGACGACCTCTACGAGGACGCCGACTTCGACGTGGTCGACGCCGTCCGGGAGGTCGCGACCGCACGCGGCGTGCCGCCCGCCCGGATCGCGCTGGCCTGGCTCCTCGGCCGTCCGGGCGTGACGGCGCCGATCGTCGGCGCGACCTCGCACAAGCACGTGGACGACGCCGTGGCGGCGGCGGAACTGCGGCTGACAGAGGAGGAGACGCGGCGGCTGGAAGCGCCGTACCGGCCGCACCCGATCCTCGGCCACACCTGACGACCTCTCGGGCGGGCGCAACGGGCTCGGCGGAACGTCCGCCGACGTCGGCTACCTCGACCAACAGCCCGCAGACCGGCCTCCACGTCTTCCCGATCCGCAACTGGCGCCGCGGTGTTCAACTGCCTCACGGCCGCGGTTGAACACCGCCGCGCGGCCCGGAGGGGCCGTTCACCGCCTCGATGGAGGAAACCGGTACCCCCGGTCGGATTCGAACCGACAACTGGTCCCTTTTAAGGGGACTGCCTCTTCCATTGGGCTAAGGGGGCCAATGGAAGGGGATCCTAAGTTTGGAAATGTCGGAACGTCCATTTGTTTGACCGCGCACGGTGGCCAGTGTGCCCTGTTGCACAATTGCGTCCTGCGAGAGGATGTGGCATGCGGGGGTGGGTCTCCAGGGGCTCGGGCGCGAGGATCTGCCGACGGAAATCATCGCGGCGTTTCCCGCGTCAATGACGCCGGCGGCGAGCCGTAGGCCGGGCGGCCGCCGGGGGCCCGCGGGGTCGGAGGCGTCGTGCGGTCAGGCGAGGTGGATGCCGAGGAGGGTCAGCCAGAGGACGGCGAGCCAGGCGTCCGTGGTGTGCTGGAGCCAGCGGGGGGCGTGCCGGACCTCCATGAAGTAGCGGATGATCAGACGGCATTTGATCGCGCCGAGGACGGCGATGCCGGCGACGAGCTCGTCGCCCAGCGCCGTGGCGGCCTGGGATTCGCCGGGGGACAGGAGCCAGCCCAGGACGGTCGCGGCGGACAGCGCCGCCCAGGCGATCACGACGGCTCGCCTGCTCGTCGTGGGGATCCGGTCGTGCGCCGCGGGCGCGCTGGTCATGCGGGTCACCTCATGAGGTAGAGGATGGCGAAGATCACGACCCACAGCAGGTCGATCATGTGCCAGAACAGGACGCCCTGCTCGACGACCGAGACGCGCGGCCGCCGGATCGCGATGCCGAGGATGAGCAGGCCGAGGGCCAGATGGACCAGGTGAACGCCGGTCAGGACGTAGTAGAAGCTGAAGAACTCGTCCTGGAGGGTGTGGCCCTGGCTGATCTTCAAATGCCACTCGTAGACCTTGATCAGGGTGAACAGCGCCCCGCACGCGCCGGTGGCCAGCAGGAGGCGTCGCGCGTCGCGAGGGGCGCCGCGGCGGATCGCGATCACGGCCAGGGCGGCGAACAGGGAACTGGTCAGGAGCACGGCGGTGTTGACGACCCCGACACCGATGTCGAGGTGGCGCTGGGCGGCGGAGAACTCCTCGGCCGACAGCGCCCGGAAGACCATGTAGACGACGAAGTAGCAGCCGAAGAAGAACAGGTCTCCCAGGACCATGACCCACATGTCGACGTCGCCGGGGAGCCGCCGTTCGCCGGCCCGCTCGGCCCTCGGGTCCGTGGACGGGCCGGCGCCGGGGGCGGTCACCGGGCGCCCTCCGGTTCGTAGAGCGCGGGCGTCCGCGCGGTCTCCCGGCGGGCGGCGATGCGCATGAGCGGCAGCAGGCAGGCGACCCACAGACCGAAGACGACCACGGCGATGTAGAGGGTGATCATGCCGTTCCAGGCGAACGCGCCGGAGTGGAACAGCCACATCTGGGTGGCGATGACCTCGGTGACGATCTGCCAGATGGAGACATAGGCGAACCATTTGGGGAAGACGCGGTCGCGGTCGTACAGGATGGCGATCGCCAGGACCATGTAGGCGGCGGTGAAACAGCCGAGCGACCCGTTGTAGGACAACATGCCCAGGTCGTAGAGCAGGTGCAGGATCCGCGGGTCGCGTTCGGGCCGGAAGGTCGCGGTGAGCCAGCAGGCCAGCAGCAGCTGGAAGCCCGGGACCGCGCCCACTCCCATGGTGGCGATGAAGGCGTAGGCCAGCACCCTTCCCGAGGACATGCGCTTCATGAGGTAGCCGATGATGCCGTTGGAGATCGCGGCACCGCCGGCGATCATCAGCAGGGCCACGAACCCGACCTGGATGCCGAGCCGATGCTGGTCGAACCACGCCGCGGCCTGGAGATCGGTGACGTCCGGGCGGGGCGGCGGGGTGGCTCGCCCCAGCAGGCACACTCCGACCGACAGGGCGGCGTAGAAGGCGGCGAACACCCAGTAGGCGACGGTGACGTCCCGCCTGCTCCGGCGGACCGGCTCTCCGGGCTCGCCGGAAGCGCCTTGGGCGAGGGCCGAGGCCGCCTCGGTCATGACGCCACGCCCCGCCCCGCCGCATCGTTCTCCGCCTGCCGGCGGAGCGCGGCCCGCAGGACGAAGAACATCACCACCACGAACAGCGCGAACGCGCCGTTGCGCAGCCAGAACGACACCAGCCCGTCCCAGGCCAGGGGGCCGTCGCGGTACACCGCCGACGCCGCCGAGGGCACCATGGCCGCGGCCGTGAACAGCGCGTAGTGCGCGACCCACCGCGGGAAGACCGGCGCCTGGCGGTCGTCGGCGTGGACGGCCAGCGCCAGCAGGACGAACTGGGCGACCAGCATGCCGATCGGCGCGACGAAGGTGATCCAGGCCAGGTCGTTGAGCACCTGGATCAGGTCGTCACCACGATCGGGCCGGAACGCGGCGACGGCGAAGAAGATGTTCGACAGCGCGAACAACGTCGCTCCGGCGACCACGGCCGCCAGGTAGGAGAAGGCGTAGATGTGGCTCTGCCCGCGCATGCGCTGCATCTGAGCCATGATCAGGACGAAGAACGGGACGATCAGGATCCCGAACAGGTTGAACCCCACCATGCTGAACCGCACCAGCGGGGTGTTGTCCCGGTAGAACGCCCCGACCTCCGCCGCGCTCATGTCCGGCGACATCGGCGGGAAGAACCCGGGGAAGGCCACGAACAGCACCAGCAGGACGAGCGCCACCGCCGGCGCCGACCACAGGATGACCTGCTGGGCCCGCAGCCCCGAAGCGGACGCCTCCCGCGTCCCGGCAAGCGCCGTCTGCATGGTCCCTCCGCCTCTCCCGAGAGAACATCGTTCTCTTCAGGCGTGAAGTGGCCTTCCGTTGGCGGAGCATCGCATAGTTTTCTGACGGTAGTCAATAATCTCGATGCGTTAGAGTGCCTGGTCATGGTGCGGAGTGCGGGGAAGCCAAAAAATGACCATGGTCAGGGCAGGGCCACCCCGGTGCGAGCACGGTCGCACGCGAGCCGGGAGGCGATCATTCAGGCGGCGCTGGCCCTGTGGCGCACCAAGGGCTTCGCCGCCACCACCGTCACCGACATCTGCAAGGCCGCCGACGTCTCCAAGGGCCTGTTCTACGTCTACTTCGAACGCAGGGAGGACGTGCTCCTGGAGATCGAGGTGTTCACCATGAGCGACGCCCACGCCGCCGCCGAGGCCGTCGCCTCCGGCCCCTACGAGCTCGCCGACCTCATCGAGGCGCTCATCGAGCACCTGGAACGTGACTGCCGCCGTTACCCGGCCGAGCTGGTCTTCGAATGCGTCATCGAGACCTACCGCGCCGAACGACGCGCCCTGGCCGGCGGCGCCACCGACGCGGACCTGGCGTTCCTCTTCCTCCAGCCGTTCCGGCGCGCGCAACGCGACGGCAAGATCCCCCCGGACGCGGACGTCGTCCGGCTGGCGCGGATCGCCCAGATGTTCATCGGTGACGGCATCAGGCACTGGGCCGCCTCGGACCTCCGGCAGGAATCCCTCGCCGAGCCCCTGGCCCGGGAGATCAGCGCAGCCGTCCAGGGCCTGGCGAACCTCTGACCGTTCAGCCGGAGTGCAGGACCCGGAAACGGCCGGGTTCGGCCGGATCCCGATCGACGACCTGGACCGGTGGCCAGGCCCACTGCCAGACGCCGATGCCGGGCGTCCGCGAGAACCGGATCGGCCCGCGGGTGCCTTCGACCGCCACACGCGGCCAGGCTCCGGCGGCGCGTGCCCCGTCCGACCGCAGCACATCGGCGAGGACGGTGACCGTGTCGTGGCCCTCGAACGCGACGAACGAGGGCGCCTCGCCCAGCCGTTCGCGGAGGGCCGCCTCGACCCGTTCGCCGAGCGGGCCGAAGCGCTCGGGCAGGTAGCGCAGGAACGGGATCGCGCCGCCGTCCTCACCCAGCGACCTGACCCATTCACCGAACTCCGGTTGCCCGGCCGGGGCACCGATCATGACCTCGTCCAGGCGCCGGTCGCCGCGGACGGCCTTGACGATCGACATCGCCGGCTCCGGGTTGCCGACCAGAAGCAGAAGGGCCGTCGCGCGATGCTCGGCGAGCGCGTCGCACACGGCCGCCGGGGCGAGCGCGCGCATGTCCAGTTCGACGACGGTGCCGCCGCGCGGACCCAGGTGATCCCGCAGAACGCGGGCCCCGGACGCCCAGTAGACGCTCGGCTCGGCCGCCACGGCGATCCTGCCGTGGCCCGCGCCGAGCAGGAAGTCCGCGTAGATCTGCCAGCCATGGGACTGCGCCGGGGCCAGGCGCGCGACCCAGTCCGTCGGCTGTTCGGTGAGCGCGTCGAGAACCGCCGACGAGCAGAGGAACGGCACGCCGATCGCATCGGCTCTGGCGGCCACGGCACGGGCGACGACGCTGTGATACTCGCCCGCCAGGGCGGCCACGCCCAGGCCGGCCAGCTCGTCCACCGCCGCCGCGGCCCGCTGTGGATCAGCCGCGGTGTCCCGGACCACCAGTTCGAGCGGCCGTCCGGCGATCCCGCCCGCGTCATTGACGTCACGAACACCCGACTGGAGCCCGGCGAGCAAGTGCCGCCCCGCCTCGACCCACCCGGGCCGGGTCAACGGAACGAGGGCCCCGATCCGGACCGACGATCCGTCCGTCCGTTCCTCTCCAGATGGCGTGGTCATGAGCAGGCGTCTCCAGCAGCAAGATCGGTGGCCCGTCGACTGTACTAGCGGCAAAGACCTCCCAGCCGAGCACCCTGATCCGCAGCAGAACGGCACCGCCCCGTTGGACGGATCGGCCACGAGGGCCGGCGTCACCGGCCATCACGCAAGATCAGCAGTGCCCGAACGAGGTCACGGCGCGGGGGCGGGGGCTGCTCGGGCTGGGGTGGTGTGGGGGGCGGGGCGGTGGGTCGGGGGGAAGGTGATCTCGATGGAGAGGCCGCCGTCCGGGCGGGCACGGGCGGTGATGCCGGCGCCGTGCGCGGTCGCGATGGCGCGGACGATCGAGAGACCGAGGCCGTGGTGGCCGTCGTTGCGCGCGGTCCGTCCGCCGAGCCGCTGGAAGGGCTCGAAGAGCTGGGCGACCTGGTGCGGGGGGATGACCGGTCCGCTGTTGGCCACCCGGACGAACGCCTGCCCGGCCCTGATCTCGGTCGCGACCTCCACGTGGCCGCCGCTCACGTTGTGGTGCACGGCGTTGTCGACGAGATTGGCGACCAGGCGTCCGGCCAGCGCGGGGTCGCCCGCGGACGGGGCGGGCGTGATGCGGGCGTCGATGCGCACGCCGTGCGCGTCGGCCTCGAGGCTTGCCGAGTCGAGGGCCTGGCGGGCGAGCGTGGACAGGTCGAAGGGCTCCCGGCGGTCGAGGCCACGCTCGCTGCTGGTGAGCGTGAGCAGGGCCTCCAGGAGCCGCCCCTGGTCCTTGTTGATCGCGAGCAGGCGCTTCGAGGTCGTCCGGTACGACTCCAGCGTGGCCTCGCGGTCGGTGAGCGTCTCCTCCAGGAGCGCGCGTTCCAGGGTGAGCGGCGTGCGCAGTTCGTGCGCGGCGTTGGCGACGAAGCGTTTGTGCGCGTCGAGCGCCGCCTCCAGCCGGCCGAGCAGCCCGTCGACGGTGTCGGCGAGGTCGGTCATCTCGTCGCGGGGCCCGGTGGCGGCGAGCCGTTCGTGCACGTTGCGGGCGGAGATCTGCTGGATCGTGGCCGTCATCGTGCGCAGTGGCCGCAGGACACGCCCGGCGACCAGCCAGCCCAGCGCGACCGAGATCACCATCATGATCGCGAGAGCGACGCCGAACTGCGCCAGCAGGTCGCGCAGCTGGTCGTCCTTGAGGCGTTCCAGCTGGTCGCGGATCTGCGGCCCTCTGTCGTCGTGGACGATGATCACCCACTTGGCGCGGCGCATGAGCCAGTAAGTGATCGCGAGAAGGACCGCACTGGAGATCGTGAACAGCGCGCTGTAGAGGGCCGTGAGACGCATGCGCACGGTGCCGAGTGCGAGAGGATCGGAGACGCGCGGGCGGAGCGGGTCATGAAGGCGCATGGGCCTCACCAATCCGGTAACCGCCCTGCTGGACGGTCTCGATCACCGGTGGCGGGCCGAGCTTGGACCGCAGCCGGTTCATCGTGGCCTTGACGGTGGTCGTGAACGGGTCGGCCATCTCGTCCCACACCCGTTCCAGCAGCTCCTCGGCGGACACGGCGCGGCCGTCGGCGCCGAGCAGGTACTCCAGGACCGCGAACTCCTTCGGGCTCAGCGCCAGGCGCAGTCCCGCCCGGGTCGCGATCCGCTGCGCCGAGTCCAGTCGCAGGTCACCGTGGACGAGGACCGGCGGCAGCGCCGGCTGCGCCCGCCGGCCGAGCGCCCGGATCCGGGCCACGAGCTCGGCGTACGCGAACGGTTTCGGCAGGTAGTCGTCGGCGCCGAGGCTCAGGCCCGACACCCGGTCGGCGATCGTGCCGGACGCGGTCAGCATCAGGACGCGGGTCCGGTGCGTCCGGCCCGCCAGGGTGCGGCACACCTCGTCGCCGTGGACGGCGGGCAGGTCCCGGTCGAGCACGACGACGTCGTACTCCAGCAGCGAGGTCCGTTCGATGGCCGCCTCGCCGTCGTGGACCACGTCGACGGCCATTCCCTCGCGGCGCAGGACCCGCGCCACGGACGCGGCGAGCTCGGCGTGATCCTCTGCCACCAGCACTCTCATCGTGTCCTCAGGTTAACCATTGCCGCGGTCACAGCCGGGTCACAGGGGCTCTGACCGTGGTGTGACCGCCCGTTGCCTAGAAATGGCCTCCAGCGCCCATTCATTTGACGCGAAGGAGAGCGCGACATGACCAAGGCGAATCCGATACGGGCCCTGACGCTGCCGCTGGTGGCGCTCACGCTCATGCTGCCGGCGCTCGCGGCCTGCGGTGGATCGGACGAACCCTCCGGCGGCTCGGCCACGGCGGCCGGCGGCGGTTCGAGCACGGCGGCGGCGAGCGGTGGTGGTACCGCCGGCAACGACCCCGCCCAGTACGTGAAGTACGCGCAGTGCATGCGAAAGAACGGCGTACCGGATTGGCCCGACCCCATCGACGGTGACAAGTTCCGCATGCCGCTGGGGAAGATCGACCCCAAGTCTCCGCAGTTCAAGGCCGCGTCGAAAACCTGTGAGCCGGTGCGGCCACCGGCCTGGGCGGCCCCGAAGCAGAATCCGGCCGACCAGGCCAAGGCGCTGAAGTACGCGCAGTGCATGCGCAAGAACGGCGTTCCCCAGTTCCCCGACCCCAAGGACGGAGTGCTGGACCCCGGTGCCATCAGTCCTGACTCGCCGCAGTACAAGGCGGCGGACCAGAAATGCCAGGCGCTGCGGCCGGCGGGTGCCGGGGGATGAGCACCGAGGCCAAGGAGGCGCCTTCCGGTTCGCCCGGGGCCGAGGACACCGCCCCCGGCGTCCCGGTTCCGGACCGCCGGAAGCCGCGCCCGCGCAGGCGGCGGAAGGTGCTCGCCGGGACGGGGGTCCTGGTGCTGCTGGTCGCCGCGGGCGCCGTCGTCGCCGTCATGGATCCCTTCGACGACGGGTCCGCCCGTCCCACGTCCTCGAACGTCGGCACCTCGCTGGCGGCCGTACGCGAAGGATCCCTGTCCACGCAGGTGACGCAGAGCGGGACGCTCTCGTACGCGGCCTACGGTGACGGGAGCCCGTTCGCCGTGATCAACCAGGCCGAGGGCACCTACACCTGGATCCCCGGCGAGGGCAGGGAGATCGACTGCGGCAGGACCCTCTACCGGGTGGACGAGAAGCCGGTGGTGCTGATCTGCGGTGGTACGCCGGCGTACCGCGCCCTGTCGCAGGGCGACGAGGGGCGGGAGGTGCGCGCCCTCAACACGAACCTCGTGAAGCTCGGGTACGCCGAGAGGTCCGAGCTCGATCCCGACTCGGACTACTACGGATCGGAGACCGCGGAGGCGGTCACCGAACTTCAGGACGCGCTGGGCGTCGACCAGACCGGGACGCTGGCCCTCGGGGACGCCGTCTTCCTGCCCGGTCCGCTCCGGGTGACGAAGGCGACGGCCAAGGCCGGAACGCGGGCGGCGCCGGGATCGCAGCCGGCCCAGGCCACCACGGCCAGGCGCCAGGTGACGGTGGAGCTCGACCCCGGCCAGCAGTCCCAGGTCAAGGTCGGCGACCGGGTCGAGATCACCCTTCCGGACAACAGGACGACCCCGGGCAGGGTGAGCCGCATCGGAACGGTCGCGAGGTCCGCCGACGACAAGGAGGACTCGTCCGCCGCCACGATCCCGGCGTACATCACGCTCGACCGCCCGAAGGACGCGGGGAAGCTGGACGCGGCCCCCGTTCAGGTGCAGATCACGACCGACGGGGTCGAGAAGGCGCTGATCGTCCCGGTCACCGCGCTCATGGGCAAGGCCGGCGGCGGCTACGTCGTCGAGGTGGCCGACCCGGCGGGGCCGCGCCGCCTGGTTCCCGTGACGCTCGGCATGTTCGACAACGACACCGGGCTCGTCCAGGTGTCCGGAGACCTGGCCGCGGGTGATCAAGTGGTGGTGCCGGCCTCATGAGCACTCAGGACGGCCGGGCCCCCGCGCTCGAACTGGAAGGCGTCACCAAGATCTACGAAGGGCAGCCGCCCGTGCCCGCGCTGCGCGGCGTGAGCTTCACCGTCCGCCACGGCGAGCTCGTCGCCATCGTCGGGCCGTCGGGGTCGGGCAAGACGACGCTCCTGCACGTCATGGGAACGCTGGAACGGCCCACCGACGGGCTGATCCGGATCGACGGAGTCGACGCGGCGGGGCTCGGCGACCGGCAGCTCGCGGCGCTGCGCGCCCGCAGCATCGGTTTCGTGTTCCAGCAGTTCTTCCTGGCCGAGCACTCCACCGCGCTGGAGAACGTCGCGAACGGCCTGCTGTACGCGGGCGTCGAGGTCGGCGAGCGACGGCGCCGCGCCGCCGAGGCGCTCGACCGCGTCGGGCTCGCGCATCGCCGCGACTTCCGTCCGACGAAGATGTCCGGAGGGGAACGCCAGCGCGTGGCCATCGCCCGCGCCCTGGTGGGCAGGCCGGCGATCGTGCTCGCCGACGAGCCGACGGGCAACCTCGACAGCACCACGGGAGCCTCGATCCTCGCGCTCCTGCGGGAGCTCAACGCCGAGGGCGCGACGATCATCATCATCACGCACGACGGTGACCTGGCCGAGCGGCTGCCTCGCCGGATGCACGTTCTGGACGGCCGGATCATCTCCGACACCGCGTTGGCCGGCTCGCCCGCCCGCAGCGGACCAGCGAAGGCGGACTGACATGCCGATCCCCTCCCATCTCGTACCGGCACGCCTGCGCGCCGGAGACCAGGCCCGGGTGGCGAGCTCCGGGCTGCGCGCCCGGCCCCTGCGGGCGGCGCTGTCCGCGCTCGGGATCGCGATCGGCACCACGGCGATCGTCGCCGTTCTCGGGTTGTCGTCGTCGTCCCAGGCCGGTCTGCTGGCCGAGATCGACCGCCTCGGCACGAACCTGCTGACCGTCAAGACCGGCCAGAGCCTCACCCGGGAGGAGGCGGTCATGCCGGTCGCCGCGCCCGCCCGGGTCTCCCGCCTCGCGTCCGTCGAGGAGGTGGCGCACACCGGCACGATCGACGACGCGAACGTGTACCGGAGCCCGGTGATCCCGCCGATCAACACCAACGGGCTGAAGGTCCAGGCGGCGAGCCTGAACCTGCCGCAGGTGGCCGGCGCCGGCGTCGCCCACGGCCGCTGGCTCAACGAGGCGACGGCGACCCAGCCCACGGTCGTGCTCGGCGCGGTGGCCGCGGAACGCCTGGGGATCAGCCGGGTGCATCCCGGGCAGCGGGTGTGGCTGGGCGGGCAGTGGTTCTACGTCGCCGGGACCCTCACCGCCGCGACGCTCGCACCGGACATCGACACCAGCGCCCTGGTCGGCTACCCGGCGGCGCGACGCTACCTCGGCCACACCACCATGGCCGGCGGCCGGCCGGCGGACGGCCCGCCGAGCACCATCTACGTACGTTCGGCCACCGACGCGGTCGGCGCCGTGCAGTCGGTGCTCGCGCAGACCGCGAACCCGGAGGCGCCGAACGAGGTCAACGTGAGCCAGCCCTCCGACGCGCTGACCGCGCGGGCTTCGGCGAAGGGGGCGTTCAACAGCCTCTTCCTCGGCCTCGGCGTGGTGGCCCTCCTCGTGGGAGCCGTGGGCGTCGCCAACATCATGATCATCTCCGTCCTGGAACGCCGCTCGGAGATAGGCCTGCGCCGGGCCCTCGGCGCGACCCGAGGCCAGATCCGCACCCAGTTCCTCTCGGAGGCGATCATGCTGTCGGTCCTGGGCGGCATCGTCGGCGTGGCCGCCGGCGCCCTAGCGACCGCCGTCTACGCCGCCACCAAGAACTGGACGGTGGTCATCCCCACCGAGGCATGGGCGGGCGGCATAGCCTCGGCCATCCTCATCGGCGCGATAGCAGGCCTGATCCCCGCCCTCCGAGCCGCCCGCCTCTCCCCGACCGAAGCCCTCCGAACAGCCTGACCCGCGACGCCCGTCACCGTCGTGCTCAGGAAGGTGTGATGCCGGCCCGCCGCTGTTGCCGAACGCGCCGCTTCATGGCCGCGGCGGGGATGGCGACCGCGAGCAGGAGGGGGATCGCCGCGACGATCCCGACCCAGAGGACGATGGCGAGGTAACCGAGGGCGGCGTTGTTCGTGTCCGCGTCCGCCAGGACGAGGAAGACGATGCTCGTGACGAACGCGACCACCAGGAAGACCGCGATGACGATGGCGAGCCCGACGAGAACACTCGCCCACCGCCGGTAGGCGGCACTGACCGGCCGGGCCTGCGGTGGCGCGTACACGTTGGGCGGAACGGGCATCTGGGCCGGGCGATGGAATGGCTGCTGGTCAGACATGGGATCCAGTTCTTCTGTGCGCGTCCCGGAACACTACCCGCACCGCTGCCGCGCGCCCCGCCTCAGGGTCGTCGCACGACCGGCCGGTCACTTCTTGCCGGCGTCCCATGCGTCGGGGCCGAAGGTGCGCAGCAGGGCGATGAGCGCGGCCCCGAGCCGCCAGTCCAGTCCCGGCGCGTGCACATGCAGCTTGTCGCCCTTGGACCTGAACTCCAGCGGCATCTGCCCGCCCGCGCGCCACCTGATGCGCCGGGGACCGCGCGCGACACCGGCCTCATTGCCGGGGATGCTGTCGAAAACGGTGAACACCAGGATCAGCACCTGCATGGGCAACAACGACCACCACATGAGCCACCACAAGATCCGGCCCTTGAAGCCCACCGCCTCGGGGCCGCCGGCCTGTGTCACGGTCCAACGTGTGCGCAGGCCCCGGCCACGGAGCGCCTTCTCGCGCACGAGCGTGCCGATGAGCGCACCCTGCGCGTCGAGCACCTGGAACGTCGCGACCCCGCCGCCGGCCGACCGGGTCACCACGGTGGCCACCCGCTCCTGACACTGCGCGTCGGCCCAGAGAACCAAGGAACGAGCGCCGCTCTTGCGGGCCGCGAGGTACGCGGGCACGCCGCCCGCCGGCAGCTCGCGCTCCACCCACGCGACCACCCGGGACGCCCCTGATCCGTCGGTGAGGTCGACCAGGCCCGTGACCGGCGCCTCGGCGCCGTCGCGGCCTTGCGCCCGGGAGATCCTCATGGTCAGTACGTTGCTCACCCGACGTGCTCCTTCATGCTCGGGCGGTCGCGCCTTCAGCCGCGCCCGCACCACCTTCCACTGCCTTGACCTGGCCCTCCTGGAGGCCGCACCGGCATCCAGAGGCCCCTCCCGGCCGACGACCGTCGAGCGGTCCGATACCAGGAGATGATCCTCCTATGGTGGATCTGGTCTTCTTCGACCTGGACGGCACCCTGGTCGACCATCGAAGCGCGGTCTGGGAGACGATCGGCCGGATCGTCCAGGCCGCGCCGAACGCGATGGCCTCGCGGGACGAACTGGTCACGTTGTGGTGGACGCTCGAGGGGCGCCACATGCGGGAGACGCGGACCGACCCCGAGCGGGCGGCCAACGTCGGCGACATGCTGGAGAGCGACGTGAACGCCGCCACCCGCGCCGGGCTCACCGGCATCTGGCTGGACCGAGGCATCGACTTCGTCACCGGCGGACCCCCGCCGCCTGCGGGCGAGTCGGTCCTCCGCATCGAACGCCTCACCGACCTCCCCGACCACCTGTGACTCGTTCGCGTCGGTGGGGAGCCACGCGACGCGATCCGAGGGCACGCCTGGCGGCCCTTCCGGTGGGCGAGCCTTTGCGGCCTGCGAGCTTTGCTTTTACCGGTATTCAGGGAATTTGTGACCCATGGGGTATCTCGCCGGAATCGGTACCGGCGTTCTGGGGAGGCGCGATGTTCGGTCGTAAGCATCAGGAGGAGGCCCCGCCGGCGGTCACCTCCATGTTCCAGATGCGGCAGAAGATGTTGTCGATCGGCGACGACTACTGGATCGAGAACGGCGTCGGGCAGAAGGCGTTCCACGTGAACGGCAAGCTGCTGCGCCTGCGCAAGACGTTCGTGCTCGAGGACGCGTCCGGGCACGAGCTCCTGCGCATCCACAGCAAGATCCTGCGTGTCCGCGACACGTTCGTCATCGATCGGGGCGAGGAGAGGGCCGCCACCCTGCACAAGAGCCTCATCGGCTTCCGCGACCGCTTCGCCATCGACCTCGGCGATGCCGGCGAGCTGCACGCCCACGGCGACATCCTCGAGCACGAGTACTCCATCAGCCGCGACGGCACCGACATCGCCCAGATCAACAAGCACTGGATGCGGGTCCGCGACACCTACGGCGTCTCGATCGTGCAGGGCGAGGACGTCCCGCTGCTCCTGGCCATCGTCATCTGCATCGACACGATCAGCCACGAACACCGCTGATCCCGCCGCGGCCGGAGCCGCGGATCACTGCCCACACCGCTACCGTCATCAGTCGGAACAAAGCGCGGGGCAGAGGCCCCATCGGGTGAGGGGACATCTCGACATGAGCGACGGCGGTCCGGCCCTGGAGGATCTGACCGGGTACTGGGAGCTGGAGGCCTGCTCGGAGGCTCGCGAACTCTGTGAATCGGAGGGGGCGGACACCGGACCGCACGTGCGGGGCTGGCTCGACGATCCTGCGTTGCCCGAGCCGGGGGACTTTCGTCCGGTCAGCGGCTTCGTCCTCCACGTCGCCCCGGACGGGAGGGCTACCGAATATGCCACTCGCCGGATGCGCATGCCGTGGTGGGACAGCGAGGTGACGCTCGACAATCGTTGCGAGCCGTTCGACGGCGAGGTCGTCCACAGAGCCGGCGCGCTTTACCACGTTCCTGATGAGGACCAGAACGGCGAGGTGGAACCCAACGGGTACCACTACGGCAACGGCTCGGACTGTTTCGCCACCGCGCGGTTGACCCTCGATGAGGCGGGGCGGCTGGTGCGCACCGTGTCGGTGGACTTCGAGTCGGGGTTCCTGCTGGCACGGCTCTGGTACCGGTACGTGCGGGTGAACGCGCCCACGCGTCCTCGGCCTCGGCGCGTCGAGGACGCTCCCGCGCCGTCGTCGATCGACGAGGCCGTCGTGGTGTCCGTTCCCGGGGACATCGCTTCGGCCCTGGCCGCGGCCTATCGCGCGACGATCGTCGACCATCGCATCGCCGGTGAGGGCTACGGTGACACCACCGCCGTCACCGGCGTGGTGGAGTATGCCGATCTCACCCGAGGCCCAGGCCGGGAAGGGGAGCGCCTGACGGCGAGGAGCGTCCCGGGCCTCAGCGGCCTGCGGTGCACGACACCGTTCGGCGCACCCGGGAAGGCACTGGAGGAGGCGCGCGCCCAGCTGGGCGACCACCTCTTCGAGGCCCATGCGGACGCGATCGCGGCGGATTGGTGGGACACGCGGCGCATCTCCGTCCTGACCCGTTACAGGGAGGACGCCGGGGCGGTCGAAGTGCGGGCATTCCTCGGGCCGGCCGCTTGGGGTCTGGGCCGCGAATTCGAAGCCCAGAAGAAGCTGCTCGCCCAGTTCGCGGGCAGCGATCGCGGTTCGGAGGGTTGAGGCTGGATGCTCGTTCGTGAACTGTTCGCGGAGTATGTCGAATGGCTGGGCGTCAACGTCCCGCATGCGCACGCCAACCTGGCGCCGACGATGCCGACATCGAGGCACTGGAGACGGGGATCGGGGCGCGCCTTCCCGAGGAGGCGTCATCAACGGCAGCGGCGCCCGCCCCTGGTTCGGAGACCCGGAGGAGCACTTCTTCAACACCCTCTACACGCACTTCGCCGAGCGAACGTCATAGCGTCCAGGCTCAGCCTGCCCGTGAGCGGCGGGGGCCGCGCGTGACAGGGACGGGGAACCCGCCTGACCGGCCGGGCTAGTAGTCGCAGTAGCCGCAGGTGCAGGGTGGCTCGTACATGTCCCGTCTGCGGAGGTCGTCGCCACGGCGGGCGAGGAGATGCTCCGGCAGGTGGTCCTGCACCTGCCACCATTCCAGCGTGAAGTCGTGCTCGTCCTCCGCGTGGACCAGGAACGGGCCGTTCTCGCGCAGCGGCTCGTAGGAGTACCAGCGGTCTCTCCGGGCGAGCACCCTGTCCGCGGCGGGTTCGGTGAAGCCGCCTCTCATGGAGTCGTAGACATGGTGAACGTCGGCCGCGGTGATGTCGCGCACGGGGGTGAGCACGAGCGGCCAGCAGGCGGGGTCGTCGGAGCCGTCGACGTCCTCGGGCACCCTGGCGGATTCCCCGCTGAGCGCGTGCACCGTCCACTCGTGGATCCCGGTCGCGCGGCCGACCTCGGCCGCGGACAAACCCGCACGGACCGCGTGCACGGCCAGCGCCTCCGTCTCGGTGAGTCCGCCGCGACCGCGTTCGGCGGACCTGGCGGCTTCGCCGGCCATGCGCAGCCAGTGGTCCGGGCCGCAGACGTCCGGCACCGGATCGCCGAGGTGGCCGGCGCAGCGGCTCCCGGGACCGGCGGGCGCCTCGTTGGAGCAGGAGGAGTGCCCGCACAGCTCGATGACCCGCTGGGTGCCCAGCTCGGGGACGAAGACCGTGCATGCTCGAAACACCCGTCTGGGCCTGCCGCCCGCCGCGGTGAAGTACCGCACGCGCTCACCCCGCTCGGCGCGTTCGACCTGGAACGTCCTCACCTCCCACGCGGAGAGGACATGCCCGGCCATGGCGATCGCCAGGGCCGGGAACGGCCGGAAAGGCGTGGGACCGTCGAGGGTCGGGATCTCGGTGAACGGACGGCGGGTGTCGGCGTCGTCGAGGTGACCGAGCGCGAGCGTCAGGAGCTCCGCGGCGTTGACGTGCGTGCTGTCGGCTTCGGTCATGAACTCTCCGGACGGCGGCCAGAACCGGAGAATACTCAGCCGACCTCTCATGACCGAAATGCTTTTCCGCCGGGCGTCCTGCCGGCCCGCCGCCGTCACTCGGGCAGCGGCAGCCCGCCTGGCCTCTTGGTGTATCCGAGCTGCTCGATGACGCGACCGCCGCTGACCCGCGTCACGTTCACGCCGAGGACCGATTCCGCGTCGGTGGCCCCGAAACGATAACGCCACCGCACCGCGGCCCAGTCGCCGTCCGAGATCACGTGCTGGACCTCGAACGTGGTCGACTCGTCGTCCATCAGCTCGCCCCAGAACGCCACGCACGCCTCCTTGCCCACGTACGCGGTGCCGTCGGGGGCGGGCTGGGCCGACACCATCAGGCAGTCCTCATGGACCAGCACGGCGAGCGCGTCCTTGTCGCGGCGCCGGAACGCCTCGTTGAAGAGACCGATGGTCTCGGCGGTGCCCCTGGCCGCCGGCGTGGCGGATGTGGTCATCTCACCCTCCCGATCAGTAGAACGATTGGTCTACATTCGACGGTATAGACTGGTCTATCTACTGTCAAGGCAAGGAATCACGAGATGAGCCCCACGACCTCCCCGGGCCCCCGGGAACGCCTTCTCGCCGCAGGGCAGGAGCTCTTCTACTCACGCGGCGCCTCGGTCGGAGTGGACGCGCTGCTCAAGGAGGCGAACGTCGCCCGCAGGTCGCTCTACGAACACTTCGGAGGCAAGGACGGCCTGGTCGCGGCGGTCCTGCGCCGCGCCGCCGAGGACGATCTCGCGTGGTACGAGGGCGCGCTGGCCGGTGCCGCCGAGCCCCGGGAACGGCTTCTCGGCCTGTTCGACCGGCTCGACGACCTCGTCTCCGACCCGGCCTTCCGGGGTTGCCGGTACTTCGCGACCGACCTGGCACTAGCCGATCCCGGCCATCCGGCCCACGCCGAGAGCGACGCGTTCCGGCAGCGCCTCCGCGCACTCCTCGTCCGGGAACTCCAGGCCCTGGGCCACGACCACCCGGAGCGCGCCGCTGAGCAACTGCATCTGCTGATCGAGGGAACGCTGGTCATGGGCGCCACGCAGGACGATCCCCACCCCGGCCGCGCCGCCCGCGACCTCGCCGCCACCCTCCTGGCCTGACGTTCAGTACGACGTGAAGACGGCGCTGGTCCCGTCTGCTGTGGCCGGCCTC
Organism: Spirillospora sp. NPDC047279; assembly: GCF_040643285.1. NCBI lineage: Bacteria > Bacillati > Actinomycetota > Actinomycetes > Streptosporangiales > Thermomonosporaceae > Spirillospora > Spirillospora sp. NPDC047279. The sequence continues at coordinate 599,797 of NZ_JBEYUA010000003.1, forward strand.
CATGTCTGTGATGGTGGCCGTGCCCTGTTGCGGCTCGCGCGCCGCGGCATCAGTGGCATGCTTGCGGCCATGAGGGTGATCGTTATCGGGGCGACCGGAACCGTCGGGCGTGCGGTGGTGAGCGCGCTGGAACCCGCCCATGAGGTGGTGCGGGCGTCACGACGCGGACCGGTCGGCGTTGACCTGGGGAATCCGAGTTCGCTGGACGCTCTGTTCGCCGCGGTGCCCGACCCTCATGCCGTGATCTGCTGTGCGGCCAGTGGCCCGCTGGTGTCCTTGGAGTCGGTGACGGATCAGGAGTTCGCCGAGGGATTGCAGGGCAAGTTGCTCGGGCAGGTCGCGTTGGCTCGGCGGGCGGTCCATCACCTGCGTGACGGAGGCTCCATCGTTCTCACCGGTGGCACCTTCGCGGCTCCGCTGGCCGGCGGTTCGTTGGGAGCCCTGGTCAACGCCGGCCTGGAAGGGTTCGTCCGCAACGCCGCCGCCGAACTTCCACGCGGACTGCGCATCAACGTGATCAGTCCGGGATGGATCCGCGAGACGCTGGAGCACCTGGGGATGGACGGCTCGAACGGCACGCCGGTCGCTGATGTGGCCAAGGCCTATGTCGAGGCGATCGAGGGCGGCGCGCAAGGCCAGACGATCGTTCCGTGAGGCGCTGACGCCGTTCGTCGTCGCGGCGGTCATCGTGGTCGCCGGCCGCGACTCTGGACCGGGCGTTCGAAGGTGAAGGTGATCGTGCGGCCTTGGTGACCGTGGCCGACCGCCTCCCAGCCCTCGGGACGGCGAACCAGCCGGCCTCTCTCCTACGGGTCCATCGCGGTGATCTTCCAACGGCGGTGGGTGGCTGGTCAGGTGTGGTCGGCGGGCTTCAGGTGGTGGCGCAGGAACGTCAGCGTGGATCGGTGCAGGCGGGTGCGATGCGGGACGGTGCCCCATCCGTGGTCGGCGCCGGGAACGGTTTCCATGTCGGCGTTGTCGCCGTAGTGGTCCAGGTAGCGGCGCGCGTAGTCGATGGGGGCGATGTCGTCGTGGTCGCCGTGGATGATGAGGAGGGGCCCGGTGTAGGCGCGGGAGCGTCCGTACACGTCCAGCGTGGTGATGTCCTCGACCAGGGCGGGGCTCATCCGGTGGCCGTCGGCGTCGAAGTAGCCCTTGGCGGCGATCTCGGCGGCGATGTCGCGGCCCTTGAGACGGCCCGCGCCGACTTCGAAGGGGGCGACGGCGGCGGGTGACCACAGGACCGTGGCGGTGATGCCGGGTTCTTCGGCGGCGACGATGCCGGCGACGACACCGCCCATGCTTCCGCCGACCAGGCCGATGCGCTCGGGGTCGATGAAGTCGAAGGTCCGTACCGCCTGGACGACCGATCGGGCTTCGGCGATCTCGCCGCTGATGGTGACCTGGGCGAAGTCGCCGTCGCTCTCGCCGTGGCCGGACAGGTCGACGCGGACGGAGGCGATGCCGGCGTCCCGCAGGAGGCGTGACATGCGGACGAAGGAGGCGCCGGTCTCGAGGCGGTTGTTGGCGAAGCCGTGGACGAGGACCACGCCGGGCCACCGGGTGCCGGGCGGGCCCTCGGGGATGTGCACGGTGGACCGCAGGGTCAGGTCGTCGTACTGGAAGTCGTGGTTGACGATCACGTGGCCGTCCTCGGTGAGGGTTGACGGGGGCCGCGGGACGTACGGGTGCCGGGCGGGAGGCACCCGTACGTCCGGTCCGCGGGGGTCGGGATCAGGTCGCTGTCATCGGATGGAGAGGGTCATCGTGGTGCGGTGAAGGTGAACTGGCCTGCGGGGACGGTGTAGACGGCGTGACCGTCGGCGAGCCGCAGGAAGGTGGCGCGGGGCGGTGTCGGCCCCGGGCGGCCGTCGGCGGGGACGCGGACCTCGGCGGTGGTTCCCGCCGGGACGGTGATCTGGAGCCGGAAGGTGTGCTGCGTCGTGGTCCAGGCGCTGCGGGCGGTCCCGTAGGGGGTGGCGAACGTGCCGTGGGCGTAGCGGAGATCGCCGACCGGCTTGGGCTGGTAGATCAGCCGGTCGGCGGCGATGGCGCCGGGGGCGGTGCGGATGCCGGCGATGCCGGCGTGGAACCATTCCTGGATCTGGGCGAGGATCATGTGGTTCTTGGAGTCGCCCCTGGTCCAGCGTTCGCCGATGGTGGTCATGCCGCCGGGGTTGGCGGGGGTGGACTCCATGAAGTAGCCGTAGCCGGGCTGGTCGTTGGTCTGCAGGAGGTCCCACAGGACGTCGTCGCGGCCGCCGTCGGCCAGGGCCCGGATGATGGGCGCCATTCCGATGGTGCCGCCGCTGAAGTGCGGCCCCTCCCCGTTGGGGTGGAAGGCCTGGACGAGCTCGACCAGGGCGCCCAGCACCTGCGGGCGCCGGCCGGCGGGCACCAGGCCGGCGTCGAGCGCGAGCGCCTGGGCGGTCTGGGTCGCGCCATCGGCGCCGGCGTCGCCGGTGGCGGTGTAGCGGCCGAGTTCCTGGTTGAAGAAGGCGTCGTTGAACGCGGTCTTGATGTCGGTGCCCAGCTGCCGGTAGGTGGCGGCGTCGGCGGTGTGGCCGGTCAGCTCGGCCATGCGCGCCATCTTGGTGATCATGACGTGGTAGCCCCAGGTGCCGGTGATGCGGCCCGAGGTCTGGTCGGCGGCGACCCAGTCGGCCAGGGCGGCGTCGACGATGTGCGCGTCGGCGCCGGTGCCGGCCTTCTCGCGGCGGATGTAGTCGACGTACTCGACCATCTGGCGGTAGTGGGTCGCCATGGTCTGGGTGTCGCCGTACAGCTCGTACAGCATGGCCGGGACCAGGACGATCGCGTTGCCCCAGTTGATCTCGTCGCCGAACCGGCCCGTGTAGCCCCAGTCGTAGACGGGGGTCTTGAGCGCCACGTTGCCGCGCATCGGGGTGTCGGCCATCGACTGGCCTTCGACCAGGTGCCGCACGTGGGTGCGCAGGTAGGCGGCGAGCTGGAAGTCGCGGTGGATGGCGCCCATCGGCATGGTGTAGTCGGCCGGGTAGGACAACTTCTCGCGGCCCGGGCAGTCGGTGAACGTCGACATGATGTTGCTCGCGAACGAGTAGTAGGCCATCTTGTGGATCCGGTTGATCCGCGCGTTGGAGCTGCCGAACTCCCCGGCGCGGGGCGTGTCGGCCTGCAGCCGGACGCCGGTGACCAGGTCGCGGGTCGGCGTGTAGCCGTCGGGAAGCCCGGTGATCTGGATCCACTGCATGCCGAAGTAGTTGAAGCCCGGGTGCCATGCCTCGCCGCGCGGGTCGCCGTGGGCGGTGTAGGTGTTGAACAGGTCGGTGCCGCGGGACCCGCCGCCGCCCATCAGGGAGGCCTGGTTCACCGTTCCGTCGGGGTTGAGCGACTCGGCGGGCGCCATCTTGACCGTGGTCCCGGCCGGGACCTTGCCCAGGCGCAGTTCGGGCCGGCCGGTGATGTTCTGGCCGAGGTCGAACACCCAGGTGCCGGGGGCCGGGTTGGTCATCGAGATCGGCCGCAGCCGCTCCTGCGCCCGGATCGGTTCGGCGGTCCGGGCGACCAGCCTGGTGGCCAGGTTCGGCGGTGGCGCGATGCCCGCGTTCACCCATGCGGTGGCCGAGCCGTCGCGTCGCCTGGCGGTCGCGGTGAGATCGGAGCCGGGCAGGTTCCAGCCGGGCTGCTCGCGGCGCGCGTCGTGGTCGGAGCCCGAATACCAGGCATCGGTGACCAGCGGGCCCAGGGCGGTGCGCCAGGTTCGGTCGGTGACGACGGTGTCCTTGCCGCCGTCCGTGTAGCGGATCTCCATGCGGCCGATGAAGCGGGGCGTCACCGCCGCTCCGGCGGAGGGGTCGCTGGCGGCGATGTTGTTGCCGGAGCCGGTGACCTTCGCGCCGGCCGGGTGCGCGCCCGCGAGGGCCGGGGTGAAGGCGATGCCGGTGCCGTCGGCTCCGGCGGTGCCGATCCGGGTGATCGTTCTCGATTCGAGCCGGTCGCCGCCTCCGCCGGTGGCGACGTTGATCGTGCCGTCGACGTGGTAGCCGGTCACCGAGTCGAGCTTGACCGCCGTGGCTCCCGCGGCGGCGTCGGCGGCGAGCGTCCCGGTGCCCTTGGGCTGGCTCTGCCACCAGGAGTACGGCGCGTTCCGTCCGACCGCGGGATTGGTCACGCTGCGGCGTACGTAGGCGGTGCCGTTGCCCAGCTCGACGCCGATGGTGTTGTCGCCGTCCCGGACGACGCGTGTGAGGTCGTAGGCGCGGTACTCGCTGGACAGCTGGTAGTTGGAGTTGCCGGGCGCCAGCACCTCATCGGTCAGTTCCCTGCCGTTGACCGTGGCGTGGTGCAGCCCGACGCCGGACAGGTACAGGCGGGCGTCGGCGACCTTCTTACCGCGCGGTACGCGGAACGGGCGGGCGAAGATCGGCATTGGCTGGTTCTCGGCGCGGTCGGGATAGTCGATCCACCGGGCGTTCCCCCAGTCGCCGTGCTCCAGGAGGCCCATCGTCCAGGTGGAGGCGGCCGACCAGCCGGACGGCTGCTGGTTGGCGTCCCAGACCCGGACTCGCCAGGCGACCCTGTCGCGTGACTTCAGGGCCCCGGCGAAGGCGGCGCTCTGCCGAGTGCTGCGCACGCGGCCCGATGACCAGGTCAGCCGCCCCGATTCGAGCTTCGCCGACGTCTCTGCCGCCTGCACCTCGTAGGCGGTCTGCCGATCGCCCGGACAGGGCGTGCGGGCTGCGGGGCGGCGGCAGGGGTGGGATCTCGCGCGGCCGTTCTCGGCGATCTGCCAGGTCAGGACGGGCCGCCGGTTGTCGATGCCCTGAAGCGAGTCGTACCTGCCGTCCACGCCGAGATGGACCGGCTGAACGTAGCCGGTCTCGCGGACGGTGGCGGTGTGGGCGGCGACCGGGGATGGCGCCGCCAGGCCCACGAGCAGAGTCGTGGCTCCCGTGACGCAGATCGAGCGTTTGCCGGCTGACATCGGTCCTCCTCTTTCCGTCGGGGCGGGAAAGCACGGATGTGGGAGCGCGGAACGTTCAGTTGCGGGCCGTAGGGGTGCGGGCGCGCACAGGTGCGTGCGCGAGGTGTCACGCGTGAGTGGCGGGCATCCGGCAGGCGAAGGTGTGCCGCCCGGGGCCGGCGTCGATGGGCTGGTCCGGCTCGGCGGGCAGGTGCACGGTGGCCGTGGTGTTGGGAGGGACGAGGAGGCGCACGGTCAGGAGCCCTCCGGTGAGCTCCCAGCCGACTTCGGCCTGGCCGAACGGGGTGAGGTGGGAGGCGCGTGCGTGGGTGAGGCCACCTCCGGGACGGGGGCGGACCAGGAGACGGCGGTAGCCGGGTTCGGCGGGGGCGAGACCGGCGACGGTGCGGTGCATCCAGTCGGCGACGGCGCCGAGGGCGTAGTGGTTGAACGAGGTCATCTCGCCGCGGTTGACGGTGCCGTCGGGCAGCAGGCTGTCCCAGCGTTCCCAGATGGTGGTGGCGTCCATGGTCACCGCGTACAGCCAGGACGGGCACTCGGTCTGCAGCAGCAGCCGGTAGGCGTCGTCGACGGCGCCGGCGTTGGTGAGGGCGTCGCAGATGAGCGGGGTGCCGACGAAGCCGGTGCCGATGCGGTGGCCGCCGTCGCGGACGAGTTCGGCCAGCCGCCGGCCCGCGTGGGCGCGGCGGTCATGGCCGTCGATGAGGCCGAACTCGAGCGCGAGCGCGTAGGCGGTCTGGGAGTCGCTGGACACCTTGCCTTCGGGGGAGACGTAGGCGGTGTCGAACGCGGCGCGGACCCGGGCGGCGAGTACGTCGTAGCGGCGGTGGGCGTCGGTGTCGCCCAGGAGGCCGGCGGTCTGTGCGACGAGACGCGTGGAGTGGGCGAGGTAGGCGGTGGCGACCAGGCTCGGGTCGGTGCGGGTCTCCGCGGGCCGGTCGGAGGGCGCGGCCGGGTCGAGCCAGTCGCCGAGCTGCTCGCCGGTGTCCCACAGCAGCGATTCGCCGGCCAGGCCGGCGATCTGGTCGGCCCAGGCGGTCATGCTCGGGTATTGGCGGCGCAGCAGTTCCAGGTCGCCGGTCCGCTGGTAGAGCGTCCAGGGCAGCAGGACCGCGGCGTCGCCCCAGGCCGCCATCGGCCGCGGCTTGACGGCCGGGGCGAGTTCGATCCACGGGACATAGAGCGGGACGGTGCCGTGCCGGTGCTGCTCGGCGGACAGGTCCTGCAACCAGGAGCCGAGCATGCCGGTGCAGTCGTACAGGAACGCGGCGGCGGGGCCGAAGACCTGGATGTCGCCGGTCCAGCCCAGGCGTTCGTCACGTTGCGGGCAGTCGGTGGGGACGTCGACGACGTTGCCGCGCATGCTCCACACGATGTTGTCGTGCAGCCGGTTGAGCAGCGGATCGGAGCAGGAGAAGTCGCCGATGCGGCGCATGTCGGTGTGGCAGACCACGGCCTGGACGTCGGCGGGGTCCAGGTCGCCGGGCCAGCCGTCGATCTGGGCATAGCGGAAGCCGTGGATGGTGAAGCGTGGTTCCCATTCCTCGGGGGCCGCGTCGCCCCGCAGGGTGTAGGTGTCGTGTGCGGCGGCCCTTCGCAGTGGCCGGGTGCACAGGGCGCCGCCTTCCAGCACTTCGGCGTGCCGCAGTGAGACGGTGTGGCCGGCCGGGCCGTGGACGCGGATGCGCAGCCGCCCGGAGATGTTCTGGCCGAAGTCCAGGATTGTCTCTCCCGCCGGGCCGATCAGGACGTCGGCCGGGGCGAGGGTCTCGACGCGGCGGACCGGCGGGCCGGACGGCGCGACCAGCCTGGCCGGATCGTGGGTGAAGGTGTCCGCGGGAAGCCAGCCGGAATCGTCGAACCCCGGGCTCGACCAGCCCGGCGGCAGCAGCCGGGCATCGTGGTGCTCCCCGTCGTACAGGCTCGCTGCGGTGACCGGGCCGGGTGCGCAGCGCCAGTCGTCGCCGGTGAGCACCGTGCCGGTGGTGCCGTCGGTGTAGGTGACCTCCAGCTGGGCGATCAGGGCGGTGCGGTCGCCGTAGACCGCGGTCCTGCCGCCGCCGAAGCCGATCCGGCCGCGGTACCAGCCGTCGGCGAGCATGGCCGCGATGGCGTTCGGGCCCTCGTTCAGCAGCCCGGTGACGTCGTGGGTGCGGTAGCGCAGCCGGTGGTCGTAGCTGGACCAGCCCGGGGCGAGCACGTCGTCGCCGACCGGGCGGCCGTTGATCTCCACCTCGAACAGGCCGTGCGCGGTGACGTACAGCCGGGCCGAGGCGACGGTCCCGCGCACGGTGAAGTCACGGCGTAGCAGCGGAGCCGGACCATCGGGTTCCCCCACGAGCCGCGGGGCCGGTGACACCGCGTCCGCCAGCCAGTCGGCCGGGTCGAGGAGTCCGGCCTCGACCACCGCCCACGGGCTCCAGCCGGTGCTGCCGCCGTCACGGCCGTGCACCCGTACCCGTACGCCTCTGCGTTCACGGGAACGCAGAGGCGGCCCGGGCCAGGGCACCAGGACCGACTCACCTGAGTCGACACGGCCGGTACGGGTCTGGTCGAGGCCGGTACGGGTCCGGTCGCCGAACTCGAGCTCGTAGGCGGCCTGCCGCCAGCCCGGGAGGTCGGTCACCACGGTCCACGACAGGCGTGGGGAGGCTTCGCCGATCCCGAGGGGGCGGCGATGATGTTCGAAGGCGGGAGCTTTGACACTCGGGGTCGTCACAGGCGTCCGGTTCCTCTGGGAGTCGCTGAGATCAAGGCAGGCGTCGCCCTGCCGGCTGGAGCGCGTGGGCGGGACTCAGCCCGTGAGCGCCTTGTCGGTCATGCCGTTCACGATCTTGTTGTTGAAGAAGACGAACATCAGCAGCGGCGGGATGGTGATCAGGACGATGTCCATGAACAGCAGGTTCCACTGCGTGCTGTACTGGCTCTGGAAGTTGTAGAGGGTGACCTGCACGGTGGCGTTGTCGTCGCCGGGCAGGAAGTACAGCGGGTTGACGAAGTCGTTGAAGACGGCCACCGAGCTGGTGAGGATGACGGTGATGGTGACCGGCCGCAGCAGCGGGAAGATCACCTGGAAGAACAGCCGGACCCCGCCGCAGCCGTCGATCATGGCGGCCTCGTCGAACTCCCGCGGGATGGCCGCGATGAACGCACGGAACAGCAGCACCGCGTACGGGAGCCCGTAGGCGACCTCGACCAGCGTCAGGCCGGGCAGCGTCTTGAACAGGCCCAGCTCCTGAAGCAGCCAGATGGTGGGCACGACCGCCGGTGGAATGATCAGCCCGGTGAGCACCAGGAAGCTGGCGGCCGAGCTCATCCTGTCCTGGCGGCGTTGCAGGACGAACGCCGCCATGGCCGCGAAGAGGACGATGAGCGTGACGGACGCGACGGTGAGGATCGTGCTGTTGACGTAGGCGCGCAGCAGCACGTAGTCGCGCGCCTGGACCACCTCGGTGAGGTTCTGCACGATCCGCCACTCGGTGGGCCAGCCGAAGCCCAGGTCGGTGGCCTCCTTCTCGTTCTTCACCGCGTTCAGCAGGATGAAGGCGAACGGGATGAGGAAGACCACGGTCGCGACCGTCAGCGCGACCGTCTCGGCGCCGAGTCTCTTGAGGGTTCTCGTTCTCATGAGGCGACCTGCCGCTTGCCGAGGACGTAGGTGAGCGGGACCACCAGCGCGGTCACGACGAGGAACAGCAGCACGTTGCCCGCGGTCGACAGGCCGTAGAAGCCGGCCTGGTACTGCTTGTAGATGATCGAGGAGATGGTGTCGCTGGTGAATCCGGGGCCGCCGCGGGTCATCGTCCAGATCAGGTCGAACGTCCGCAGCCCCCCGATGAACGACAGCACGATCACCGAGTAGGTGGCCGGCCAGGACAGCGGCAGCGTCACGTGCCGGAACCCGTGCCAGGCGGTTCCGCCGTCCACCATCACCGCCTCGTAGTAGGAGCCGGGGATCGACACGATCCCCGCGATGTAGATGACCGTGGCGAGGCCGACGCCCTTCCACACGTCCACCAGCGCCACCGACAGCAGCGCGGTGGTGGCGTCGCCGAGCCAGTCGCGCCCGTCGACGCCGACCAGCCCGAGCGCACGGTCGACCAGTCCGGTGTCGGGCTTGAGCAGCATGCTGAAGGTGATGCCGACCGCGACCGTGGAGACCAGGACGGGGAAGAAGACCACCGACCGCAGGAACCCGCGCGAGCGGAGGCTGCTGGTGAGCAGCACGCCCAGCGCCATCCCCAGCACCACCTTCAGCCCGCTGGTGACGACGGCGTACACGATGGTGTTCTGGAAACCGACGCGCAGGTTCTGCTCGGACAGGAAGTCGCGGAAGTTCTCCAGCCCGACGAAGGTGCTGTCGAACAACGTCCACCGGGTGAGGGAGAAGTAGAACGCCATCACCGTCGGCACCAGGAAGATCACCAGGTAGACGGTGGCGGCCGGCGCGTACAGGGCGTAGGGGTACGAGCCGTGCCTTCTCCCGCCGCGTGATCTGGTGCGCCGGTGCGAGAGGGGCGAGGGGCCGCCCCTCCCCGGCGCGGCTGCGCGGCCCGGTCGGCGACGCCGGTCCGGCCCGGCGGCCCGGCTGCGGCGCCCGGCGGCCCGGCTGCGGCGCCCGGCCGCCTCCTCGTCCGTCACGTGCTTGTCGACCGCCCGCCCGGCCACCCTCCGGGTCACCCCCACCCCGGGAGGCCCAGCTGCTTGGCCTGCTTGGCGACGTCCTTGTCGTACTGGGCGGCGCCGGCGGCGGGCTGGGTGAGCCCCGACCCCACGGCGACCGTGATCTGTTCCAGGGACGGCCCCTTGACCGGCGACAGGAACTCCAGCGCCGGCGTGGTGGCCCGGCGGTCCAGGTAGACCTGCAGATCCTTGGCCACCTGCAGCGCGTCCGGAGGCAACGTCGCACCCTCGATCCGGTACGGCCCGGACGGCGGAACGGCCTTGGTGACCGCGGCGGTCCCCGCCGGGGAGGCGACGAAGGCCAGGAACTTCTTGGCCTCGTCCAGATGCTCGGTGGTCTTGGCGATGTAGATGGCGGGCGGCTCCCACACGGTGGCGCCGTGCTTGGCCGGGTCGTTGCCCGGGATGCCGAAGAAGCCGACGTCGGTGGCCGCCTGCGGGTAGTTCGCCAGCTGCGGCGGCAGGGTGACGCTGAGCATCGCGTAGTGGGCGCCCTTGCCCTCGATCAGCATCTTCAGGCCCTGCTCGTTGGTGGCCGACCCGAAGCCCTTGTTGCTGTAACCCCTGGCGTGGATCTCGGCGAGGTGCTGGAATCCGGAAACCGCCGCCGGGGTGGAGGCGAACTTGGTCTTGCCGGCCGTGTAGTCCTGCGCGAAGGTCGGCACCGCCGCCTGCACGTTGTAGTAGTCGGCCAGGACCATCAGCTGCGAGGTCCAGGTGTCCTTGAACGTGGTGACCACCGGAGTGATCCCGGCGGCCTTGACCTTGTCGTTGTTGGCGATGAACTCCGCCCAGGTCGTGGGCGGCTTCAGCCCCAGCCGCTGGTAGACCTCGCGGTTGTACAGGATGCCGCCGCCGGTCGCCGCGGCGGCCGGGACGCCGTAGACCTTGCCGCCCTGGGTGACGACCGGCAGGTAGTCCTTCTTGACGTTCGTCAGCACCGGGTCGCCGGTGAGGTCGACCATGGTCTGCGCCGGGTTGAGGGCCTGCAGCAGTGATCCGGGGTTGTACCAGAACACGTCCGCCATGTCGCCGGTCGACAGCCGGGTCTTGACGATGTTGTCGCCCTCGCTGCCGCCCGCGATCACCTCGATCTTGATCTTGATCTTCGGGTCGGACTGCGTGAAGGCGTTCGCCAGCGCCTTCGTGGTGTCCACCGTGGACTGGTCGTTGCCCATCAGGAACGACAGCGTCACGGTGCCGTCGGATGACGATCCCGATCCTGAGCCGCACGAGGTCGAGGCCGCCACCGCGAGCGCGGTCGCAGCGGCTCCGAGCATGCGGAGAGGTGGTTTCACGATGCCCTCCGGGAGTGAATTAAATCGTTTTAACTGCTCCCCGATGCGCTTAACGTAGGCGTAATCTCGAAGACCCGTCAAGGCTCAATTTGAGTAACGATCCACAGCAGATGAGCAGCTAGATCAGCTTCTGTGAAAAGGAAGGGTCCAAATTATGGGTAACGTTACCCATCACCTGCGACCGTCCTGCCCCTACAATCGAGGCGCCGCCTGAACGAGGAGGATCATGGCCACCGGTGATGGGCCGCGTCGAGTGACGATCGCGGACGTGGCCAGCCACGCCAAGGTCTCCACCACCGCGGTGTCCAAGGTGATACGCAACGCCTACGGCGTCAGCCCGGCCATGCGCGAGCGGGTCAGCGCCGCCATCGCCGAGCTCGGCTACCGGCCGCACGCCGCCGCCCGTGCGATGCGCGGACGCACGTACACCATCGGCCTGATGCTCCCGCACATCAGGAACCCGTTCTTCGCCGACATCCTCGACGGCCTGATGGAGCAGCTCGCCGACACCGACTACCAGGCGATCCTGATTCAGGGCGGCGCCACCCGCACGACCGAGCGGCGGGCCGTCGACGCGCTCATCGACCGGCAGGTCGACGGCATCGTCATGGTCGGCCCTCTCGCCCCCAAGACCCGCCTGGAAGAGGTCGCCAGGCAGACCCCCACGGTGGTGCTCGGCCGGCACGAACGCTCCACCGTGTACGACGCGGTCTTCGACGACGACGAGACCGGCGCCGAACTGGCCGTGCGGCACCTCATCGACCTGGGGCACCGCCACATCGTGCACATCACCCACCAGGACGACAGCGTCGCCCGCCCCGCCGACCTCCTGCACAAGATCCGCTCTGAGGCCTACGAGCGCGTCATGCGCGAGCACGGCCTCGCCGACGAGATCGCCGTCGCCACCACCTACTACACCGAAGAAGGCGGCTACCAGGGAGCCCTCGAACTCCTCGAGCGTTCCCCCTGCCCGACCGCCATCTTCGCCGGCGCCGACCAGGCCGCCTTCGGTGCCCTCGCCGCCGTCCACGAGTCCGGCCTGTCCGTCCCCGGGGACGTCTCCGTCGTCGGCTACGACAACACCCGCCTGGCAGCGCTCCCCAACATCTCCCTCACCAGCATCGACCAGGACGGCGCCCTCATGGGCCGGACCTCCGGCCGCCTCCTCCTCGAACGCATCGAAGGCCGCACCTCAGCCGTCCGCTTCTCCGTCACACCCGGCCTGGTTCAACGCCGTTCCACCGCCCCACCGCCCCACAGCGCACGAGCCCACGCCTCGTCCGGCATGGACACCGCGAACCCGCCTCACTGAGCACATGACGCCGGCTGGAAGATGCGTGACGAGTTTGGCGGTCACCGAAGCCTGTCTTGGCGTGCTGATTGCTGTGAGAAGGGGAGGTTTCGGTAGACAGGCAGGTGGTTCGGGTTCACCTGAAAGGGTGGGGGCCGTTGGACGGGGTGGATTTCGCCGCGGTGTTCGACGCTTTGCCGATCCCGACCGCGCTGCTGGATCCCGGCGGTGTGTATCTGCTGGTCAACCGCGCCTATGAAGCCGTGTCCGGGAGTTCTCAGGCCTCGCTGATCGGCGAGAAGAGCTATGAACGGTTTCGCGGCGGCCCGGCCGATCAGGGCGCGGTGATGTTGCGGGCGTCGCTGGAGCGGGTCGTCGCCGAGGGCCGCGTCGATGTGATGCCGCTGCTGCGCTATGACGTGGAGTCGCCCGCCGGTGTGATGGAGGAGCGGTACTGGAGTTTGATGAACGCTCCGGTGCTGGGCCCGGACGGTGCCGTCAGGTACGTCATCCACCGGGTCGAGGAGGTGACCGCGTTCGTCGATCAGGTGCGCGGCCGCGCCTCCGAGCCGATGAGCCGCCGCGCCGGCCCGGTCACCCTCAAGGCGCGGATGCAGGTGATCGAGGCCGAGCTGTACGCGCGCGCCACCCGGTTACAAGCCGACAACCTGCGCCTGCACCGTGCGCTTGAGGGCGATCTCGCCGAGCTGCGCCGCGAGATGGAGCGTCACCGCAACGCCGTCGCCGACACCTCCCACGACCTGCGCGGCCCCATCACAGGCCTGCAACTGCGGTTGCAGGCCGCGCTGGAGGATCCGCGGGCCGATCCACACGACATCCTGCGGGCGGCGCTGCTGGACGCCGAACGGCTCGGTGACATCGTCGGCGACCTGCTGGAGCTGGCCCGCCTGAACGCCGGGGTGGCGGCCGAGCGGGAGCGGGTCGACCTGGCCGGGATCGTCCGAGCCTGCCTGGAGCGGCGCACGCTGACCGGACCGGCGGTCGACGCCCGGCTGGAGGAGGGCGTGGTCGTCACCGGATCGCCCGTACGGTTGATGCGCCTGGTGGAGAACCTGGTGAGCAACGCCGAACGGCACGCCCGGTCGCGGATCGAGATCCAGGTGGCCGCGCGGGACGGGCACGCGGTCCTGGAGGTGAGCGACGACGGACCGGGCATCCCCGAGGAGGATCGCGAGGCGGTGTTCGACCGGTTCTTCCGCCGCGCCGACGCCCGCCGCGCCGACCCGTCGGGCACGGGACTCGGCCTGGCGATCTGCCGGGAGATCGCGCACGCCCACGCAGGCACGCTGGACCTCGCCGACAGCCAGACCGGCGCCCGCCTGGTCCTGCGCATCCCGTTGGGCCCAAGCGCCCCGCAGGACGAAGGCGCAGTGTGAACGGTCCCGAGTAACCGGATGGCAGCCAGACACGAGCTCAACGCCACCGTCTCGTTCTCTTGTACTGCTCCGCCATCCGCCCGCCGGCTGTTGTCTGCGCGGTCATTCGCCCGCCGGGGCGGGGGCGTCGGCGTTCCGCGCCGCCCAGGTGGCGAGGAGTTCGAGGCCGTCGCCGGAGGGGGTTCCCGGTTCGGCGGAGTAGGTCAGGAGCGTGAGGGTCTCCTCGCCCGGCAGCTCGAACGCCTCGTAGTCCAGGTCGAGGTCGCCGATGGCGGGGTGGTGGAAACGTTTGCTCCCGTGCCGGTGAACGTAGACGTCCTGGGCGGCCCACCAGGAGCGGAAGGGGTCGCTGCGCATGGACAGCTCACCGATCAGGTTCACCAGGTGCTGGTCGTGAGGGTTGCGGGCGGCGGCGATGCGCAGCGCTGCGACGGCGGAGCGGGCGACCTGTGCCCAGTCGAGGTAGAACCCCTGGGCGTGAGGGTTGAGGAAGGTGAAGCGCATCGAGTTCACCGGCAGGGACGCGTTCGCGGCGAACATGGGCGCGTACAGGGCCATGCCGAGGGGGTTCGCGGCCAGGATGTCGAACCGGTGGTCGCGCACGAACGCCGGCACCCCGGTCATGGCCTCCAGCACCCGGCGGACCGGCGCCCGCACCTCGGGTGTCTTGACGCGGCGGGCACGGGCCTGCGGGGTGGCGGCGGCGCGGGCCAGGTGGTGCAGGTGCGCGGTCTCGGTGTCGTCGAGCCGCAGCGCGCGGGCGATGGCGTCCAGGACGCTCTCGGAGGCGCCGGCGAGGTTGCCGCGCTCCAGGCGCGTGTAGTACTCGACGCTGACCCCGGCCAGCGCGGCGACCTCGCCGCGCCGCAGCCCTTCCACCCTGCGGCGGCCGTGCGAGGGGAGTCCGGCCTGCTGCGGGCTGACCTTCGCCCGGCGTGAGCTGAGGAACGCCCGGACCTCGGTGCGGTTGTCCATATTCCCAGGCTAAGCACCCATCCCTGGATGAGGGGGTCCCTGTCGGTACCCCTTTAGGCGGTGACTGTCTGCCGGTACAGGTCAAGGGTTAGCTGTAAGCAGCGAACCCGCGCCCCGGCCGGCACACGTCTCCCGGCCCAAGGCCCCGGGCAAAGAAACGTTTGCCCGGGAACGGCCGCCGCGATAGTCCGGGCCTACCGGGCCCGGGTAGGGCTCCGATGAGCAGCCGGGTCAGACGGCACGAGTCGGGGGGGTCCGACCTCACAGGGGGATAGCGATCATGAAGCATGTGAAGCTCGGCGAGCTGGAGGTGGCTCGGATCGGGCTGGGCGCGATGGGCATGTCCCACGGCTACACCGATTCGGGGACCGACGAGACCGAGTCGATCGCCACGCTGCACCGCGCCCTGGAGCTCGGTGTCACGCTGATCGACACCGCCGAGATCTACGGGCCCTACACCAACGAGGAGCTCCTCGGCCGGGCGCTCAAGGGCCGCCGTGACCAGGTGGTCCTGGCGACGAAGTTCGGGATGATCGCCCACGCTGGGGCCGGCCCGTGGAACCTGGACTCCAGCCCCGCCAACATCCGCACCGCGGTCGAGGGATCGTTGAAGCGCCTGGACACCGACCACATCGACCTGTACTACCAGCACCGCGTCGACCCGGCCGTCCCGATCGAGGACACCGTCGGCGCGCTGGCCGAGCTGGTGGCCCAGGGCAAGATCGGCCACATCGGGCTGTCGGAGGCCGGGCCCGACACCATCCGCCGCGCCCACGCCGTCCACCCGGTCACCGCCGTGCAGTCGGAGTACTCGTTGTGGACGCGCGGCCTGGAGCAGCGGGTCCTGCCGCTGCTGCGCGAGCTGGGCATCGGGCTGGTGCCGTTCGCGCCGCTGGGCCACGGCTTCCTCACCGGCACCATCCGCTCCACCGACGGTTTCACCGAAGGCGACTTCCGGCACGGCAATCCGCGCTTCACCGGCGACAACTTCCAGCGCAACCTGCGCATCGCCGACGAGGTCGAGGCCGTCGCCGCCGAAGCCGGCGCCACTCCCGCCCAGGTCGCCCTGGCGTGGTCGCTGGCCCAGGGCGACGACATCGTCCCCATCCCCGGCACCAAGCGCGTGCACCGGGTGGAGGAGAACACCGCCGCCGACGACCTCCGGCTGACCGACGAGCAGCTCGGCAGGCTGAGCGGCCTTCCTCCGGCGGCCGGCGACACCCACACCGAGGCAGGACTGCAGATGCTGGAGCGCTGACCCGGGCGGTCGCTTCACCACCGCCCGGCTGCGGGCGGGGGCCGGCCAGAGCGAACGAGAGGAACAGCCCATGCGTGCAGCCGTGATGTGCGGCGCCGGTGACGTGCGCGGCGAGGACCGTCCCGACCCCAAAGCCCAGCAGCCCACCGACGCGGTCGTCCGCGTGGTGCTGTCGTGCGTGTGCGGCAGCGACCTGTGGCCCTACAAGTCGATGCCCGCGGCCGGCACCGGGCGGCCGATGGGACACGAATTCCCGGGCGTGGTGGAGGACGTCGGCTCCGACGTGACCTCCTTGAAGCCGACGAACCAAGCACCATCGCATCGATGAAGGACAGGTCATGCAGAACATCACCCTGAACAACGGTGTGCGGATGCCGATCCTGGGATTCGGCGTCTTCCAGATCCCGCCCGAGGAGACCGAGCAGGCCGTCACCGACGCGCTGGCCGCCGGCTACCGCAAGTTCGACACCGCCTCGGCCTACCAGAACGAGGAGGCCGTCGGCCGCGCCCTGAAGAACAGCGGCATCCCGCGCGACGAACTGTTCGTCACCACCAAACTGTGGGTGCAGGACGACCCCGCGGACGACAACACCAAGCGCGCCTTCGAGACCTCGCTCACCAAGCTCGGCCTGGACCACCTGGACCTGTACCTGATCCACCAGCCCTACGGCGACGTGTACGGCCAGTGGCGCGCCATGCAGGACCTGCACCGCCAAGGCCGGATCAGGGCGATCGGGATCTCCAACTTCCACCCCGACCGCGTGGTCGACCTGATCGACCACAACGACGTGGTGCCCGCGGTCAACCAGATCGAGGTCCACCCGTTCTTCCAGCGCGACACCGACCAGAAGATCAACAGCGACAACGGCGTGGTCATCGAATCCTGGGGCCCCTTCGCGGCCGGGAAGAACAACCTGTTCACCGACCCGGTCCTGACGCGGATCGGCGAAGCGCACGGCAAGTCCGTCGCCCAGGTCGTGCTCCGCTGGCTCATCCAGCGGCAGATCCCCGTCAACGCCAAGTCGGTCAGCCCCGACCGCATGGCCGCCAACCTCGACGTCTTCGACTTCACGCTCACCGACGACGAGATGGACCGCATCGCCGCCCTGGACACCGGCACCACGCTCTACTTCGACCACCGCGACCCCGCCATGGTCAGCCGGCTGGGCACCATGCGCGTCGAGTGACGCGACCAGAAGGGCACGAGGCTGAGATGAGACCACCACCACGCGCCGCGCTCGGGCGCCGCTCGCTGCTGCGCGGCGCCCTTCTCACCACCGGAGCCGTGATCACCAGCGGTTGCTCCCCACCATCACCGCGCGGCTCCAGCCCCTCGTCGGGGCCTTCATCGAGACAGCCGAGCGAACGCCCCGTTCCGCGGCGGTCTTCCTCGACGGGCGCGCCGGTGCTCCTGGCCTACTTCTCCCGAGCGGGCGAGAACTACCACTACGGCGGCCGTCGCAACCTGGAGATCGGCAACACCGAAGTCCTCGCCCGGATGATCCGCGAACGCCTGGACTGCGACGTCCACCGCATCCAGCCCGCCGACCCCTACCCCGCCGACTACGACCAGACCGTCGCCCGCAACGTCGAGGAACAGAACGCCGATGCCCGCCCCGCCATCGCCGGCGCCCTGCCCGACATCGACCCCTACCCGACGGTCCTGCTGGCCAGCCCCATCTGGAACGTCCGAGCACCCATGATCATGCCGACGTTCACCGACAAGCTCGACTTCACCGGCAAGGTCGTCCACCCCCTCACCACCTACGCCATGAGCGGTCTGGGCACCACCGAACGCGACTACGCCGCCTCCTGCCCCCGCGCCACCATCGGCGCAGGCCTCGCCGTCCGCGGCGAACAGGTCACCAGCGCCGGACCCGACATCGACGCCTGGCTCCGCCGCACCGGCCTGCCTCCCCGCTGACCCGGCGCCCCGGGGAATTTTCAAGGCAGTCACCGAGCCCCGCCCGCCCCGGGCAGAGCCCCTCCGATGACGAGCTCGCCGATGAGGCCGGCCAGGTCCTTGTCGCGCGGAAGGTCGCCACGATCGGCGTTCCCTCTGCAAGATCGCTATCCTTCGGGGATGCGGCTTTTCAATGGAGATCCCGCACCCCCTCCCCGCGAGACACCAGCCGATCTGAGGTGAGCCCGGGTCCACCCGTGGGTGGGCCAGGACCTGATGCCTGTCACTTTTGTGGAGCCGTCGGTGTCTCGTTGGAGCGCGTGGACAACGACCGGTCCGAGCAGCTGCGACCCGGGAACCGAACGCACCGTGCCGGTGACCGGGGATCCGTCCGCCGCCTTGCACGCTGAGCTTGAGCGTTCAGCTTCGCGAGATTCCGCCGGCGGCCGCTCGAATCGTCTCGCTGCGCCGCAATGTCTTCGCCAACGATCCGCAAGGACCTGAACACGAGTCACAGGCCGATGCGATCAAAGAGATCACGGAAAAAATCACACGCGAGGTTGCACTCGAGTACGAGCTGCAGAGCGACGGCGAGTGGGAGCGCCAGTGGTGCTACTTGATAGACACCGACCACACTGTCCACGGCTACTACGCCTATCACCGCTAGGCGATTCGCTTTCTGCCGGCGGCGCCTGAACCTCGACCCCTTTCAAGACGCGGTCATGCGGCTCGCGGAACTGGAACAAGGGAGCAACGCCGATCTCGCGCTACGGTACCTTCAACAGGTCACTGACAGAGTCGACGACCCGGCCGCTGATGAGCTCCATAGAAAGATGATGCGGATCCAGGCGGCTCGCCCCCGATACCAACCGGACGCGCCGACGCCTCCATCGGGCTCATGCACCAGCGGGCGTCGCTGCGGACAGACGAGTGCGCCGTCAGGGACTTGACTCCCGAACCCGCGGCTTAAGAGTCGCAACCCTGCATGCCAGGCGGTATTCGCCACCGCCAGATCGTGCCGTTCTGTTCGCGTCGGTGGCGCTTCACGTGACGCACCCTGTCGACTCGTGACACCCGCTACCAGAGCCGCCGAGCGAACATGGCGATTTGCGACCATGAACGCCGGCTCAGGGCGAGGGGAGCTGAGAGCGCATCCTGAAGTCTGATGATGTCGGCGAACGTGTTGCGATCCGCCCCCGGTGGCCCTGCCAGTGTCAGGGACCTTGTGGCGGGAGCCCTGGGCACGTGCGTTCACTGTCAGCGCGATCCGAGGACGATGATGACGGGGATGAGGGCCAGTGAGAGGCACAGGACCCAGATGGCGGCGGCGCTGCCCCGGTGTTTCTGCGGCCCCTGTCCAGCGAGCCCCGGATGCAGAACCACGACGGCGCGGCGTAGTTCAACCGTACGTCTCGCCCGGCTGGACGTCGATCGCCGTCTCCGCCCGGCCGTACATCAGCAGGCTCACCCTGGGGTTGGGGACCTCGACGAACACCCGCGATTCATGCCCCCGGCGTTCGCCCTCACTAAGGTCGAGAAACAGCTGACCAATGTGCTTGGCCCGGCCCCCTTGGCGACCGGGTGAACTACGCGCAGGCAACAGCCGCACCCGAAAAGGAGATCGATGACTAAGCGCGCCGGCAACAGCCGAGTCTGGGATCCGTTCGGCACGCTTGGCCGGCTCCTCTGGATCGGTGGCGGGCAATGGGCCGGCAAGTCCACCGTGGCCCGGCTGCTGACCGACCGATACGGGCTGACCGCCTATCACTACGACCATCACGACGCCCGCGGCCACAACGACCGTCGGATCGCCCGCCAGGTCAAGCTCGGCCACTCGCCTGCCGATCCGGACCCGGAAACCATCTGGGTGAACACCACCCCAGAAGACATGGCCGCGGAAACACTGGTCGGCTTTCCGATCCGCTTCGAATGGGCTCTGGACGACCTGCGTGCTCTGGTCTCCGGGCGGCCCATCATCGCCGAAGGCTGGGGTCTTCGCCCCGAGTTGGTCGCACCGATCATCGATTCGCCACGGCGGATGGTCGTCATGGTGCCCACCGAGACATTCCGCGACCGGCAACTGGGTGAACTCACCCGAGCCGCCGCTGTCAGCCACGACCTCAGCGATCCCGCCCGGGCACAACGCAACCGGCTCAGGCGAGACCGCCTCGTCGCCGACGACGCCGTCCGCTCCGCCCAGCACCTCGGCATCCGTGTGATCGAAGTCGACGGAACTCGCGACGCCGACGCCATGGCCGACATGGTCGCCGATCACTTCCGGCCCTACCTCCCACCCCCGGAAGAGCACAGGCCCTGACCAGCGCACGCATAACGCCATGCGGACATGGCATCCAACAGTCCGGGTCGGCGAGTTCGGCGTGCGCCCGAGACGAGTTCGTGACGCTCGCGCCCGATGGGTGAGGCGGGGACGTGACCCCCGGTTCTCCGGCCCGTCCTCCCAGCGGGCCGGGGACCCGGCATCGCGACACGGGTCAGGCGCCGCGGCGGATCGGACTGCTGGAGGGCCGGCTCACCGTGGACCCGCCCGACGGGACGAGGGTCCTCCCGAGGTCCCACGAAGCCAAACAGACATGATCGTATAGCTGCCCGGAGCGTTCCGGTTGGGATGAACGCGTCCGAGCCGGCGGGCCCGAGACGATGGCCCGGGGAAGGACAGGGAGACCTGCGCTGAGGAACGACGGCTCGGGGAGCGGACGAGATTGGCTATTGGCAGATGGTGACGGTGCCGGAACGCAGCTGATGGCCCTCTGCGCCGGTGGCTTTGATGCGCCAGCTGTAGGTGGCCTGGAAGCCCACCAGAAGGGGTCTGCCTATACAGGGTTCCAGGCTGGAGGCGAAGTCGTCTCTGACCTCTTGCCAGTCAAGGTTCGGCAGGGATCCACCAGGTGGTGAGACTGACACGCTGCCGATTTTGACCCGCGCGTCGGCGCCGCCCGCGACGTCGATGATCCAGGCCCATGCTCGGTAGCGACGGTTCACGTCGTCGTAGCGCAGTTCGAGACAGCGCAGGATCTCGGGTCCTCCGACGCAGGTACCGTCACGGGCGGGATACCGGTGAATCGTCGCGTGGGCGTTCGGACTGCCGATCATGATCGCTGGTCCGGCCAGCGCCGCGACGGCGAGCAGCCGCACCCCTGTCCTCGAGATGGTCTGCAACGAGCCCTCCTGAACGGTTGTGGCTTGGACGGACGTGTGGGCACGTCGAAGACCGCTCCGACAGTGCCGTTCGCACTGAGCGCGTAAGAACGCCGCTTCAGCCCGACTGCCTCAAGCGTCCAAGCACATGCGGAACAGGTCCTTCAGATGAGCGCACAGGTTTTGGGTTTGCGTGCACGGTCGCGCCCAACCACCGGAACGGGCGCGACCGGGCTGGCCGGAATGCGGTCTGGCCCCGTGGACGAGTCGAACTATCGGGCCGTAAGGATCTACTGACTCTCCTTGGGCCGCCGAAGTCGAGCGGGCATTCGCGCCGACGTCTTCAGCGGTTGGGAAACCGGGAGGTCAAGCGGCCCCGAGCGGCTGGTTTGCGTGAGGGCCGGTCGGGCTGTTGGTCGCGGAGCATGGCGTAGCTGACGTCGGAGCGGCGGGCAGACCAGGCAAAATGAGCGCGGCGTTGTGTTTCTTGCCCTGGGCTCTCTTCTTGTCGTAATAGGCCCTGCTCAAGGGCCCGGAGAGTGAGGCGAACACCGCTAGGGGCATGGCCTGTCCGAGGGCATCGTTGCCGCCTTCGGGTGGGTGTTCGCCCGCGTTCCTGATCCCGAACCCGTGCATCGAGATCAGGACCCGGGCGAGACAGCGTCATGTTCTCCACACGATGCCTGCGAAGGGACTGGATGCGGACCGTTGAGAACGCACGGGATGTGGCTATGTCGTCGACCGACACCGCTAAGACGTCCGCGCCCGCGAGCAGGCATGGAGCAGCCGTGGGAAAAAAGGGGGCAAATCACCCCGTGCGCCCAGCCGGAAAATAGAACCTGTTCAATCTGCCCGGCTCGATCAGGTGGCCTTGCCGCGGGCGATGTAGAGGTTCATGTCGGTGAAGTCGACGGTGATGTTGTAGGGCTTCCAGAAGCAGTGGGCGAACCAGACCATCGAGTCGACCCCATCCCCATAGGGCCAGGGCACGTTGACCTCTGCGTTCGGGTTCGTGTAGCAATAGACCTCCTTGGCGACGGCGTCGCCGATGCGGATCTCCTTCGGGTAGCAGGGGTAGGCGACGGCCGGGTGACTTTGGGCAAATGTCCCGATCTGGCGGTCGTAGTCGACGCGGACCCCCAGCTGCTCGGCCGTTTCCCCGACCATGCCCGCGGCGATCTCGCCGACGCCACCGAAGTTCACGCCCACCACCCCGGCGCCGGAACCGGCTGCGCCGGCGAAGCTGCCCGTGCTGCTCAGATATTGCTCACGGCCCAGCCACAGCGGCAGGGGCTTGGTGCCCGCCCGGGCGGCGTCGGCGCGTACCTTCCTGGCCGCTTCGGGGGTCGGGCGGCGCAGGATCAGCGACTGGCCCGCGTAGTCGAAGGTGGTCAGCAGGTGGTAGAAGACCCACGTGCCGATCAAACCGTCGCTGTCTGTGTCGACATCGTCGCCCGACTCCGTCGCCGACCAGCTCACGGGGACGTTGCGCAGTTCGATGCCACCGAGCTTGAAGGAGTCCAGTATCCCGTAGTACGCCCATATGGTGGTGCCCTCGAAGTCGAGCTTCTGGCTGGCGACCGGGCTCAGCCCGGCCTCCTTGGCCACCGACGCACGCATGCCCAGATACGGGGCGCCGGTGTAGAACACGAAGCGCTTCGCCGGGCCGCCGTTGACCGAGGCCTCCACCAGTGGCTCCGGGTCCATCTGCTCAATTTTTACCCGGCCGATGTCGCCGTGGATCTGATACGCCTCGCCGCGGACTGCCGCGAACCATTTGGCGTAGGCGTCCTCGCCGGCCGCCTGCCAGCGTGGTGCGGCGAGGGAGTATTTGTCCTGCCGGATGTAGCAGTCGCCCAGGTAGTAGTTGGTCTCCTTGTCCTCGGGCGCCAGTTTGAGGGCCATGTTGAGATACTTTTCAGCGTCGGGGAACTTGTTGCCCAGCAGCCCGATATAGCCGCGCCGGCGGGCCGCGTGCAGGTTCGCAGGGTCTTTCTTCAGGATCTCCTCATACGCCCGGGCGGCCTGCTCGAACTTCCCCGCCTGGTACAACGCATCCGCGTCACCGCCGCCGACTCGCGCCGTGGCCGCGCCGCCCAGTAGTGGCGCGGTCGCGGCGGCACCGGCCACCACGGCGGCGCCCCGCAACAGCGAACGCCGGTCCCATCCTCCGTCATTAGTCCGAGTTTCCCTGGTCATGGCCTCTTCCTTTCTCCCTTTTCGTGATCACTTCCGCGGCGGTGTGAATCTTGATGTGCCGCATGCCGGGAGATGCTGGCCGAGGAAAGTGAAGAAGCTGTGAGGCCGATGTGATGATCTCGTGGTGCCGTTCAGGTCGCCGAGCAGCACCACCCGCTCGTTCTGCTCGGCGGCGACGGCCCTGCCGAGCAGGCCGCAGCCGGAACCCCGTCAGGCCCGCACGGGAGATGTGCGGGCCTGCGGTCCAGGGGTCAGCCGGTGTAGTTCGGCGCCTTGGGGATGGGCTTGCCGGGCGGCGCGGCGATCGGCGGCTCGCCGGGCTTTGACGGCTTGTCGCCGGGGCGGCTCGGCAGTTGGCCGGGCGCGGTGGGCGCGGCGGCCGGCGTGGTGGTCGAGGCCTCGGTGGCGGCCTCGGCGGCGGCCAGACCGGTGCCGGCCAGGCCGACGCCCAGCGCGACGGCTCCGATGAGGGGCTTCAGGCGCATCGATGTTCCTTCCGTTGTTGTTTCATTCCTTGACGACGACCGGTGTGCCGATCGCCAGGGTCTTGGCCATCCAGGTGATGTCGTCGTTGGCGACCCGCACGCAGCCGTGGCTGGCCTTGTCGCCCAGCGCCGACGCCTTGTTCGTGCCGTGCACGGCGAGCTGTCCGGGGCCGCCGGCGAAGGTCTTCAACGTCGGGGAGAAACCGCTCAGCCCGAAGGCGTACGCGCCGTAGTCGCCGTTGGGGTTCGGCGGTTTGACCAGCTCGGTGAAGTAGAAGCGGCCGGCTGGGGTGGGGGTGCCGCCCTCGCCGGTGGCGACTTGGCCGGTGCGCAGCACCTTGTCGCCATCGAAGACGGTGAACGTGAACGCCTTCGGGTCGATCTCCACCCGGTGGGTCGTCGACGACAGCGTGACGTCGGACGCCTTGACCCAGCCGGTGCTGCCATTGGGCCGGATCGGCAGCAGCACCTTGAGCCAGTCGCCGTCCTTGGTGTCGACGAGGAGGACCCGGGTGGCGCCCATCTCGTTCGGGCTGGACAGCGTCTTCCAGGCTGCTCCGTCACCCTTCTGCTTGTGCACGGCGATCCGGCGGCCGCGTACGGTCGCTATCTCCGCACCGCCCTGCAGCTGCGCTGCCTGCTGTGGCCCGGCGTTGGCCGCCGGGCTGCCCGTCCGGGGCGGCCCGCCCTCCGATTTGCCATCGTTCGACGAGCCGCAGCCGGCCAGCCCGGCGATCAGGCCGGCGGCGAGCAGGACGCCGGTGTGAATCTTGACGTGGCGCATGCCGCGAGATGCTGGCCAAGGAAAGTGAAGAACCTGTGAGGCCGTTGTGATGATCCCGTGGTCCCCGTCACGAGTCGCCTACGCTCGAGGGCTATGTGCGCGAATGTCCTGGTCGCGGAGGACGACGCCAAACAGGCGGAGCTGCTGCGCCGCTATCTCCAGCACGAAGGACACTCCGTGGTCGTCGTCCACGACGGGCGGACCGCGATCCACGCGGCTCGCGCGCGCCGCCCCGACCTCGTGCTGCTCGATGTGATGATGCCGGGCGTCGACGGCCTCGACGTGTGCCGCGTGCTGCGCGCCGACTCCGACGTGCCGGTGCTGATGCTGACCGCCCGTTCCACCGAGGACGACCTGTTGCTCGGCCTCGACCTCGGCGCCGACGACTACGTCACCAAGCCCTACAGCCCGCGCGAGCTGATGGCCCGGGTGCGCACGCTGCTGCGGCGCACCGGCCGGGGGACCGGCGAACGGGTGCTCCGGGTCGGCGGCATCACGGTGGACCCCGAGCGGCACACGGTGCTCGCGGACGGTCGCGAGGTCGAGTGCACGCCCGCGGAATTCCGCATCCTGGAGGCGCTGGCCGCGCGGCCGGAGCAGGTCTTCACCCGATCGCAGCTCCTGGAGCACCTGCACGGCTTCGACCGCTTCATCACCGAACGCACGGTCGACGTGCACGTGAAGAACCTGCGCAAGAAGATCGAACCCCAGCCGCGGCGACCGGTCCGGCTGCGCACGGTGTACGGCGTCGGGTACAAGCTGGTGGGCGACCATGCGTCATAGCCTGCTCGTACGGCTGGTCGCCAGCTCGGTGCTGATCGCGGTGTGCTCGATCGTGGCGACCGCGTGGCTGGCAGTGCGCAACACGTCCGGCGAGATCCGGCATCAGCAGGGCCAGACGCTCGCCCGCGACGCCCGCATCAACGACGCGCTGCTCGGCTACGCGGCGAGCCACCCGCGGTGGGACGGCGTCGAGGAGACCGTACGCGCCCTGGCCCGGCAGAGCGACCAGCGGGTCGCGCTGGCGACCGAGGGCGGCACCCGGATCGCGGATTCGGCGGCCGGTCGCCCGCCGCTGCCGGCGCGGCCCTCGGCCGTCGTCGACCCACTCGCTGTCGACGTCTCGCTGGTGCCCGGCGCGGCCACCGACCGCATCGACGCACGCGCGGTCGGGCCGTTCCGACTGCCGGAACCCGAGCGGATGCGGCTGCGCAAGGATGTCGATGCGCAGGCGGCCTGCCTGCGGCGGGAGAGGCAGCGCGCCACGGTCGTCGTTGGGCCCGGTGGCCGCGCGTACCTGCGGCGCGAAGGCGGGCCGACCACCCCGGCGCCGGGCACGGCCTCCTCGCGGCCGCCCATCGGTGCGCCGTCCGGACAAGGCCCCTCCACGCCGCGAGCGACGTCCGCCGCACTGGCTGCTTTCACGACGCCCGCCGTGGCGCTCCTGCGGCCGTCCGGCGGCGAAGCCGGAGGGCTCGCGGGCGGCGCTGCAACGCGGCTGGTAGCGACCGCAGCGACGATGAACCCTGCTCCGCCGGCCAACCCGGTCGAAGAGCCGCAGCAGCCGGGGACCGAGCCCGGCAAGCCGACCGGCCGGTTGGAGGACCGGTCCACCGTGACGACGCAGCGCACGGTGCTGCCCGCACCGCCGAGTCCCGGCTCGCCGCCGTGCTCGTCGGACGTGCCCGGGCCGACTGCCACCGAGAAGCGCGCGCTCAGCCGGCTTGCCGCCCTGGTCCGGCAGTGCCACGGACGCCGGGTCGAGGTGTGGCTGGACGAGACCGGCACGCCGGCCGCTCCGGCGTCGGCCGCCGAGTGCCTGGCGACCGCGCGCCGCACCCAGTTGAAGCCGTACGTCGCGCCGGCCGCGCTGCTCTACATCGGCTCGCCGGAGGACCGTACGCCGACCCTCGACCCGTACGGCATCGCGGGGGTCACCGCGGTGATCCTCGCCCTGGCGGTCGGTGTCAGCGTGCTCGTCGCAACCCGGCTGGTGCGGCCGGTGCGGGCGGTGACCGCGGCGGCCCGGCGGATGCGGGCCGGCGACGGCTCGGCGCGGGTCATGGTGCGAGACAAGGGCGAGGTCGGCGAGCTGAGCGCCGCGTTCAACGAGATGTCCGAGCACCTGGACCGCATGGAGCGGCAGCGCAAGGCGATGGTCAGCGACGTGTCGCACGAGCTGCGCACGCCGCTGAGCAACATCCGCGGCTGGCTGGAGGCCGCCCAGGACGGCGTGGCCGAGCTGGACCCGGCGCTGACCGCTTCGCTGGTCGAGGAGGCCACATTGCTGCAGCACATCGTCGACGACCTGCAGCAGCTCGCGCTCGCCGACGTGGGCAAGCTGCGGCTGCACCCCGAGCCGGTCGACGTGGCCGACCTCGTCGAGCAGATCGCCACCGTCCACCGCCCCGCGGCCGAGGCCGCCGAACTGGCGCTGACCGTCGAGGTGACGGGCCATCCGTGCCTGGACGCAGATCCGGTACGGCTGCGGCAGGCGGTCGGCAACCTGCTCGCCAACGCGGTCCGCTACACGCCGGCCGGCGGGCGGGTAAGCCTGCGCGCGGATACCGACGGCGATGACGTGCTGATCGAGGTGGCCGACACCGGGCCGGGCATCGCGGCCGAGCACCTGCCATATGTCTTCGATCGGTTCTGGCGGGCCGAGAAGTCGCGCAGCCGGCAGACCGGCGGCAGCGGACTGGGCCTGGCCGTCGTGCGGCAGCTCGCCGAAGCGCACGGCGGGTCAGCGGCGGCGCGCAGCGAGCCGGGCCAAGGCGCGACGTTCATCCTGCGGCTGCCCCGGACAACCGAGATCGCATGATGGCCTTGCATGCCGCGACCCGCAGAGTTTGGCGCAGGTCAGGTGCCAGTTCAGCGATCAACTCCACGGCCCAGGACACCCCGTGACCTGGCTACATGGCTTCGGGGTCAGGGGTGCGTCCGTCCGCGCATGGCCGTGCTTCGGGGAGCCTTTGCAGGGCCTGAGAGGGGGTGATGTGCCCGGTCCGCGCCCGCAGGTAGGCATGGAGCGACTGTGGGGGCTAAAGGGGGTAAAGACGGTGCGGGGCATACGTGACATTTTCGCGTATGCCCAGGTGGCGTGCGGTACGCCGTCAGGGACTTGAACCCCGAACCCGCGGATTAAGAGTCCGCTCCGCTCGCTGTTACCCGTGTCGTTCGGTGATCCGCGGTGTCGTTCTGTGCCGCTTCATCCGCGCCTCGTCCGATTTCGATGTCGGACTCTACCGCCTGCTGGTGGTCCGTGTCATTGCAGGTCGGCAAGGAGATCGGTGAGGACGAGCTCTTCCTCGACGCGGACGGCGCGTTCGGTCATCGCCGCGGCGAGGGCGGGGTCCCAGGGGGTGGGGGAGGGGCGTCCGGGCAGGGGCGCCGTCGACTGGGCCGCTCGGTAGGCTTCCGCGTCGTACCGCCAGGGGCGCCAGCCGATGCGGTCGTAAATGGCGGCGGCGATGCCGACTCCTCCCCAGTCGAAGTCGCCGTGATAGGCGAACTCGGAGCCGCCTGCGGCGAGGAGTTCCAGGAGCCGCCAGACCGCCGCCGAAGGCCGTCCACCCGCGCAGATCAGGGGAGGGCAACGCTTGCCGAGGGCGTCGGCCGCGGCGGCGACCACCACCGGGTTCTCGCAGATGCGCACCAGCCCGGCGGCCATGGGCTCCGGGTGACGGCGCAGCTGGCGCAGGGTCAGCGCGACCGGCTCGCCCGCCTCGCCCGCCACCGCGAGCATGCGGCCCGTCGTGGTGGCCTGATCGCCTCGCATTCCGAGGCAGAGGACGGAGGAGGACAACTCGTCGAGGTGAACGCCGACCCTGGCCCAGGCGGCGCGGCGGGACTCGGCTCCGCCTTCCACCCGGTAGGGCAGCCCGCTGAGGGCGCGGACGGCTGACAGGGCGAGCGTGGCCAGCGCCGAGCCCTCGTCGAGGGCGTGCGCGTCCCCGCAGGTCTCGGCGGCGAACCTGCCCAGCGGAACGTCCGGGGACGGCAGCCGGTCCAGGACCGTGGCGAGCGCGCCGAGGACGGTTCCGGCCTCGGCGGGGCCGGTGGTCAGGCGCCGTACCAGACCGGTCGAGTCCAGCCATGCGCGCCAGCCGTCCAGTTCGGTGCGGTCGGCGATCACCCGGTCGAGCATCGCGAACGCGTCCTGCCAGGCGGCCTTCGACTCGGCCCTGTCCCGGAGAAGGTCGCGGACGGGGCCGTCCAGCAGGACGACGGCGGCGGCCAGACCGCCGGGGGAGGCGCCGCTGGCTCGCAGGACACGGTCGACCTCGTCCAGCGACACCGAGAGCGAGGAACCCGATCCGGCGCGGCGGCCCAGGAGGAGTTCCACCGCGCGCCGCTCCTCGGGGGTGGCCTCGGTCAGCGTGACCGTTCCGGTGAGCGGGGCGCCGCGTTCGAGCCGGCGTCGTGCGCGGGCCCGGAGCCAGGCGATGTCCGGGCCGCCCAGGAGCCGCCGGAGGCGGTCCACCTCGGCGCTCACGCGAACAGCCCGGCCTGCTCCGTGGCCGCGGCGGGCGCCGGGGAGAGGTCGGCGCGGGTGCGTTCGCGGCCGTCCCAGCGCCAGGGCGTCACCAGGACGGCGTCGATGCCGTCCCGCCGGGAGAGCTGGCTGATGGCCAGCCCGGGAACCTGCGGGTAGCAGCCCCACTCGCGTTCGCTGGTCATGACCACGTCCATGTCGAACGTCGCGAGCAGCCCGAGGCATTTGGCGCGCGAGTCGTCGTCCACACCCGCGAAGGCCTCGTCGAGCGCCACCAGGCGCGGAGCGTGCGGGTTGCCGGCGGACTTGTAGTGCGCCGAGGCGGCGGCGAAGAGGGGGACCGAAGCCGCGAGCACGCGTTCGCCGCCGGACGCGGGCCCGGTGGCGGTCCGCCAATGGCCGTCCTGGAGCCGCTGGATCGCGAACTCGTGCCAGCCGCGGTAGTCGAGCGCCCGGGTGAGCTGCTCGGTCCAGCCGGAGGCCGGGTTGTCGGCGTGCTCCCTCGCGATCTGCTCCTGGAGGAAGGCCCCCACCGCGGCGCGGTCGTCGACCGACCAGGCGTCGACGGTCTGCCGCAGCTTCTCCCGGACGCGCTCCAGCCCGTCGGGGGCGTTGCGGGCGGGCTTCCAGACCAGGCGCAGCCGCATCCCGGTGGATGTCGGACGGGACGTCAGTTCGGCGTTCATCTCCCGGACCTCGTCCTCGGCGGCCGCGATGAGCTCGTGCAGGGTGCCCGCCACCTCGTTCAGCAGGTGGTTCTCCAGGATCTCCCGTTCCTTGGCCGACAGCAGCTGCGCCCGGTGCGCGGTCTCGGCCTCCAGGGCCTCGGCGAGCCCGGGAACGTTGCGCGACCGGCCCTGGAACACCACGTCGACGACCATGATCCCGTCGCGCAGGGTCAGCCCGACCGAGTGGCCGTGCCGGGACATGGCGTCCGACAGCAGCTTGTGCTCCTCGGCGACCCGCTTCTGGCTGCGGTCCCACGGACCGTCCGCGTCGTCGACCGTGTCGAGTTCGGTGTTGACCGTCCGGGCCAGCTGCACGGCGGGGGTGGCGGCCCATTCCTGTGCGGGGTCGGGGATCTCCAGCCCGGGGAGGGCGACGCCGAGCAGCCCGGTGGTGGCGAACGCCCGGAACCCCGCGACCGCGTCGTCACGCGCGTCCGCGGCCTGCGTGATCTCCGCACGGAGGCGCTCGCACGCCCCCTCGGCCTTGCCGCGCCGCTCCAACGCGTCCCGCTCCCGTCTCTCGGTCGCCTTCGCGGTCTCGTCGCGCGTCTGGAGTGCCCGCCGCACCTCCTCCAGCCGGCGGAACAGCTCTTCGACGGCGGCGCCCGCGGTTTCCACCAGGGCACGGTAGGTCTCCCCGGCCGCGGCGGCCTGCTCGCTGGCCAGGGCCGCCTGCTCGGCCGCCTCCTCCAGCCGTGCCTGGACGTGTTCGAGCTCATCGCGGGTCTCCCGGATGGACTCGCGGGCGGACAGCAGCGCGTCGGCGGCGGGCCAGAGACCCGCCAGCGCCAGCCGGTACTCGGTGACGCCGGTACGGACTTCGGCGAGCTCGTCGTCGCCGGTCGGGAGGCCGACGTCACCGGCGAACTCGGTGGCCTTCTCCTGCGCGGCGGCGACGTCGCCCTGCCGGTCGGCGACGACGGTGAGCGCGGCGCGGTGCTCGTCGTCGAGCTCGCGTCGCCGCCGGTGCTCCCCGGCGAGCCGGACGTGGGCGTCACGCAGATCGGTGTCGCGGGGGACCTGCCGGTGCTCGGCGGCCAGGGTCTGCTGCCGTCCGGCCAGCGCCAGCAGCTCCCGGTCCAGTTCGTCGATCCGGGCCTCGGCCTCGTCCAGGTCGGCACGGAGCCGGGCGAGCCGGGCCCGCCGGGCGGCCTCGCGCGCACCCTCCCCGATGTAGTCGGCGCTCGCCTTGTGCCAGGAACCGGTGAGCACGCCGTTGGCCCACCGCCCGTCCACCGCGACCCACGTCCGCGCGCCGGGTCCGAGCCCGATCCCGGCGAGGACGGCGCGGACGGCGTCGTCGCCGAGCGCGGCCGCCCGCGGATCGGCTCGATCGATCGCCGGGTGCAGCACGGCGCCGCAGGACGGGCCCTGGACGGCGGCGCCCGTGGTGAGGAACGTGTCGTCCGCGCTCAGCAGCGTGCCCTGCGGCGTCACCCAGGCGTCGAGGACGCCGGACGCCTCCAGCGCGGCCTCGAGCCCGGCCCGGTGCTCGGCCGGGACCGCGTCGGCGAAGTCGACGACGCGCCACAGCGGCGCGCCGGGCCGGTCGGTGCGCGCGTCCGGGGCGCGGGTGTGGGGGACGGGCGGGACGTCGTGTTCACCGGATTCGAGGCGTTCGATCTCCTGCGTGAGGCCGCGCGCCGCTTCGCGCTGGGCGTCCCGCAGTGAGGTGAGCTCGGCCTCACCGCGGCCGAGCGCGGTGGTCGCGGCTCGCGCCGCGTCGTCGATGGCGGTGGCGGCCGGGTTGGGGCCCTCGGCCGTCTGCGCCCACGATTCGAGCTCGGCCAGGATCACGTCGGGGTCGCCGACTTCGATCTCGGAAAGCCGGGCGAGGTAGGTGATGTAGGCGTCGAGCAGCTCGGCCGTCGCCGATCGTGTCGCCGTGCCGGCCGTCTCGATCCGCTCGGCGGCGGCCTGTAGCTCGTGGATCAGCCGCTCGACCTCGGCCTGGGCCTTCTCCAGGCGCGTGCGGGCTTGGGAGAGCGTGTCCAGGAGGCGGTCGAGCTCGGCCAGGGCTCGCCTGCGGGCTTCGGCGAGGTCGTTCGCGTCCCGCCGCGCCCGCGCGAGATCGTCCTCCCATCGAGCGATGATCGCCAGGTGTCCCGGCGTGCACCGGGCTTGGGCGGCGGCCTCGGCGGCACGTTCCTGCTCGGCCGCCATGGCCCGCGTCGCATCGTCCAGCTTCTGCCGGGCGGCCTCCGCGCGCTGCCGGCGGCGTCCGGCCTCCGCGGCCTGGGCGTCGCGATCGCGCTCGCAGCGCTCGGCGTGCGCGGCCAGGCGGCGGGCCTCCTGGCCCATCTGCTCGATCCGCTTGGCGTCGCGCATCTCCGGGCTGGCCTGCAATGCCTCCCGGCGGGCCTCCAGCCGGGTCCGCTCGGCCGCCAGCTCTTCCAGCAGGCGGGCGGCTTCGTCCAGGTCGGCCTGGGCGGCGGCGCGGCGGCTCTCGGCGTCGGTGAGATCCCGGCCCAGGTGCTCGTATCTGCTCTGCGTCAGCCGGGGGCCGGACGCCTTGCGCTTGGCGGCGATCCCGGCGTACCGGCGGTAGTGGGCGAGGAAGGCGGAGGCCGCCTTCTGGGCTTCCTCAAGGGCGCGCAGCGCGTCGCGTTCCTCGTCCAGGCCACGGAACGCCTCGGCCACCGTGGTGATCAGGGCGGGGCTCAGCGGTGGGAGCGCTTCGGTGAGGGCGCGCGAGAGCAGACGTTCGTCGGGCTTCTTGGACAGCTGCGGTTGGCGGAGCTGGATCAGCAGATTGACCAGCGACTCGTAGCGGTGCTCGCCGAGCCCGAACAGCGTCTCGTCCACGGCACGCCGGTAGTCGGACGCCCGGTCGTACACCATGCCATGCCCGTCGATCGCCTCGCGCAGCTTCTCACGGGTGAGCGAGACCCCGGTGGGGGAGACCAGGCCGAGGTCCGCCCCGACCCGCCGCGTGGTGACGAAGAACCAGTGCCGGACGATGCCGCGACCGCTCACCGCCTTGAGTCCGCACCCGACCGTCCGGTACTCGGTCGCGCCGTCGGCGGCGCGGCGGCCGAACTCCAGCCAGGTGTAACCGAGCCGTTCAGGATGCGGGTGCTTGCCGCCCAGCAGCAGATTCCACTCCATGCGCTTCTGCCGGTCGCCGTCGGGCTCGACGCGGTGTGGGGACAGCTCGCCGTCCAGCAGGAAGGGCAGCATCAAAGCCAGCACCTTCGACTTGCCGGTGCCGTTGTTGCCGCGCAGCAGCAAGCGTCCGTCGTGGAAGCGGAACTCCTCCACGTCGTAGTAGAACATGTCCACGAGCCCGGCGCGCAGCGGCTTCCAGCGCTCGGAGGTCGGCTCGGGCAAACTCACGCGTGGGCCTTTCGGGTTTCGCGGATGGTCGGTTCGTCCAGGGCGTAGCGGGCGATCGCCGGCAGGGCTCGCACCCGGTCGGGCAGCACCACCACCAGCCGCAGCGCGGCCAGCTTCTCCAGGGCGACGTTGAGCAGCTCGCCCTCGGCGCCGGGCTCGGTCACGCCCTTGCGCCAGTAAGCGGTGTGCTCGGAAGCGGCCTTGCGGACGAAGGCCCTGAGCTCGTCGAGGTCGGCCTCCGCGCGACCGGCGAGGTATTCGGCGACCAGGAGGGTGACGTGCCCGTCGGTGCGCTGCTCGGGCATGCGCACGTCGGTCAGCTCGTCCTCGGGATCGACCATCGCGATCCCCTCCGCCCGCACCTCCGGGACGAGCCCGGTCGCCTCCTCGACGCGGCGGGTGATCGCATGCCGCTGCGAGGTGAGGTACGCCCGCTCGGCCTCGTCGAGATCCTCGAAGTAGAGGACGGGATCCTCCAGCAGCCTGCGCGTCAGCCGGCGCCGTAGTGCCTGATTGCGCAGGTCGTCGGTATCGGGAACCGGCTCCTCGGTGAGCGCCCGCAGACGTTCGTCAAAGGACGCCGCGGTCACCGTGGACGGCCCGCGCACGCCGGTGAGCAGCGCGGCCAGCACGTTCCGCCGGACATCGTAGAGGACGTCCCCCGTGGCGGTCAGGTAGGCCTCCTCGTCCCCGGCGACACGGCGAAGCACACCCCAGTCGAGCAGGATCCGCACCACCGCCACCAGATCGGCCCGCTCGGCCCGGCTGTCGAGCGTGAACGGAAAGTCCAGCCCGGGTTCGGCGGCCGCATTCAGCACCTCCTCGGCGAGCCGGCCCAGCGTCGTCTGGGCATCGGCCCGTTCCAGCACGGCCAGCGCCAGGCACAGCACCACGTAGCGGCGCCGCCCGAACGGCTCCCTGGACTTTCCCCGCGCCGGATGCGTCCCGTCGGAGAGCGTGGGCGCGGTCTTGAACAGCCGCGCGGTCTCGGCGTCCACCTGCAGCCGCCAGCCCGTCTCCCGGCTCAGCCAGTCGCGCAGCTCCGCCTGGCACCGCCGGACCAGGACCAGCTCCTCCGGATCGGCGTCCGCGGTCAGCAGCGGCCTGCGCAGCAGAGCCCGCAGCGCCGCGCGCCGCCTCTCCAGTTCGTCATCGGTCATCACGACGACTCCATCAGATCGGTGATCTCGATGATGTGCTCCGGCCCGGTCAGCACCCCGTCCTCGGTCCGTACCGAGACCTCGCCCCCGTCCGCCACCACCGACAGCCGCACCTCCATCGACCCGTCCCCGGTCACCGCCTTGACCTCGGTCTCGCCCGGCCCCCGCGCCGCCAGCGCGTCGCCCAGCAGCGCGAGGAAGAGCCGGAACGCCCGCGGATCGAGCACGTCCAGCTCCGACAGCAGCGTCGGTCCGCCGGTGCGGAGCCGCGCCCTGGCCGCCGCGGTCTCGGCCGCCTCCCGCTCGGCCTGCTCCCGCAGCATCCGCCGGGCCTCCGACCGGTCCTGCACGCGGTTGGGCTTGCCGCGCCGCTCGTACGACCCGGTCCGGCGAAGCTGCGGCGAGATCCGAACAGGCGGCGCCTGGCTCCATGGCACCCCCGCGTCCTGCTCGTCCCATGCCGACAGCGTCTCCGCCGTCACGGTGAGATGCCGCGCCGAGGTCAGCCCGAACGCGACCCGCCACAGCCGGTGCATCGCCTCCTCGTCCGGCGCCTCGGCGAACCAGCGCGCCAGGGTCCGGAAGTCCGCGCTGCGATCGGACCGGCCCGCCCGCCGCTCGTTCAGCAGCCCCACCGTGTCGATCAGCTGCTTGATCGCCGTCACCGCCGCCTGCCGCAGCAGCCGCGCCTGCGACGGCCGCCCCGCCCCCGCCGACACGAACCAGTCCCGCAGCCCCCGCCAGCGGTTGCGCCACGTGTCCAGCGCGGCCGCCTCGGCCCGCGCGAGGGCCTGCGCCGCGTCCGCTCCCTCAGGCACCGCGTCGGCCGCCTCCCGCCGCGCCGCGAGCACCAGCAGTCGCTCGTGCCCGCGGGATTCGAGCCCGTCCAGCAGCGCCGCGATCCGCGCCCCGGAGTTGGCCAGATCCGCGATGAACCGGTTGATGTAGTCGATCAGGCGTTCCTTGTAGGCGACGAAACCCTCGACGTCCCCGTCGGAGAAGTCGATCGCCCTGCGCAGCGACGCCATGAAGGCTTGCGCGTTGTCGGCCAGCGACGAGAACCGCTCGGCCAGGCTCAGCAGCAGCAAGTGGACCTTGACCGGGTCGGGGTCGGCCTCCCCGCCCAGCGCCGTGAGCGCCTCGAGCTGATCCGCGATGTCGGCCAATGCCACCGACTGCAGCGACCCGCGCCTCCCGATCGCCTCCTCGTAGAAGGCGATGGCCTCCTCCGCGGCGTGCCCGGCCGCCGTGAGCTGGAACAGGAACCGCTTGCGGTGGAAGTCCTCGACGGTCGTGACCCGCCCGGTGTCGGCGTCGGTCCGCAGGTTGCCCCAGCCGACCAGCTGCTCCAGCGCCTGCCCGAGCTGCTCGTCGCTCTCACGCCGCAGCTCGGCCGCCACGTCCTCGGGCCGCAGGTGGACGATGAACCGCTCCTTCGCCCGCGCGAAGGCCCGCAGCACATCCCGGTAGAGCGCCGCGTTCGGGGCGCTCAGATGAGCGAACGGCTGAGGCTCCTGCTCAACCCGCTGCTGCTCGGCCACCGGTACATTCTCGCCGATACCACCGACAGACTCGTACGCTTCCGACCACCCCGCGCGTCACCGGTGGTTCATCGGCGTCCTCGCCCAGCGATTGGCCGGATCGGCAGCATTTCTTGTATTTGGCGTAGAGGCGACCCGCATGGTTGTCGGCTGAGACGTCGTGCCGCGAACCCCGAGCCCAGGCGGTGAACGAGTCAAGAAAGGATTCTGGCGCGTCACGGATCGAGGCCACTGGTGGCCACCGCCGGACCCGTCCGTCTGCGGGGCCGACAAATGCGGCCGGGCGGGCGGTCTCGCGCGGATAGGATCGGTCTCGCGCGAAGCGGCGCGGTGAGCAGGTGGTGAAGCGGAGGACGACGGTGCCGGATCCGAACACGCCCGTGCCGAAGCCGCCGCGGTCCGCACGGCGCTGGTTCCAGGAACGCAAGTCCGAGTACCCCTGGGAGCAGGCGGGGCTGGACTACATCGAGTCGCTCATGCCCAAGGTCGAACCGTATCGGGCTTGGGCCACCTTTTCTTTCGTCGCGCCCTCCGGCCGTGTCCATGAATGCGACCTCTTCATCGCGACTCCGGGCGGCCTCTATCTCGTCGAGCTCAAGGGGCACCTCGGTGAGGTCACCAACAACGGCTCGACCTGGAGTTTCCGTAGCTCGCACGGCGTCAAGAGCCTGCGCAATCCGCTGCCCCTCACCAACCAGAAGGCCAAGGAGCTCAGGCAGCGCCTGTCGTGGGCGGCCGAGCAACTTCCGGGTGATCTGAAGGTTCCCTGGATCGAGCCGGCGGTCTTCCTCACCGACGCGAACCTCACGTCGTCGCTGGACGAGGTGCAGCGCACCCGGGTGTACGGGCGCGACGAGGCCGCGACCGGGCTCGACCGGATCTGGGGAGATCTCCTGGGCGTGCCGCCCGCGAAGGAGTCCCAGCGGGTCTCCCCGCGGTTCTCCCAGCACCTTGAGAGCCTGTTGCGGAAGATCGGTATCTCGACCTCCCGGGCACACCTGAGGTTCGACGACGACTGGAGGATGCGGGACGAGGTCCTGGACGCCGGTCCGACCTGGGAGGACCGCCTGGCGGAGCGCAAAGGCCTCGTCCAGGAGGAAGGCCGGGTCCGCATCTACCTGGTCAGAAGGCAGGCCACCGACGAGGACAGGCGGTCGGTGCAGCGGGCGGCCAAGCGCGAGTACCAGGTGCTGCAGGGCATCAACCATCCGGGCATCGCGCAGGCCGTGCAGATCCGCGACCACGATGCCGGTCCCGCCATCCTGTTCCGGCACGGTGAGAGCGACCTCCGGCTGGACGCCTATCTCGACGTGTACGGCTCGTCCCTCACCCCCGAAGCGCGCCTGGACCTCGTCCGGCAGTTGGCCGAGGCGGTGCGGTACGCCCACAACCGGTCGCTCTACCACCGTGCTCTGGCAGCCCGTTCGGTCTACGTCTCGTCCAGGGACGACGGTTCCAAGCCCGTACTGAGGATCATCGACTGGCAGACCGCGGCACGGGACTTCGACACGACGAAGCCGATGTCGATCGGCCATTCCAGCCTCGACGACGCCAACATCGAGGACGCGGCGCTGGTCTATCTCGCGCCGGAGTTCGACCTGCCCTTCGCCGACCCGGTCGACCTGGACGTGTTCGGTGTCGGGGCCATCTCCTACCTCATCCTCACCGGACAGCCGCCCGCGCCCGACCGGACCGCGCTCATCGACCGGCTGGCCGAGGCCGGCGGCATCCACCCCTACGCCGTCGCGGACGGTCTCACCGACCAGCTCGACCGGCTCGTCTTCGAGGCGACGCAGGGCGAGTACGCCAACCGGCTGGAGTCGGCCGACCGCTTCCTGGCCGAGCTCGACCGGGTCGAGCAGGACAACGCGGTACCCGAGGACGTCCCGGTGGAGACCTGGGCCGGTGTCGACCCGCTGACCGCGAGCCCCGGCCAGGCCGTCGACGGCGATTCCGAAGGGGTCTGGTACGTCGAGCGGTTCCTCGGCAAGGGCGCCAACGCACAGGCATTCCTCATCGGCCGGACCGTCGAGGACGACGACGGGCAGGAGCCGCGCGAGACGCGCGTTCTCAAGGTCGCCCAGGACGAGAGCAAGGCGGCGCACATGCGCGCCGAGGCCGAGGCGCTGGCCAAGGTCGGCGGCGGCGCCATCGTCCGGCTGCTGGGAGGACCACGCGGGCTGGGCGGCCGGACCGTCCTCGATCTCGAGTTCGCCGGTGACCGCACCCTGGCCGCCTGGCTGCACGACGAGGGCAAGCTCACCTACCACCAGCTGGAACGGTTCGGGGGCGACCTGTTCCGGGCCATGGACCAGCTCGCCGCCAAGGACGTACGGCATCGCGACCTGAAGCCCGAGAACTTCTGCGTGCTGCGCCGCGCCGACCGCACCTGGGAGCTGAAGCTCCTGGACTTCTCCCTGACCGCCGTCTCCGATCGCGACCCGACCGCGGGCACGCGCGGCTACCTCGACCCGTTCCTCGGCACCCCGAGCCGCCCCGACTTCGACGACCACGCCGAGCGCTACGCCGCGGCCGTGACGTTGCACGAGATGGCCACCGGGGAACGGCCCAGATGGGGTGACGAGAGGACCGATCCGCGGCTCACGGACGACCCGTTGCCCTACCTGTCGGCCGAGCTGTTCGAGCCCGCCCTGCGGGACGGGCTGACGGCGTTCTTCCAGCGTGCGCTGCACCGGGACGTCGCCCAGCGCTTCGACACGCTCAAGCAGATGGAGTCCGCCTGGCGGGACGTCTTCCACAAGGCCGACACGACCGCGCCCCTGACGACCCAGGACACCCTGATGGGGCACGACGCGGAGACCGGCCTCGGCCCCGACGAGCTGAGGGCGGCCAGGGACGAGGCCGCACGGGCGGCCACCCTCGACACCTCGCTGATCGTGGCCGGTCTGTCCCCGCGCGCCCTGTCCATCGCCGCGGGCTTCGACGCCACGACCGTGCGCGAGCTACTGGACGTCCCGCCGTACAAGATCTCCAAGGCGCGCGGGGCCGGTGCCATCGCCAAGAAGGAGCTGGCACGCCGGCACCGGCAGTGGACCGCCGAACTGCGTCCCGGACCCGAGCCGGGGGATCAGCCCGTCGCCGGACCTGCGGGGCGAGAACCCGCAGCGCCCGGGGCCCGGCTCCAGCTCGATGACATCGTCGCGCTGCTCGTCCCCACCACAGGGCGCAAGGACTCCAAGAAGCCCCAGGTGCTGCGCCTGCTGCTCGGCCTGCCGGGGCCAGACGGCGCTCTCCCTGAGGAAGTCGGGCTGTGGCTGACGCAGCCCAGGGTCGCCAAGAAGGCCGGGACCACACAGACGACGGTGTCCCGGCACCATAAGGACGCGCTCGGCGAGTGGGCGCAGGCGACCTGGCTGGAGCCGATCAGGAAAGAGCTCGTCGGCCTGGTCCGGAAGATGGGCGGCGTGACGACCGCGGCCGAGCTGGCCGCCTCGCTCCGGGTCGGCTACGGGGCGGCCGAGCAGCCACCCGAGGTGATCGCGGCCAAGGCGTTCGCCGTGGTACGCGCCGCCGTCGAAGCCGAGATGTACACCGGCCCGGGGCAGCAGGAGGGACATGAGCCCCGCCTCGACCGCATGCGCCGCGGCCAGCGGATGCTGATCGCTCTGGAGTCGATGCCGGGCACCAACGATCCGGCCCCCGTCGAGCTGGCCGATTACGCACTCGCGCTGGGCGGCCTTGCCGATGACCTCGCCCGTCAGGAGCCGCTGCCGGGCAGCGGGGAGGTCATCCGTGAGCTGCGCCGGATCGCTCCGCCGGACGGCATGAGGCCGCTCTCGGACGATCGCCTGGTACGGCTGGCCGCCGCCGTGGGGCAGGACGCGATGGCCTCGCCCGCGCTCCAGCTCTACCCCCGCGGCCTCGATCTCGCCAAGGCGCTGCGCCTCGCGCAGGCGGGGGCGGGCGTCCGGCATCCCCAGGGCATCACGCTCGCCGACCTGTTGCGCAAGACCCAGGCCCGCTTCCCGGACCTGGACGTCTACGCGCCGGTCCCGACCCATGTGCGGATGGAGGAGGCGCTACAGGAGGCGGGCTTCCCGCTGCGCTACGACACCGTCACCGAACGGTTCCTGCCGCCCGCCCCGGCGCGCCATCTGACCTCGTCGGGCACCACCACGTCCACCAGCCGGTATCCGGGCACGGTGCCCGCTGGGCAGACCCGCGAGGAGATGGTCGCCGCCCAGCTCGCCACCGCCGCGCAGCAGGGCGGGTTCCTGGCCCTCACCGTGGACGTCAAGCGGCTCCCCGGCACGGCATCCGCCCTGGCCGCCGCCTACCCGGTGGTCCCGGTCGATGTCGCCGAAGCGTTCCTCGCCGAATTCCGGGCACTGGCCGCCGAGCACGGGGCCGACTGGGGACAGGTCCTCCGTGCGGACGAACGCCTGACCCGCACCGGCGAGATGCCCAGCGGCCTCCGCTCGTTCGTCACCCGTGTCCTGGAACGGCTCGAACACCGGCTGCTCGACCGCGCCACCGAGCCCCGAACTGTCCTGTTCCTGCACAACGCGGGCCTGCTGGCCCGATACTTCGAAGTCGGCGGACACGACCTGCTGACCCGTCTGCAGAACGCCGCGCGCCGTCCGGCCGACGTACCGCACGGACTGTGGCTGCTGTGCGCCTCCGAGGCCCCGAGGGCCCTGCCCAACCTGGACGGCAGGACGGTCGAGGCCATCGGCGGCACCGCCGAATGGGCGGTGCTCGACAAGGCGTTCTTGAACCATCTGACCGGCACCGCGGCGGCATAGAGAGGGACCGACGAGTGAGCGTGGACAAGGCGACCCTGCTGAAGGACCTGCGCAAGCAGGTCACAGCCCTTGAGGACGACCTGCGCGAACGGACCGAGGCCGAGCCGGAGATCTCCGAGGCCCTGAACGCGGAGTACGCCGAGGCACGCAAGGCTGAGCGGACCGCCCTCACCTACGGCCAGTGGCGCGACGACCGCGTCACCCAGGCCGCCGTCGCCTGGATCCTGGCCACCGTCTTCGTACGGTTCTGCGAGGACAACGACCTCATCGCCGACCCCTGGATCGCTGGCCCCGGCGACCGCCTGGCCGAAGCGGACGAACGCCACCAGGAGTTCTTCCGGCGCCACCCGGAGAAGAACGACCGCGACTGGCTGGTCGAGGCCTTCGACCACCTGGCGGGCACCAACGAGACCGTAGAGGGCCTCTTCGACCGCGACCACAACCCCCTGTGGGGGCTGCCACCTTCCTATGAGGCGGCCAGCGACCTCCTGAAGTTCTGGCGCCGCACCGGCCCCGATGGTGAAATCGTCCACGACTTCACCGACGACCTGGACACCCGCTTCCTCGGCGACCTCTACCAGGACCTGTCCGACCACGCCAAGAAGACCTACGCCCTGCTCCAGACCCCGGAGTTCGTCGAGGAATTCATCCTCGACCTCACCTTGGAACCGGCCATCGAGGAGTTCGGCCTTGAGCCGCCCTGGCGGCACAAGCCCGCAGGCTGGCCCGGCGACGACCCGGTGGTCCGTGGCCTCCGCACCATCGACCCGGCCTGCGGCTCCGGCCACTTCCTCCTCGGCATCTTCCACCGCCTGCTCGCCAAATGGCAGGCCGAAGCCCCCGGCCTCGACCGCTGGGAGCAGATCCGCCGCACCCTGGAGTCCATCCACGGCTGCGACAAGAATCCCTTCGCCGCCGAGATCGCCCGCTTCCGTCTCCTGGTAGCCGCCCTCCACGCCGCAGGCGAAACCCGCCTGGACCGCGCCCCAAGCTTCCCCATCAACGTCGCCGTAGGCGACTCCCTCCTCCACGGCCGAGGTGCCCGCACCCCGACGCCCACCCTCTTCAGCGCCAAGCAGTTCACCTATACAACCGAGGACATCAACGAGTTCGCCGAACGCCGCGACCTGCTCGGCATGAACTCCTACCACGTCGTTGTCGCGAACCCGCCCTACATCACGGTCAAGGACAAGCAGGAGAACGAGAACTACCGCGCCTACAACGCGGCAGCGGGCAAGTACGCGCTCTCAGTCCCCTTCGCCCAGCGAATCTTCGAACTGGCGATCCGCACCGGCGGCTCGGACCGCGCCGCCGGATTCACCGGCCAGATCACCTCCAACTCATTCATGAAGCGCGAGTTCGGCAAGAAGCTGATCGACTGGTTCCACAAAGAGGTGGACCTGACCCATGTGGTCGACACCTCGGGCGCCTACATCCCCGGCCACGGCACCCCCACGGTCATCCTCGCCGGTCGCAACCGCACCGCACTCGGCCAGTCGAAGATCCGAGCGATCCTCGGTGTCCGAGGCGAGCCCTCGCAGCCCGCCGACCCCGCCGACGGCCTCGTCTGGAACGCGATCGTCGACCAGATCGCCCGCCCGGGCAGCGAGTCAGAGTGGGTAAGCGCCGCCGATCTCGAACGCTCCATGCTCGCAGGCCATCCCTGGTCACTAAGCGGAGGCGGCGCAGGCGACCTCCGCGAACTCATTGAGGCTGCGGCGATCCGGCGTCTGGGATCGATAGCCGACTCGATCGGCATCACAGCCGTCACAGGCGAGGATGACCTGTTCCTGCTGCCAACCAACGGCGCTGCTCGTCGCCTAGGCGTCACTGCCACCCGACCGATGATCGTCGGTGACGCCGTCCGCGATCACTGCGTGCAGTACGGCCTTGATGCGATCTGGATGTACGACGAAAAGCTCGAAACTCTTGCGTTTGACGAACTCGGACCCACCACGCGGCTGCTCTGGTCTTACCGATCGGCGATTTCACAGCGCAAGCGATTCGGTGTTCCGATGGTTGCTCGCGGGATGTCATGGTGCGAATGGCAGGAGCTCTATCCGAGCAAATTCCGGACCGCTATGTCGATCGTCTATGGCGAGGTGGCCACTCATAACCATTTTGCTCTAGACCGTGGTGGAAAGGTATTCAAGCAGACTGCGCCGGTGATCAAGCTTCCCGAGGGAGTAGGTGAGGATGAACATCTTGCCCTCCTGGGTCTGCTGAACTCGTCAACAGCCTGCTTCTGGCTCAAGCAGGTAAGCCATGACAAGGGCAATAGAGGTGGTGAACGCTCAACGGGACGATATGCGTGGGAGAACTACTTCCAATTTAATTCAAGCAAGATAGAGCGCTTCCCGCTACCTGTGCCCTCCGTGAAGGGGCTGGCTAGACATATCGACGATCTCGTGCAGGATTATAGGCTCCGTGAGCCCTCCAGTTTGGCTGGCACGGTTGTTCCATCGCGTGCAGTTTTGGACGATGGGCGATCCCTGCAGTCGAGTATCAGGGCACGAATGATTAGTGCCCAAGAAGAGCTGGATTGGCAGGTGTATGACGCCTACGGATTGTTGTCGGATGTCAGGAAGGAGGATGTTGGTTTCTCTGACCCGTATTCGACTCCCGAGGTGAGACTCGGTGAGCGTGCGTTCGAGATTGTCTTGGCGCGCAGGGTTGTGACAGGTGAAGTCGGTGGAGAGTGGTTCGACCGGCATGGGTCAACGCCGATCACTGAGGTTCCGGAGCGGTGGCCGGAGGAGTATCGGCGTGTGGTGCAGGCTCGGATCGATCTGATTGAGGAGTATCCGAAGACCATCGGGTTGCTGGAGCGGTCCGAGTACAAGCGGCGGTGGTCGGCCGAATCCTGGGAGCAGGAGGAACGGGAGGCTCTCCGGGCATGGATTCTTGATCGGTGCGAGGGGCCCGAGCTTTGGTACGGGCTGCGCGATGGGCTGCAGCATCCTCGTGCGCTGACGGTCAGCCAGCTTGCTGATCAGTTCCGTGATGACAAGGACATGCAGAACGTGGCCGCGCTGTATGCGGACGACCATCTGGACAAGCGTGATCTGCCGATGGTGAAGGTGCTTGAAGAAGTCATTGCGGACGAGCATGTGCCCTATCTCGCCGCTATGCGTTATACGGATATCGGCCTTCGCAAACGGGAGGAGTGGGAGCGGGTCTGGGAGCTCCAGCGCGAAGAGGATCGGACCGGCGAGCGGCTCGACATCGCGGTGCCGCCGAAGTATGCGCCCAAGGACTTCCAGAAGAACTCCTACTGGTCGCAGCGCGGCAAGCTCGACGTACCAAAGGAGCGGTTCATCTCGTATCCGGGAGCGAGCCCGGATTCGGACGGCACCTTGCTCCTTGGGTGGGCTGGATGGGATCACAAGGACCAGGCGCAGGCGCTTGTCAACCTGGTCAACGACCGGACCGAGCAGGCGGCCTGGGGCGAAGAGAAACTGCAGCCGCTGCTGGCGGGTTTGCTTGAGGTCATGCCGTGGGTCCATCAGTGGCACGGCGAATACGACTCCGAGTGGGAAGGTGTGCCCGCCGAGGAGTTCCAGGCTTTCCTGGACGATCAGCGCAGCCAGTATCAACTCTCGGAAGACGACCTCAAGAGTTGGCGGCCTCCGGCGAAGGGGCGCGGGCGTAAGAAGGCCTGACCGCGCGACCGGGAGACGGGGACATCCCGGCCGCGCGGAGAATGAGCCTTACTGGCGTGGGCGTGTCTTGGGGATGGCCCGAGCGAGGGTCAGCCAGCAGGAGATACGGGGGAAGCGCCGTCGGACCTCCGGCACATTTCGATCTGGTGTAATGCCCCACGCGATCGGGAGCCACGGCCCGAGG
Source organism: Spirillospora sp. NPDC047279 (assembly GCF_040643285.1). Lineage (NCBI taxonomy): Bacteria > Bacillati > Actinomycetota > Actinomycetes > Streptosporangiales > Thermomonosporaceae > Spirillospora > Spirillospora sp. NPDC047279. The sequence continues at coordinate 644,064 of NZ_JBEYUA010000003.1, forward strand.
AGGAGTGCGAGCGTCTCTGCTGCCGACGCCGGGTCATTGTGCGGTCCGAGCAGGATGCCGGTGCTCGTTCGGAACCACCACTCGTCCGGGTGGCTACCGGGATCGGCTGTGATCGTCTCGCCGACGTGGGTGGCGGAGGGCATGTAGACGCGCAACCTCGGCGGGGTGTCGGTGTAGCAGGGGAGCGTCGTCAGGCCCTTGTTCGCGAGCGCGTCCGCGAGGCGGTCCAGATGGACGGTCGGGGAAGAGGCCGCACGGACGGTGCGCCTGGGGAGACGCTCACCGGCCGCGCGGCCCTTCCTCCTTCTTTGGAGCCACGCGCGCCAGCGGCGCGGCTCCTTGGGGTGAGGTCGTAGGAGCGTCATTGCCGGATCCTGCGTTCGCGTTCGGTATCGAGGGCCTGGCGCAGTTCGGCTGCGTTGTCGCGGATCACGGTCGGGTCGATTCCGGCCGAGTCGTCGTGGAGGGTCGCGACCCAGTCGCCCGGGAGGCCGTCGTACCGGACCGATCGCCAGATCCGGTAGGCGGGGTAGTCGCTGCGAAGCCGGGCGAGTGCCTGGTCATCGGGGGTTGTATGCGTGTCCATCACGTGGCGAGCCTCATGGGTCGGAAACTCTCGGTTACGACACACAAGCCTGCTGTGATCGCCGTACGCTCGGAAAGAGCAAGAAGCCCACCGTCCGAAAGCCCGTGTCGGTCGTTAGAAACTGCCCCCGGTTTCGAATCCTCGGAGTGCCCGATGCCCCGTCGCCCCCGTGACCCTGGTGTCCCGCAATCGCCAACTGAATACTTCGGGACTGAGCTGCGCGCCCATCGGGAAGCGACCGGTCTGACCAGGCCGAAGCTCGCGGAGCAACTGGGCTATACGCCCCAGTGGATCGGCCAGGTCGAGGCTGGCAAGAGCACGCCATCCGAGGACTTCGCGAAGGACTGCGACACGTTCTTCCAGACCAACGGGACATTCCACCGAATCTGGACATGGATCCAGCTTCTTGGGAGGCTCAAGGTGCTTCCGCCAGGCTTTCCCGATTTTCTGGAACGCGAGGCTGAAGCCACCGTGATGCATATCTTCGAGACGATGGTGATCACAGGCCTGTTCCAGACTCCGGAGTACGCCTACGAGGTCCTCAAGACCGGGCAGAAGTTGGAGGTGGTCGAGCAGCGGCTGGCCACCCGGATGGAACGCCAGAGGCTTCTGGAGCGGGAGGCCCCGCCGCACATCGTTGCGGTCTTCGACGAAGGAACGATCCGACGCCCGGTAGGTGATCGAGACATCATGCGGGGTCAGATCGAGCGGCTGATCGAGCTTGCCGAGCGGCCGAACATCACTGTTCAGATCGTTCCGTCCAGCCGAGGCTCATATGCAGGCTTGCCGGGCCCATTCATCATTCTCGGTTTTGACGACGAACCCGACGTCGTCCATGTCGGCGGATACCTGGAAGCGCAGCTCATCGAGCATCCTGCCGCCGTTCGAGAGTATGGGATACAGTTCGATTTGATCAGAGGTGCGGCTATGTCCACCGATGACTCCCTTGAGCTACTTCGCGAGATTTTGGAGAGCCTGTGAGGAAGTCGAGGCCTGTGCCGTGCTGGCGCAAGAGCAGTCACAGTGACAACACCGGCGGTGCCTGCGTGGAGTTGGCCGATCTTGGTGGTGGGGTCGCGGTGCGGGATTCGAGGGATCCTGAGGGGCCTCGGCTGGTGTTCGGGGATGCCGCCTGGGGGGCGTTCGCTCGGCGGATCAAGGACGGCGGGCTCGACCTGGTCTGAGGCGGGCGATCTCCCCGGTAAAGGCCGAGTCAAGCATCGTGAGTCGGACTATCTTGGTGCCCGTACAGGGGCATTGAGGGGAGTCGAGACGTGCGGACGGTGGCGGTATGAGCGGCCCGACAGACCTCTTCCTGCGCGACGTCCTCGACATTCCCGAGGAGGTCCTGGCCGGCGACTTCAAGGTCGAGCTGTCGAGCGGGTTCGACGAGGCCGACCAGCGGATCGACGAGTACGTCGTCACCGACCAGCTCAAGGGGGCCTTCCGGAGCGCGCTGAACGTGGTCAAGGCGTCGGTGCTCGGCGGCAAGTCCAACGCGGCCTATCTGCACGGATCGTTCGGCTCCGGTAAGAGCCACTTCATGACGGTCCTGCACGCCGTCCTGGAAGGGCAGCACGCGGCCCGGCGCAAGGACGAGTTGCAGAAGCTGATCGCGGACAACGACGGCTGGCTCCGGGACCGCAAGTTCATGATGGTGCCGTTCCACCTGGTCGGCGTCACCGATCTCGACTCGGCGATCCTGGGCACCTACGCCGAAGCGGCTCGGAGGCTCGGGCTTTCCAGCCCGCCGGTGTATCGCTCGGACGCGCTGCTGGACGACGCGCGCAGGCTGCGGGAGAGGCTGGGGGACGACGCCCAGTTCATCGGAATGCTGGGTGGCTCCGGGCAGGGGCACGAGCAGCCTGACGACGACCTGGTGAACCTGGACCGCGCGGCCGGGCCCGGGGGCTCGGCGTGGAACAGTGCCGATCTCGACCAGGCGTTCGCGGCTCCGGTCGGCGACCCGCTGCGCACGGCACTGGAGTCGGCGCTGCTGGACGGGCCGTTCACCGCCTATGCCAGCGGCACCCGGGGCGCGGCGAACGCGTTCCTGCCGCTGGAGAACGGCTTGGCCGCGATGAGCCGCCATGCGCAGCAGCACGACTATGACGGGATCATCCTCTTCCTGGACGAGCTGATCCTGTGGCTGCAGGCGCACATGTCCAACCAGGAGAAGGTCAACACCGAGGTCAGCAAGCTGGTGAAGCTGATCGAGTCCGGTGAGGGCGGGCGGCCGGTGCCGATCATCTCGTTCATCTCCCGGCAGCGGAACCTCTCCCAGCTCGTCGGCGAGGACGTGGTCGGCGCCGACGTGAAGAACCTCGAAGCCCAGGTCGAATACCTGGCCGGCCGGTTCACGGTGATCAACCTGGAGGACCGCAACCTCCCAGAGATCATCAGGGCCAGGATCCTGCGGCCCAAGGACGGCATGGAAGGGGTCCTGGACACCGCGTTCTCCGGCATCGAATCCGCCAACCCGCAGGTCCGGGACGTTCTGCTGGACGCCCACGGCGCCACGCACGCCGACTGGAAGGACTTCCGCGACGTCTACCCCCTGTCGCCGGCGCTGTTGAACGTGCTGGTGGCCCTGGCGGGCGCGTTGCAGCGCGAACGGACCGGTCTGAAGCTGCTGACCACCATGCTCTCGCGGCGGCGGGACGACATGAGGATCGGCCAGCTCATCCCGATCGGCGACCTGTGGGACGTGCTGGTCGAGGGAGTCGGCGAGGCGTTCACCGACCACCTGCGGCAGGAGGCCGAGACCGCCAGGAACTTCCACGGCAAGGTCCGGGCCCACCTGCTGGAGAAGTACGGATCCGAGGACGACGACCGGTTCCGCGCGGACGACCAGATCGTCAAGACGCTGATCCTGTCGGCGCTCGCGCCCGACGTGTCCGCGCTGACCCGGCTCACCGGAGCGCGGCTGGCCGCGCTCAACCTCGGCTCGATCCGGTCGCGGACCGTGCCGCCGGGCAACGTCGTGGTCAAACGTCTGCAGGATCTGATCGGGGCCGGATTCGGCGAGATCCGCGCGGACGGCGACCGCGACCCGGTGTTCACGCTGCACCTGTCCGACATGGACGTGGAGCCGCTGCTGGAACAGGTCGGCGGCCAGGACAACCTGGGCGCCCGCCGGATCTGGGTGAAGACCCGGCTCTGGGAGGCCCTGAAGGTCCAGGACACCGGCGCCTTCGTCTCCGAACGGGACCTGGTGTGGCGGGGCAGCCGCCGCACGGCGGAGTTCGTCTTCGAGAACGTGCGGGACGACTCGATGTTGCCGGACGAGCAGTTCAAGCCGACCGTCGAGGGCCGGATCCGGTTCGTGCTGGACTACCCGTTCGACATCCCGGGCAAGTACCCCGTCGACGACGCCGGGCGCGTGGATCGGCTGCGCCGCGACGGTATGGAGGCCGACACCCTGGTGTGGCTGCCCGACCACATGTCCACCCAGAAGTCCAACCAGCTCGGCCGGCTCCTGAAGATCCGTTACCTGCTGGAGCGGGACCGCCTGGACGACTACGCCGGTCACCTGGCCACCGACCAGCGCATCCGGGTCCGGCATCAGCTGCAGGCACAGGCCGACAACCTCACCTCCCAGCTCACCGCCCTCCTGCAGCAGCTCTACGGAATCTCCGGAGGCGACGAGGGCAACGTGGCGGCCGAGGTGCCCGACCAGCGGCACGTCCTGACGCTCCGGCCGGGCCACGACCGGCTCAGGCTCCACGGCGGCGCGGGCTTCGAGTACAACATGCTCGAACTGGCGGGCGGCCTCTACTCCAAGATCTATCCCAAGCATCCCGACCTCGACCTCGGCGGCACCCGCAAGGCCGTGACGAACGGTGAGCTGCGGACCGCGCTGACCTGGATCACCAAGGCCATGGAGGACCGCTCCGGCCGTACCGTCGTCGACCGGGACAAGCTCGCGCTGCTGCGCCGGATCGTGCATCCGCTCGAACTCGGCGAGGTGCACGACGGCCCGCTCACCGTGTCGACCGAATGGCGCCGGCGGATCGAGCAGCTGGCCGCCCAGCACCACCGGACCGGTGACTACCCGGTCGAGGAGATCCGGGAGTGGATCGCCGAGTACGGCTGGACCGGCCTCGACAAGCCGGTCGCCAACCTCATCATCGCGACCTACGCCCTGCTGGCCGACCGGGTCTGGGTCCTGAACGGCGGCCCGGCGCAGCCGCCGGAGCTGGAGCGCATCGGTTCCGGCTGGGCGCTGCGCGACCAGCCCAAGCCGACCGAGGAGGAGTACGAGGCCGCCCGCGGCCGTGCCGCGAGGCTCTTCGGCGTGAACGTGCCGGAGACGCTCTCGGTCCGCAACGTCGGCAGGCTCGCGGCCGAGGTCAGGGAGAAAGCCCAGACGCTCGGCAACCCCGTGAACGACGTTCGCCGCGCCCTCGAACGGCACGCCACCGCGCTGGGCATCACCTATCCGCAGGTGTCGCGGCGCCGGTCCGCCCGGCATGCCGCCGACCTGCTGGCGCTGTTGTCGGCGGCCCGCACGGACACCCCGCTGGTCAAGGAACTGGCGAACGCCTCCTACGACGTGTCCGACGAGGTGCTCGGCGCCGCGCTCGCCTCTGCCCCCGAGGTTCTGGCAGCCCTCGACGGAGACCACTGGGACCTGCTGGAGAGCGTGCGGGGTTTCGTCGCCCGCGGTGACCTCATCGGCGAGCAGGCCGGTCGGCTGGTCGAGGACGTCACCGAGGCGGCGACCGCCGACGAGTTCACCATCCGCCTGGCCCCGGTGCTGGCAGAGGCCCGCGCCCGGGCACTCCACCTGATCCGGCGGGCCGCCGCCCAGCACCCCGGCCCGCCGCCTCCCACACATCCCGGCCCGCAGCCGCCCGCGGCCGGCCCGGACGTGTCCGAGCCGCACGACGGGCAGAGCGCAGGCCAGGTCAGTCTCACCGACCACGGCCGCCCCGCCGTCCCGTCCCATCCGTCCGTCCCTGCGGTCCCCTCCGATCCGCCTGGACCCGCGACGGAGACTCCGAGCCCGCCCGGCATGCGCCGCAGGCGAGTCGAGCCCACGCAACTGGAGAACGCTCTGGCCGAGACGCTGGCGGACATCAAGGCGTTCGCCGCGGCCAACCCGGGAGTCTCCATCGACATCGCCTGGCAGCCTGCCGACATCACTGGAGACCGGACGGAAAGCGGGCGGGAAGGGTGACCTTGCCGCCCATGGTCGACCGGCGGGTGCTGGAGGCGCTCCTGGACCTCGAACTGCCCCGGACCCCGCGCGGGAACGGCGCCGCCGCACCGCGGCTGGTGATCGTGCACGGGCGTTACCGGCCGGGCGCGCCGACCGAGTTCAGCGTGCGCATCGGCGAGCAGAACCGTCAGGTCAAGGTCAGCGACCAGGCATCGGTCCTCGGCGTGATCGACGCTTGGGAGGAGCACAACGCCCGTGCCTCCCGCGCCGATTCAGACTCCGTCCTCGTCGTCACCACCGGCGTCGATGAGAACGAGCTCGGCCTCGACCTGCGCGGGCACGCCCTCGGGCGCAAGGCCCTCAGCGTCGACCGGGCCGAGATCGTCAAGCAGCGGTTCGGCGCGGCCGATCTCGACCCCCGGATCCGGCAGGACGGCTGGCTGGTCGACGCGCTCCTGGACGCCGAGCCCTCCGACGGATGGCGCGACCATCCGGCCGCCACGTCCTGGCGGCGCAGCGGTGGGACCGTGCTGACCCGCGACGCCGCCGTCCACGCGCTGGTCGAGGCCCGCCTCGACATCTCGGGTGCCCTGTCCGGCACCGGCCCCCGGGACACGATCACCTACCGTGACCTGGACGCCGACACCTTCCTCGCCTGGTCACGTACACCGGGGGCGGCCGAGAGATTCGCCGCGCTCCCGCAGGCCGAGCGGGAGGGGCTCGCGCAGTGGCTCAGGCAGTCGGCCGGTGACGCCGTCGCCGTGCTCCTGGCCCTGATCGAGGCCGGTCGAGGCCGGGACGCCATGCCGCTCGGCGTCATCGCCGGGGTGATGACCGGACCCGCGGCGTCCCCCGAAGTGGCATTGACCGTCGGCGGCCTTCTAGCGGGGATCTCCGTGCATCCCGCCGAGCTGCGTGCCTTCAACTCCGCCGTGCAGGGCACCCTGGCCCGCTGGATCGGTGAGGCCGGGTCCGAGCGGCGAGGGCATCAGGCGGCCCGGGACCGTGCCATGGCGGTCCTGGAACGCGCCGACGCCCTCGTGCACGACGCGGGCTTGGACCAGGCCTTCGCCGGTGATCCGTTCCTGCCCTCCGGGCTCGACGCCCGGCTGCGGGATTTCGCCACGGTGCTGCAGGAGCCGCCGCAGACCGTGGACGCGGCGTTGAGCCGGGTCATGGACCACCAGCTGGTGGGCCTGTTCGCCGACCGTCGCGATGTCGCCGAGATGGCGGCCAGGATCCGGCGGTGGCTGGAGGTCTCCGCCGAGGACAGGATCACGTCGGTGGCGGATGGCGTCCGGCGGCACGTCGCCGAGTGGGGCTGGGTCGACCGGGCGCTCACCGTTCTGTGGGGCGGCGACCCGCGGCGCGACCCGATGCTCGAACGGGCCTACCGCGCGCTGTACGAACGCGCGCGGGCGCGCCGTGCGGAGCTGGACCGGCAGTTCGCCGAGCATCTGGCCACGTGGGCCACCACCGCGGCCGCCGAAGCGCCGGAGGGAACGCTCCCGGTGGAGTCGGTGCTCTCCCAGGTCGTACGCCCGCTCGTCGGCGAGACCGCACCGCTGGTGCTCGTCCTGGACGGGATGAGCGGCTCGGTCGCGGCGCAGCTCGGCGAGGAACTCGCCCGCACCGGTCGCTGGCTGGAAGCAACGGCCGTCCCGGGCACACGCCGCGCCGCCGTCTCCATGATCCCCTCGGTGACGAGGCTGAGCCGGGCCTCGCTGCTGTGCGGGAAACCCTGCGCGGGCGGCCAGGCCACGGAGGCGAACGGGTTCGCCGCCTTCTGGAAACGGCACGGCGGGGACGGCGTTCTGTTCCACAAGTCGCAGATCCCCGGGCGGGCCGGTCAGCGCTTCGCGGACGCCCTGCTGGACGCGCTCGCGGGCGACGACGTCGTGGGCGTCGTGCTCAACACCATCGACGACGCGCTCGACCATGACCGTGAGGGCGACCGCATGGGCTGGACGCCGTCCCACATCACCTTCCTGCCTGATCTGCTCAACGCGGCCCGCGACTTCAAGCGGCCGGTCGTGCTGGTCGCCGACCACGGCCATGTGCTGGAACGCGGTGAGCCCGGCTCGCCACCCACCCCCGCGCCGGGCGCGGAGTCGGCCCGGTGGCGGACCGGTGCCCCCGCCGAGGGCGAGGTGGAGCTGACCGGCCTACGGGTGCTGGAGGGCGGCGGCAGGATCGTGGCCGCCTGGCGGGAGGACATCCGCTACACCCCGCGTAAGGCGGGCTATCACGGCGGTGCCTCGCTTGCGGAGATGAGCGTGCCGGTCCTGGTCATGCTGCCGTCGTCGGACCTGCTTCCGCGGGGCTGGACCGTCCTGCCGCCCGAAGAGACCGTTCCGGCCTGGTGGAGCGCGCGTACCGGTGGCGCTCCCGGAGCCACCGCACCGGCACCCGCGCAGGAACCGGCCCCGGCCCCGGCGCCGGCCAAACCGCGCCGCACCACCAAGCCGGAGCCGCGCCAGAGCGAGGCGCTGTTCCCGGTCGGCGAGGTCGAGGCCGAGGCTCCGGCCACCCGGATCACCCCGGCCGCCGCTGCCAAGCCCGCCGCTGCCCCGGCCACCCTGGGGTCTCGGGTGACGGGATCCGCGTCCTACGCCGACCAGAAGAAATACCTGCGCAAGGCGCCGGAGGCCCGGCAGGTGGCAGCCGTCATCGACGCCCTGGCCGGAGCGGGCGGGACCCTGTCACCCGCGGCCGTCGGTTCGGCCGCGAGCGCGGCCGGAGGCCGTCCGCCGCGCAGCCCCGAGCTGTTCATCACCGCCCTGCAACGGCTGCTCAACATCGAGGGTTACACGGTGCTCGGGCTCATCGACGGCGGCCGCACCGTCAAGCTCGACGAGGAGCTCCTCCGCGAGCAGTTCGGGGTAGAAGACACCTCATGAGCAGTGCATCGCCCGGTACGGCTCTGGTGAGCGCCTCGCGCCGCAGGGAGGTCATCGACGCCCTGCGGCGCGGCACCGTGCCGCAGGCAGGTCTGGACCTGCTCGCCGTGGGGCTCGATCGTTTCGCCGGGACCCTCGACGAGGAGCTGGCCACGGTCGGAAGGGGAGGGGCCGCCTTTCACGCCGTCCGCGGCGAGTACGGATCGGGTAAGACCTTCTTCGCACGGTGGCTCGGAGAGCGTGCCAAGCGAGCGGGCCTGGCCGTCTCGGAGATCCAGATCTCCGAGACCGAGACGCCGCTGCACCGTCTTGAGACCGTCTACCGGCGGCTCACCGAACGGCTGACCACCGCGACTCACCCCGCCAGTGCACTGCGCCCGGTGATCGACCTGTGGTTCTACACCCTGGAGGAGGAGGTCCTCGACGCCGGGGAGGTCGCCGAGGACGACGCCGAAGCATTGGCCGGGGCCGTGGAGGAGCTGATGGAGCTCCGGCTCGCCGACGTCGCCCGTACTACGCCCGCCTTCGCCGCGGCGCTGCGCGGCTACCACAAGGCTCGTTCGGAAGGGGACGCCGCCACCGCCGAAGCACTGATCGCCTGGCTGGGCGGGCAGCGGTCCGTCGCCGCCTCGGCCCGCCGTGCCGCGGGAGTCCGCGGCGACCTGGACCACTTCGGCGCGCTCGGCTTCCTGCAGGGCCTGCTCACCGTGCTCCGGGACTGCGGGCACCCCGGCATGCTGGTCGTGCTCGACGAGATCGAGACGCTCCAGCGGGTGCGCGGCGACGTACGGGAGAAAGGGCTGAACGCGCTCCGCCAGCTGCTGGACGAGATCGACGGCGGCCGCTTTCCCGGGCTCTTCCTGGTGATCACCGGAACGCCCGCGTTCTTCGACGGGCAGCAGGGTGCCCAGCGGCTGCCCCCGCTGGCGCAGCGGCTGGCGACCGACTTCACCACCGATCCGCGCTTCGACTCCCCGCGTGCGGTCCAGCTGCGACTGACCGGCTTCGACCTCCCGCGGCTCGGCGAGCTGGGGAGCAAGGTGCGGGATCTCTACGCCGCCGCCGCGAGCAACCCCGGGCGCATCGCCACCCGGGTCGACGACGCCTATCTCGCCGAGCTGGCGACGGCCGTCACGGGAGAACTCGGCGGGAAGGTGGGCGTGGCGCCCCGGGTGTATCTCCGCAAGCTGGTCGCCGACATCCTCGATCGGGTCGAGGAGTTCCCCGACTTCGATCCGCGTCGGGACTACGCCCTCACCATCGGTTCCGGCGAACTGAACGAGACCGAGCGCAACGCGTCTGCCACGGGGGCGGGCGATGTCGAGCTGGACCTGCCGTGACCACCCCGGAGGGGGGAGGTCTGGACCGGCTCTCCCCGGCCCTGGTGCACCACATCGTCAACTCGCTCGGGTGGCGGTCGCTGCGCCCGCTCCAGCGGGAGGCGATCGAGCCGCTCCTGAACGGCTCCGACGCCGTCCTGCTCGCTCCGACCGCGGGCGGAAAGACCGAGGCCGCCGCCTTCCCCATGCTGTCGGCTATGGAGGAGCACGGCTGGACGGGGCTCTCGGTGCTCTACGTGTGCCCGTTGAAGGCGTTGCTCAACAACCTGCTGCCCCGTCTGGAGACCTATGCGGGGTGGCTCGGCCGCAGGGCCGCGCTGTGGCACGGCGACGTCGCCCAGCCCGCCAGGCAGCGGATCCTGCGCGACCCTCCCGACCTTCTGCTGACCACTCCGGAATCGCTGGAAGCGATGCTGGTCAGCACGAAGGTCGACCACGAACGATTCTTCGGGGGGCTGCGGGCGATCGTCGTCGACGAGGTGCACGCCTTCGCGGGGGACGATCGCGGATGGCACCTGCTTGCGGTGCTCGAAAGGCTGACGAGGCTCGCCGACCGGCCGATCCAGCGCATCGGCCTCTCCGCCACGGTCGGCAACCCGGCAGAGTTGCTGCACTGGCTCCAGGGTTCGGGACGGAGGGAGAGGAGCGCCAGAGTGATCGCCCCCGGAGTTGCTCTGCCGGCTCAGGGGGCCTCGGCCGCCGGCCAGTCGGAGGCGGACATCGAACTCGACTATGTGGGCTCGGTGCCGAACGCCGCAACCGTGATCGCGGCACTGCACCGGGGCGAGAAACGACTGGTGTTCTGCGACTCCCGGCAACTGGTCGAGGAACTCGGCGCGGCGCTGCGCGCTCGCGGGGTCACCACGTTCCTGTCGCACGCCTCACTCTCCCTTGACGAGCGGCGCCGGGCGGAGGAGGCGTTCGCCGAAGCCCGTGACTGCGTCATCGTCGCGACCAGCACCCTGGAACTCGGCATCGACGTCGGTGACCTTGACCGCGTCATCCAGATCAATGCTCCCGCGACCGTGGCATCGTTTCTGCAACGGCTCGGCAGGACCGGCAGGCGCGCAGGCAACGACCGCAACTGCCTGTTCCTCGCACTGAATCACGACGCACTGGTGACGGCGGCGGGCCTTCTGCTCCTGTGGAGTCGCGGATTCGTGGAACCGGTGGAGGCACCGCCGGAGCCTCGCCACATCGTCGCGCAGCAGATGCTCGCGCTGTGCCTGCAACAGCACAAGGTCGGCGACCGGCTCTGGACAGAGCAGTGGAACGGTCTGCCGCCCTTCGACCGCAGTGCTGAACCGGTCGTCAGGCACCTGATCGAGAACGGTTTCGTGGAACGGGACGGGGAGTTCATCTTCATCGGCCCGGCGGCGGAAGCGAAGTTCGGCCGACGCCATTTCATGGACATGACGGCGGTCTTCGTCGCTCCCCCCGAGTTCACCGTCCTGGCCGGTCGGCAGGAGATCGGGAAGACCGACCCGATGCTGCTCACCGAGAAGGTGGACGGTCCACGCCTGCTGCTCCTCGGCGGGCGCAGCTGGAAGGTCACCTGGATCGACTGGAAACGGCGGCGTTGTTTCGTCGAGCCGTCGGACGGAGGCGGCAAGGCCCGCTGGTTCGGGGCAGCGCACTCTGGCGTGGGGTTCGCGCTGACCCGCGCCTGCCGGGACGTGCTGCTCGGCTCCGATCCCGCGGTCAGACTGACCGAGCGAGCCGCACGGCACCTCGCCGAGGCTAGAGAGAACAACCTCGACACGGTGCATCCGAGCGGAACGGTCATCGCCCGGCACGGTGATGACGTCCGATGGTGGACGTGGGCCGGATTCCGGGCGAACGCCGTGCTGACCGCCTCGCTGTCAGGTCTGACCGACGAGCGGCAGCGGTTCGACGACGAGTGGGTCAGGCTGCGAAGCGACCTCACACCCGAGATGTGGCGGGCAGGGACCGAGGACGCCTCCGAACGACTCTGCCTGCCGGAGGTCGACGAAAGGGCGTTGAAGGGGTTGAAGTTCGCCGAGGCCCTTCCGGAGCGCCTCGCCGTCGCCACGCTCGCCGCCCGTCTCGCGGACTTCGACGGTGCGCTGGAGGCGCTCGGCGCTCCCGTGCGTTTCGTGACCGGCCACGTCAGCCGATGAGCTCGCCAAGCTCGGGACCGAGATCGTCCCCGACGAGTTGGAGTGCCATGTCGGCCTTGGCGGCGAGCATGAGCGGCGCCACCCCGTCGACCAGGTGCGCATGCGTGATCCTGTCAAGGGCGGCACCGACCAGCGGCGCGGACACCCGGAGCGTCGCGGGGAGCGCCAGGCCCCCGACCGACCCACCATGGAGCACGATGTTCCGGCAGCGGTAGAGGCGGCGGAACGACACCTCGACGTAATGGCGCACCCGGCCCAGGACCTTCCGGGGCTCGTTCAGCACGTCCTCCATCCGGTGGATGGCGGCGATGTCGCTGCTCATGCGCCACGTCCGTCGCAGGGGGAGGTCGTCGGGGCCGCGGAGCCTCGCCTCGATCAGCGCGGCCCGTTCCTGGTTCGTCCGGCACGCCGCCAGACGCTCGCTCAGGTCGTCGCCGCTCACCTCGCGGACCTGGTAGGACAGCGCCGTCAACTCGGCCCTCGGCCAGGAACACGCGACGAGGGCGGCCGCTCGCGTCGCGGCCACGGCTCTGCCCTGCTCGTCCGGATCGCGGGGTTCGGTGAGCATCGACTCCAGCGCCGCCCATCCTCCGGTCAGTGCGGCGGCGAGCGGGCCGTTGTTCAGCGCCGAAGCGATCTCCAGCGCGTCGTCGACCGGACTCCGGCTCTCGGGGCCGAGGCGCTGAACCTTGCTGCCGACGATGTACTGGCGGCGCTCCGCCGCGAGAGACAGCACGAACGCACCGCGGGACGGCGCCCGCAGCGCCATGGGGCGATCCCGCCCGTCAACGATGACCTGGTCGAGAGGGACCACCGAGCCGGCGGCGGCCCCGAACCTGGCCCGCGCCTGGAGACGTTCCACCAGCTCGTAGGCGACCTCGACGGCACGCTCCGGGTCCCGGGCCGGAACCTGGTAGGTCAGCGCTCCCACGATCGGCGCTCGCTTGGTCTTGATACGGGCCTTCTGGAGCAGCGCCAGCGCCTCGGCTTCGGGTAGCCAGTTGGGCAGGTGAGAGGCGAGCCGCTCATGGTCCGGGAGCCGCCGGAAGGGAACGACGACCTTCCAGGTGGTGAGCGGTTGCGCGTGGAGCGCCGCCGCCTCGGCGATGAGATCTGCCGCCGACAGACCCAGCCGTCCGTCGCGCAGCCAACGCTGCAGCCCGCCGAGGCTGTGCCCGCCGTCCAGCAGATGGGACGCGACGGCGCGAGCCACGCGCTCGGGCCGGAGCGGGGCCGGCGCTGCGACATGCGACGCCCACCGGCCGAGGTAGCCGGGTCGCGCGGCCTCGATCAGGTATTCCAGGCGGCGCCGTGCGTCGCTGGAGACCGTCAGCGACGTCCGGAGAACGTCCTGGAGCTGCTTGCGCACGTCCTTGGTGCCGAGTGCCTGGTCGTCGCCGATGATCCGTTCCAGCGCTCGGCTCTGCCAGTCGACCGCCACCTGATGGAGTACTCGCCGGTCGACCCATTCGCCTGCCTCATGCAACTCCTCGAGGGCCAGGAAGGTCCCGGTGTCCCAGATCCTCCGTGGCCAGGGCGTCGAGGGGCTGGTGAAGTCGAGCAGCCGCGTCGTGATGTGGCGCGAGTAGGCCGAGGTGGGGTCCTGTCCGACCGGGGGTGATGTCATCGCAGGTCCTTGCGGGAAATGGAGAGGGCGCGGTCCGAAAACCGCGCCCTCGGGGGCAATTCGCCCCGGTTTAGCTCGTCGCCGCAATCGCGACGTAAAGAGATGATACCCGCCACCCCGTGAATGTGCTCGGCGGTTGATCGATCGCGCTCGCCGGCGCCTTGACTCGGCAGGGAGGGCGCGCCGACCTCATCGTGTAAATGGCGGACTTAGAGGGATCCCGGGTGCCTATGCTTGGCGGTCGAGGGACATTGCTACTGAGGGAGGACCCGGATGGCCGATGGCGGGGAGGTCATCGGGAGGGTCCTCGGAACTCAGTCGGCCACGCCTCTGTCGTTCTGGGTCGGCTTGGAGCCGGGCAAGGTGGTCCAGCTGGACGAGGTGGTGGTGGCCTGGCGGGAGGTGCCCGGACGGGGTCGCGTCATGATCGCCGGGGTGGTCACCAACGTCGAGGCCCGGCACGAAGGCGCGAGTTACGACTCGGACGTGTTCCTGATCTCCGAAGGGATCCTGCCCGCCGCGGTGGTCGAGTCCGCGGAGGTGTCGGTGACTCGCGTCGAGCCCGAGATCTACGTCCCGCCATTGCCGGGGACGGTCGCTGAACGGGCGGGAGCCGGAGACAGGGAGCGTGCCCTCTATTTCGACGTCATGGAGCGCCGGATACCGGTGGGGCTCGGAAGGGACGGCGAGCCCGTCCACGTGAATCTGGAGTTCCTGGACGGCACGCGCGGGGCGCATGTATCGATCTCCGGGGTGTCCGGCGTCGCGACCAAGACCTCGTTCGCGACGTTCCTCCTCTATTCGATCTTCAACTCCGGGGCTCTGGGTGCTGAATCGGCCAATACCAAGGCATTGATCTTTTCCGTGAAGGGCGAGGACCTGCTCTTCCTGGACCACGCCAACAACCGGGTGGACGAGACCGCGCGAGCCGCCTACCGGCGCCTGGGACTCACACCAGGGCCGTTCGGAAGTGTGCAGGTCTTCGCTCCGCCTCGGCCTGGTGATCCGAACGGTGTCCCGCACGTCTCGGCGCGCACCCGGGACGTCGGCCCCTTCTACTGGACCCTCGCCGAGTTCTGCGCGGAGGAGTTGCTGGGGTACGTCTTCGCCGACAACGAGGACGAGCGAGCCCAGTACACACTGCTGATCGGCCAGGTCGCCGCCCGGCTTCGCCGGGACGCCGAACAGGCGAGCGATGGCGGCGCTGTGCGGGTCCGGAACCCCGACGGCGGGCCGAGCGAGGTCTGCCGTACGTACTCGGATCTGGTGGACCTCATCTCCGACGGGCTGACCGATGACGCCGAGCGCGCCCAATGGGGCGGGAACCTCATGGGGCTCGGGACCGTCAACGCGTTCCTGCGACGCCTGCGCTCGTCCGTACGGCCGCTGTCGTCGATCGTCAGAGGCGACCTCCCTCCTCGGCGCGACCGATCGATCAGCACCTCGGACGCTCAGGTCACCATCGTCGACCTCCACAACCTGCCCGAACGCGCACAACGGTTCGTCGTGGGAGTCGTGCTGCGCGGCGAGTTCGCGCGGAAGGAAGGCACCGGCAGCGCACGTCCGCTGTTGTTCGTGGTCCTGGACGAGCTGAACAAGTACGCCCCGCGCGAGGGCGGCTCACCGATCAAGCAGATCCTGTTGGACATCGCCGAACGAGGCCGCTCGCTCGGCGTGATCCTCATCGGCGCCCAGCAGACCGCCTCCGAGGTCGAGCGCAGGATCGTGGCCAACTGCGCGGTGCGTGTCGCCGGTCGGCTTGACGCCGCGGAGGCGGGGCGGGCCGAATACGGCTGGCTTCCGCCCGCGGCCAGGGCGCGAGCCACGATCGCCAAACCCGGCACCATGTTCGTCGGGCAGCCGGAGATCCCCGTACCGCTTGCCGTCGAATTCCCGTTCCCCGCCTGGGCCACACGCCCATCCGAAGCGGGCGGTACCTCCGGGGGACCGGCGCTCTCCCCGGGATCGCCCAGCGATCCGTTCTCCGGGCTCGAAGAGGCGGACGAGGATCCGCCACCCTTCTGACCCTGGAGCCTTCCCCTGGAGCCTTCATGAAGGTGCTGCACACCGCCGACTGGCATGTCGGCAAGGTGCTCCGAGGTCGATCCCGCGCCGAGGAGCACGCGAGAGTCCTCGCCGAGATCGTTGAGCTCGCCCGCGCCGAGGACGTCGACGCGGTCATCGTCGCGGGTGACGTCTTTGACACGTCGGCGCCCACGCCGCCTTCGCAGTCGCTGGTGATGCGGACCCTGCTGGCTCTGCGCGAGGAAGGGAGGGAGGTGGTCGTTCTCGCCGGCAACCACGACGATCCCCGCCTGCTGGAGGTCTACCGACCCGTTCTTGGGCCGCTCGGCATCCACGTCATCGGGAAGTTCCGCCGCCCCGAAGAGGGCGGGGTGGTGTCCTGGACGACGCGCGGCGGGGAACCCGTCCGGCTCGCGCTGATGCCCTTCCTCTCGCACCGCTACGTCGTCCGTGCCATGGAGACCCTCACCGACACCCCCGATCAGCACAACCGCCGCTACGCCGACCGCTTCGCGCGGCTCGCCGAGGCTCTCACCGCGGGGTTCACCGACGACACCATCAACTTGATCACCGCGCACGGGACGCTCCCGAACGGGAAGATGGGAGGCGGGGAGCGCGAGGCGCAGACGATCTTCTCCTACTACTTCGAGGTGAACGCGTTCCCGCCCAGCACCCAGTACGCCGCGCTCGGCCACCTCCACCGGCGCCAGCAGATCACCGGGCCCTGCCCCATCTGGTACAGCGGCTCGCCGATCGCCGTCGATTTCGGGGAACAGCAGAACACTCCCGGCGCTCTGCTGGTCACTCTCGAACCAGGACGTCCCGCCCGGGTCCGTGAAGCGGTCTTCGAGAACGCCCGTGTCCTCCGTACGGTCAACGGTTCTCTTGACGAGCTCGAGGCGATGGCCGAAGACCTTGAAGACGCCTGGTTGCGTGTCGTGGTGGCCGAGAAGCCGGTGGCCGGCCTCGCCGATTCGGTGCGAGAGATCCTCCCGAACGCGCTCACCGTCGATGTCGACGAACGGTTCCGACCCACCATCTCGCGCAGGAGGGACGGCGGGGGAGCGGGAACAGCCCGTACGCCGGAACAGATGTTCCGCGACTACTTGAAGGAGACCAACCGGGAGGACGAGCGGATGGCCGCTCTGTTCGCCAGACTGCACAGGGAGATCCTCGAAGGCGCGGAGGGGAACGGCTGATGCGCCCGATCTCTCTCCACCTGGAGAACTTCTGCAGTTTCCGGACGCCGACCACGATCGACCTTCATGATGTCGACTACTTCGTGCTGGTCGGCCCGACCGGAGCGGGCAAGAGCACGATCATCGACGCGATCTGTTTCGCCCTCTATGGAACGGTGCCGCGCTGGGGCAGGGAGAACACGGTCTCCTGGGCCCTTGCCCCTTCCGCGACGTCCGGGAAGGTCGGGCTGGTCTTCGAGGCGGCCGGTCGCCGCTACGGGATCGTCCGCACCCTCGTGCGCAACGCCGCAGGGAGAGTCGGTACGAGCGAGATGCGGTTGGACGAACTCGATACGGGGGTGGATCCTGCCCAGGGTACGCACGCCCTCCTCGGCGCCTCGGTGAGAAACATCGCCGAGGGCAGGCGGGTCACATCCGAGACCGAGCGTCTCACCGGACTGGAATACCGCCACTTCACCCAGTGCGTGATCTTGCCGCAGGGCCGCTTCGCCGAGTTTCTCCATTCGGCACCGCGTGACCGCCAGGAACTGCTGGTGCAACTCCTGGATGCCGACGTCTTCGAACGCATCAGGC
Organism: Spirillospora sp. NPDC047279; assembly: GCF_040643285.1. Lineage (NCBI taxonomy): Bacteria > Bacillati > Actinomycetota > Actinomycetes > Streptosporangiales > Thermomonosporaceae > Spirillospora > Spirillospora sp. NPDC047279. The sequence continues at coordinate 661,619 of NZ_JBEYUA010000003.1, forward strand.
GCAGGGCCGTGGATGTGGAGAAGGCGGCCGCGTCTACCGTTCAGGCGGCCCAGGGGCAGCTGGACGCTCTCGCGGATGCGGACGAGGCGGCAGAGGTCGAGGCGGTCAGGCGGCTCGACGAGCTCAATAGTCTCTCCACCCAGGTCAATGCCGCTCTGGGAGACCTGCGCGTGCATGACGAGCAGGTCGCGGAGCTGGAATCGGAACGCGGCGGCATCGACCATGCCCTGCACCTCCTCGACGCGGTGGAGATGCCCGGCCATGTGTCCACGCTCGCGGAGGAATTGCGCGCCGCCCATGCCGAGACCGCCCGGCTGGACGGCGAGGTGGGCGACAGCGAGCGGAAAGAGGACCAGGCCCGCGAGACATTGGCAGGGCTCGGCGACAAGACCGACCTCAAGCTGGCCGTCGAGGCTCATGCCGAGAGCCGACGCCTCAGGGACGAGGTCGAGGACCTCCAGTCAGACCTGGAGGTCGCGCGTTCGACAACCCAGGAGGCCGAGCTCCAGATCGGCCGGGCCCGCGACCGTCTGACACGCGCCGAGGTTCGGCGCGACCACGCTCGCGACGCGCATGTCGGTGCTGACCTGGCCAGGCGCCTGACCGTCGGCGAGCCCTGTCCCGTCTGCCGGCATCCCGTTGCCGAACTTCCTCGCCACCCCGCACCGGCCGATCTCGACGACACTCAGCAGGAGGTGACGGCACGGGCGGCTGAGCTGGAGCTACGGCAGACGGCCCACCAGGAGGGCCTGGTCAGGGTCGCAGGCCTCAACCGATCCCTGGACGACCGTCAGGACCAGCTCTCGGTTCAGCTCGACCAGGTGCGGGCTCATCCGGACGTTGAGGTCCTGAACCAGAGGCTCGGCGCCATCGCCGCAGCGGAGGAGGAAGCCGGGCGGGCACGCCAGGCCGCGGTGTCGGCGCGCACCTTGCGGGCCGAGGCCGAGCGGCGTTGGGCGGAGCTGAAGAACGAGGCCGACCGGGCGCATCGCGAGTTGGACGCCGCTCGGGACTCCTTGGTCGCGCTTGGGGCACCTCAGGTCGAGCGCTCCGATGTCCACGTTGCCTGGAGCTCCCTGGTCACCTGGTGCGGCGAGACCGCGGATGGACGCCGCAGGGCCGCGGCCGACCTGGACGCGCGCCTGGAGGGCTTGCGATGGCGACGGGATGACGAACGTGACGCGCTCGGCCGACTGCTGGACGCTCATGGCGTCCTCCGGCCCACCCCAATGGAAAGTGACGCGATCGGCCGAGCTGTGACGGCGGACGCCACCCGCGCCGAGACGTGGCTTGAGCGAGTGCGCGACAACCGGCGCCGGGCCGAGCGGCTCGGTGATCAGATCCGGAGGCACAGGGAGGAACAACAGGTCGCACACGAACTGGGGCAGCGGCTGCGCGCCAACAATTTCGAGAACTGGTTGTGCGGAGAGGCGCTGGAGCTGCTCGTCATCGCCGCTTCACAGACCCTGCGTGAACTCTCCGATGGGCAGTTCGAGCTGGTGCTCGACGCGAAGAATGCGATCGAGGTGATCGACTACGCCGAGGCGGGCATGCGCCGGAGCGTGCGCACACTCTCCGGCGGAGAGACCTTCCAGGCGTCACTGGCATTGGCGCTGGCGCTCACCGATCGGGTCGCCGGCCTCGCCGCAGCTGACACGCGCAGCCTGGACTCGATCTTCTTGGACGAGGGCTTCGGCACGCTCGACCCGGCCATGCTCGACACCGTCGCGACCACGCTCGAACGCCTGGCTTCAAGCGGAGACCGGATGGTGGGGATCGTCACGCACGTCCCCGCTCTGGCCGAACGAGTGCCCGTGCGCTTCGAGGTCACCCGCGACGGCAACGGCTCTCACCTGGAGAAGAAGACCACGTGACCATGACCCCGGCCGCCGTGGGCGCCATCACCGTCGACCCCTGGGACCCTGGCTACGCCACGTCCCTGACCGCTGAGGCCCTGGCCGAACTCGACGCGACGTCGGCCGAGCTCGACCTGAGCGTGGAACTGCCCGCCGCACGGTGGCGTCCGATCACGCCTGCGGCGGCGCCGGGCGGTCCCGTTCTCGTCGCCGACGGTGTGCGGCGCATCGAGGCCCGGGTCTGGATCAACGGTCTTGACGATGGGATGCCGTCTCCGGGAATCGCGGCGTCGTATGCGGCCGGTCTGGTTCGCTGTGAGCCCGGCACCGGCGGACTCGCCCGGCTCACATCCGTCGACGTCCGTCGTTCGATTTTCAGCCCTTCGTCGCAATCCAACGAAATCCACACCTGGGCGGGCTCCTACGCCTCCTTTCGGGCTCGCGATGGAAGCGCGGAACAACTCTCCCTGGCTCTCCAGCGCCAGCTGACCGCCCTGGAGGTAGAAGTGGCGACCGAGTATCGCGCCGCCATCGACGAGGACGAGCTTCTCATCGTCGACGGTCCTCTCCGGGGCCGCACCCAGTTGCCGCGTACGGTCGGGTACATCAAGGCGCACCACGCCGGCTACCTGCCTGACCTTCAGTCGGACATCGTCGGCGCGCTACGCCCAGGCCAGCGAACACCCGTCTTTCTGATGGGCACCAGCTGGCGTCGTTACTCCTGGTACCTTCGCCTGCCCACACGTTCAGCAGCGCCCTGGGCCGGCATCGCCCGCTGCGAAGCGAGCACGACCCTGTCGCAGGAAGCGGTGACCGCTCTGGCGGATCACGCGACCGGAGCCATCCAGACGCTCGCCGGTGTCGACTACAAGGACCCGCGTGCGCCCCAGAACCTCATCCCCGTAGGCGGCTTGGAGAGGCTCCTTCGCCACCGCCTGGGCGATGCCGGCGTCCTCTACCGAGCTCTTCTGGCCGCCACCGCCGACGGCGCGTCCACAGCCTCCGCCGACGGCACGCCTGCTGGACGGCCCCGGTCGGCTAGCGATAGCTGATCTTTGGCTCGTGCTCGAATCCCATGGCGGCCTCCCACTTGCCGTCCGGACGCTGACGGATCTCCACGTCGTGCAGGATCAGCGCCGCAGGACCCTTGATGAGGAGCTCGCCCTGTTCGATCACGGCGGTGACGGCCCTGCCCGTCTGCAGGTAACCGATCGGCCGCCGGAGTTGCTCCAGGGTGTCGATGATCTCTCTCTGCGCTGTCGCATCGAGGCCGGGAACGTGTGTGCTGAGCCTGGTGAGAACGTCCCGCAGAGGTCCCGGTGCCACCTGGGACAGCGCGGCGGCGACCGGCCCGGCGAGCTGTGAGTCGTGGCGCGCGACTGCTGTTAGGAGAGCGGAGGGGCCTTGGCTTGGCCTCGCGTACACCTGGATGCCGAACGCCTCAGGAAAATAGTGGGCCTGCTGGCTGAGGGTGTCACCGCAGATGACCTCCTCGGCGGACATGCCGCTCGCGACCAGTGCGCCCTTCTGCAGGTCTCCGGGCTGTTCCAGCACGTTGGTGACCGTTGCCAGCCGGATCTCCCCGGAGGCGAGTTCTTCGAGCGTGGTCCCGGTCGGTGCGACGACCTCCAGCTTGAGGACCGCGCTGATGCGCTCCGAGTCGCCCTCGGCGCGTACGCAGGCGAGCAACCCTCCATTGGTCCGCTTGTTCATGTGCCCGATCAGTCTCTTCGTCAGGATTCCCGCCGCGTTGACGAACTCCTCGGCGTCCCCCATGTGAAGTGACTGGAAGAGCGCCTGGCCTTCGGGGTCGGTAAATCGTCCGGGCGGAGGAGAGTCCGGTTTCTGCGACATCTGCTGTAGAGCCCGGATGTGGTCGGTCCGACTACACCTTTCAGACGCTGTCTGATGCTGAGTTCGAATATTTTGTCCGCGACCTCCTCCACTCCGGGCTGGGGCTCGACCTGCACGCCTACCCGAGTGGGCGGGACCAGGGGATCGATCTCTTGTGGATCCGGCCGGACGGCTATCGGATCGTGGTCCAGTGCAAGCACTATGTGAAATCCGATCGGTCAAAGTTCATCGGGGCCGTAAAAAGGAACTCGCTAAGGATGGCTACAGGGGGGCGGACAGATACATCCTGGTCACCTCCCATCCGATGACCGGCCAGACCGAAGCCGAGGTCATGGAGATCCTCGGCATACCCCAGGACGACGTATGGGGGCCACAGAGACTGAATGCCGCGCTCGGGGAGTGCCCGGATGTCGAACGCCGGCACTTTAAGGTCTGGCTCTCCTCCACGAATGTCCTGGAGTCGATGATCAACGCCGGTCGATGGAGCCGCTCCCACGCGATGCTGGAGGCCGTCGCGGACCGGGCGAAGTACTGGGTCGAGACCCCTTCGTACGGCAGGGTTCAGAACACCTTGGAACGGGAGGGTGTCTGCATCCTTACTGGTTCGCCCGGGGTCGGAAAGTGGACCGCCCCGGCAAAGTTGGAGGCTAGATCGGTTGGTTCTCGATCGCCGTGCCGGTGCCAGCGGCTGATCGGTGGAACGTCTCCTCGTACTCGGCCGGAGGGACGTTCCCGCAGTAGGAATGTAGCCTTTCAGAATTGTACCAAGCAACCCATTTCATGGTGGCGATCGTCACATCCATGACGCCTATCCATCCACCGTGGAAGTCGATGAGTTCCTTCTTGTAGAGACTGTTCAACGACTCAGCGGCGGCATTGTCATACGAGTCGCCCTTGCTGCCAACGGAACGTGCAGCACCGATCTGGTCGAGTCGCTCGGCGTAACGGATGAAAGTGTATTGAACGCCCCTGTCTGAATGGTGGACGAGGCCGTCTACAGCGCCACCACGAGCCCAGATCGCCATTTCCAGGGCGTCGAGCGCCAGA